>JBEKBU010000142.1:0-10879 GCA_050015235.1 Methylomonas sp. | reverse complement strand
TTTAAATTCTTTTCCATTGGCAATGGTATATTGAAATTCCGACACGAATATAATTGGTTCAATTAGATTTAAATTTTGAAACAGTTTATTTATTTTGCCGAAAACTATTCACTACTTAATTCGACAGAGAAAATTTAATGGGCAATTTTAACAGATTTTTGACTGACCGAATTGTTTAACAGAGTCCAAGCCATTAAACTAGACCATTTGAATTCCAACCTAACTTTACCTGATAAGGAAATGCCCATAAACAAATCCGAACTGATCAACGAAATCGCTAATCACTCTGGACTGACCAAAGCCGATGCTGGTCGTGCGCTTGATGCTTTGGTGCAAACCATAGAGTCAACTTTAAAATCCGGCGATTCCATTGCATTAGTTGGATTTGGCCCTTTTGATGTGAAGGAAAGAGCTGAACGTACCGGACGGAATCCTCAAACCGGTGAAAGCATTACAATTGCGGCGGCAAAAGTTCCCTCGTTTAAAGTTGGCAAGGGTCTGAAAGACACAGTTCAATAATATCTGGAATGACGCATTCGAGACGCACTGCGTCTCGAATTGTGGAATAGGCTTATGACTGCTGAAATTTGATACGTGGCAGGAAAAGAAGATGCTTATTGATTACATTCGCGCCTGAGGTTATTCATGAATAGGCGCTGGATAAGTAAAAGCATCGGCGGGTTACGATGCTTGGGCGTCTAACCCGTCCTACGGCCATTAACTTAGCGACATGATATATGAGGGTATTACTTAATATTCGGCATCGTGAAAAACATTCTGCACATCGTCCAGTTCGTTCAACAAATCTAAAAACTTTTCAAACACGGCTATATCCTCACCACCGATAGGCGTGGCGTTTCTGGGGACAAATTGGATTTCATCCACCTCAAAATCGATTTCGCCGAATGCGTCCGCTAAAGCCTGTTTCGCTTTGAAGTAGTCGCCTTGCGGAGCAAAAACCGTAAGCTTGCCGCTTTCGTTTTCAATATCGGAAACATCCACGTCCGCCGCCAGTAACGCCTCCAAAACGCTGTCTTCATCCCCGTTTTTAAACGCCAGTATCGCGGAATGGTCGAACATATGGCTGACGGAGCCCTGTGCGCCAATTTTACATTTGGTTTTAACAAAGCATTGCCGCACATCGCCGAAAGTACGGTTCGGATTATCCGTCAAACAATCCACTATCACCATACAACCCCCAGGCCCAAAGCCTTCATAACGCGCCGAAGCAAAATCCTCGCCGCCGCCGCCTTTAGCTTTGTCCAACGCTTTCTCGATCACATGGCTCGGCACTTGATCTTTTTTAGCGCGTTCGATCAAACCGCGCAACGTTAGATTACTCGACGGATCGATGCCGCCGGATTTAGCACAGACATAAATTTCACGGCCATATTTGCTATAGACTTTGGTTTTCATGCCGGCCGTTTTGGCCATGGATGCTTTTCGGTTTTGATACGCTCTACCCATGGGGTTGCTGCTCCTTTAAAAAAATAAGCGAATTTTACCGTTAAGTATTGAGAAAAGGAAACCGATCGTTTAAATCTTCAGTTTCGCGAGCTTGGCGTTATAGTCCTCGGCATTTAGCGCGCCGCTGTATCCTTCCCGGTGATGATCGGCGCCATAAAAATAAGTGCGCGGCAATTCGCTGTACCAGCCTGGATCGATTTCATAGCGGAGTTTTTGCGTGTTATCGTCCGCGAATACCCAATTTTCCAGTTCGCTTAGCTGATATTTTTCCAAAAGTTTTTCTATATCCGGCGTGGAGCCGATTTCGTCGGTAGAAAGCATTACTATACCCAATTCCGGGCGTTTTTTATGCAAGCTGCTTAATAATTCCATATCCTTAATGCAACTCGAGCAGTCCAGAGACCAGATAACCAACATAAACCCCCGGCCCTGATGCGAGCCAAGAAGCTGTTGATAACTGCCGGAGACGAATGGTTTGACCGTTGCGGGACCGGCCGAAGCGGTCGCCGCGCAGAGTAATAATAATAAAGTATGGCGCGTTAGTTTACGTAACATGGATTCCACCTCATAACAGGGCATTGATTTCCGGATGATGATTGAGTAAACGCCCTCGGAATGCTTCGATCTTTGCTTCTTCGCATCGTTCATTCCGGTCTAGAGTAACCGGAATATCGGCGGCGATTTGCATGGGGGCGGTGTTTAAAAAAATTAAGCGGTCCGCCAGCGTAATCGCTTCGCGCAGATCGTGCGTGACGAACAGGATGGTATGCGGACGCTCTAGCCAAAGGCTGTAAAGCAGATTGCGGATTAAACGGGCGGTAGGCGCGTCCAGGGAAACAAAAGGCTCATCTAATAACAAGACGTCGGGATTAACGGCAAAAGCGCGGATAATGGCGGCTCGGCGCTGCATGCCCAGGGAAAGCTGTCCGGGAAACAAATGTTGCGCCTCTTCAAGCTGCATGGCGCTCAGCAAGCTGTCGATCAGGGCGGCGGGCGGCGGGGCATGGAAGACCAATTCGATATTACGGCGTAGAGTGCACCAAGGCAACAGGCGCGGATTTTGAAACACATAGCCAATCCGCGCATCATGTCCGGCGCGCTCCATGCCGATACCGCCTTCAAAGTGTTGATCGAGACCGGCGACGATATTCAGCAGCGTGGTTTTACCGCAACCGGAAGGGCCAACCAAGCAGACAAATTCGTTACTTGCAATTTCGAGCTTTAAATCGGCGATCGCGGTGTATATCCCCTTTTCCGTATAAAAAGCCTTTTTATCGATGTCGATGTGTATCGAGCTCATTGCCGCCAGCTTTTGATACGTTGATCGAGTGGTCTTAACAACAACCATTCAAGACACTGAATCACGGCGACAAAAGCAAAACTGTAGGCCAGCAGGCTGGCGACGTCAAATAACTGAAAAAATAAATGCAGTTGATAGCCCATGCCGTTGCTACGCCCTAATAGCTCAACAACCAGGATGATTTTCCAGATCAGCGCTAAACCCGAGCGGGTAGCGACCATGACGTACGGATGCAATTGCGGCCAAATAACGCGCCGCAAGGTTTTACTTTTACTGAAGCGGTAGACCTGCGCCATTTCCAATAATTCTTTATCCAGGCTGCGCGCGCCTTCGCGTATGGTCACCACCACGTTAGGCAATTTGTTAATCACCACCGCTAAAATAGCCGCCCACTCCTGCAAGCCAAACCATACATAACAAAGAATTATCGTCACCAGCGCCGGAATGTTCAAAAAAATAATCAGCCAATGATCGAAAAATGCGTCCAGAATCCGGTTCCGGCCAAGCGCAATGCCGATACCGACGCCTAATAGCATGGCGATGGAAAAACTGCACAGCAAGCGTAATAAAGTCACCCCTAGATGATAAGGCAATTCCCCGGACAACAAAGCCAGCCGGAATGCTTCCGCCACTTTTACGGGCCCGGGCAAGGTATTGGAGTGCATACTAAAGGCCAACGTCTGCCATATGCCCAGAAGCGCGACTATGGATAAAACCGGTAACCAGCGTTGGTAAGGCGAGGTATAGACTGTCGGCATTACTCGAATGACCAGAAAGTACCCGCTTGCAGTTGCGGACTTTGAGCGGTAAGTTTGCTGTTATCCAACTGATGAAGTAATTGATAAAGCCGGGCCGCCGCCGCCCTATTGGGCTCTCCCCATACTCCGACCCGCCCTTGGCAATAACGGCCGCGGATATGTTGCAGGGCTGAGGGCGTTTCGGCTTCGGTAAGGGTAGCGATGGTTTGCCAGGCGTTATCGTCGTCGCATAACTTATCGCGCGCCGTTTGGGCGGCGTTCAGAAAGCTTTGTAACGCCTGTTTGGATTGCCGCCCCCAGCCCGCTTTAAATACATAACCTAGGCTAGGTACGCTTTCATTAACGCCCAATTGGCGGATGATTTCTTCTCCGCTCAGCAATTGCCGATTGCCTTCCGCCTCCAGGCGGGCGGCGAATTGCCAATAAGTCAGTATCGCATCGATTTGGTTGGCGCCGAATTGTTGATTCAGCAAGGGTGGCGCGGCAAAGACTTTTTCCACGGTATTATTCAGATCCAGCCCTTGTTTCCGGCCCAATGCTTGTAGCAGCAGCCAATTTTTATCCAGCTCTCCACCCGCGACGCCCAGTTTTTTACCTTTTAGGTCGGCCAAGGTTTTAATCGGACTGCCGGCCGGCGTCAATAAGCCGCCGGCGCTGTTGGAATAAGGGTAAAAAGTATAATCGGCGCCTTCGGCGCGCATGCCTGACACCCAGATCCAATCGGAAACTATAATATCCACACTGCCGGCCTGTAGCGCAATCTTACCGGCCTGCTGATTGGCCAGCATGACGGTTTGCAGCGTAAAATCCGGGCTATTGTCCAATCGGGCGTTTTTCATCGCCGCCAATTCCCAAGCCAACGTACCGGAGGCCATGACGCCCAAGCGTATTAATGGAGGTTCGGCGGCAAAGACCGAATTAAGATGAAGCAGGGTAAAGAAAAAAATCAGAATTTTCAATTTCATAACGCCAACCGGCCAACGGACAAAGAATGCATTAATTTTAGCTTAGTGGCGGAGGGGCCATATGAATTTTTATGCGTCAGTAATGGTATTTTAGGTCGCACTGGCCTGATAAGCGGTTGGAAAACGTAATGTCCGGACTGAGATTTTGATAGACATCCATGCCGCAACCAAGATTAAGCGGCTTGGATTTCTTGGTTGTTGTAGCGATAATTTGCCCCTTGTCTAAAGTCTGCTTGCCGGCGACGTTTTCGCTGTTTTGCAGCAAACCGCCGTGATCGGCGGGCTTAAGGAACAATTCATCCGCTGGTAAATCCAAAATTAAATTTACCCCAATGGTAAGGGTTTTATCAGTTGGCGTCTCCGATTTCGCTTCAGCGGCATGGAAAGCAAACAAACAAAGTATCGTACTGGCGAGACCTAAAGATTTGGGCATGAAATTAAAAAAATCGATTGGATACATTGTATACTCTCCCCGATAGGTAGACTATGTGTTAGATTATACATTTTCCAAAAAAGTTCATACAAAAGTAATCCGCCGAAATATGAATTTTTTTAAAAATTGCTGGGCGTTTCGCAAGAATTAACTATGCTTTGTATGTGAATCTATAAAGATTGTAAACTCAAACGGATTAGCGCGCGCCCGGAATCAAAAAATTCCATATTGCTGTTCGTTTCGACACGGAATATACATAATGCAAGGTCATAACTTTGATTTTTTTGAAATTTTTCCCTGGAATAAAAATTTCGAAACCGGTATTGAACTAATAGACGAACAGCATCAACAATTGGTGCAATTGTTAAACAGGTTGGCCGCGCATTTGGCGAACCGCTCCGGCGCCGTAACCTTGAATAATGTTTTTAACGATCTGGCTGATTATATAGATTGCCATTTTAAAACGGAAGAAAACCTCTGGTTAACCTATTTTCCTAATGATGAATGGTTGGCGAATCATCAAGCGACTCATTATGATTTTGTCCGGGAAATAAATAAATTACGTGAAGAAGAAGGCGTCAAACCATTCGATGACGTCATAGGCGGCATTCTAAAATATCTCACCCACTGGCTTGCTTATCATATATTGGATACCGACAAACGCATGAGCAAAGCGGTGCTTGGTTTGCAAGCCGGGCTAACCATACAGCAAGCGAAACAGCAATCCGATCTTGAAATGAACGGGGCGATGAAGGTATTGATCGACACGGTTCTGAATATGTATGACTGCTTATCCGTGCGCACCCTGGATTTGATGCGGGAAAAATCAGAGCGAAAACGGGTCGAATCGGCGTTGCGCGTCAGTGAAGAACGCTGGCAATTCATCCTGGAGGGCTTGGGCGATCAAATTTGGTAATGGGAGTCCATCGGCGGCGATCCTTTAATCAACAGGGATAGTAAGGCTATTTTAAACATTATCTATTCTGAATATAAACAAGCAGGAGCAACCGTTCAAATTCACCCCGATGACTTGGCTAGAGTTGCTGAGAATTTGCAAGATCATCTAAACGGCGTTTCCGACAGTTTTTATAACGAACACCGTCTTCTCCATGCGGACGGGAGTTGGTCGTGGGTCGCCAGCCGCGCTAAAGTGACCAGCCGCGACGCGCTAGGCTGCCCATTGCGCATGATAGGCATGAACGCAGATATTACCGAGCGGAAATTAGCGCATATGGTTTTTCAAAACGCCAGTGAAGCGATCATGATTACCGATGCGGATAATCAGATTGTCTCCGTCAATCCCGCTTTCACGCGTATCAGCGGCTATTCGCTTCGGGAGGTGCTGGGCCGGAATCCCAAAAAATTCAGCTCCAGCCGCCAGAGTGAAAAAACCTATCAAACCATATTTCAATCCTTAAACACGGTGGGCAATTGGCAAGGCGAAATATGGAACCGCCGCCGCAACGGGGAAATTTATCCAAGCTGGGTAGCGATTAATACCGTATTTAATCCTGACAATAGCGTTCATTACCGCATCATTCAATTTCACGATATTACCCATAAGAAACAGGATGAGGAACTGATCTGGAAACAGGCGAACTTTGACGAATTAACCGGTTTACCGAACCGGCACATGTTACATGAACGCTTGTGCGGGGAAATTAAAAAACAGCGCCGCAACCGGCTGAAGATGGCGGTAATCTTTCTCGATCTGGATCATTTTAAAGAAGTCAACGACGCCTTGGGGCATTTTCAAGGCGACGCCCTATTGCTGGAAGCCTCCCAACGCATTGCCAGTTGCGTGCGGGAAAGCGATACCGTCGCCCGGTTAGGCGGTGACGAATTCACTGTTATTCTGGCGAATTTAAATGACACTAGCCATGTCCAGCGCGTAACGGAAGATATTTTAAGCAAATTGTCCGCCCCGTTTCAGTTGGAGAACGAAATGGTTTATGTATCCGCAAGCATCGGCGTAACAATTTTCCCAGACGATGGAACCGAAGTAATTACCTTGCTGAAAAATGCCGATCAAGCGATGTATTTCGCCAAAAATCAAGGGCGTAACCGCTGCTGTTATTTTACAAAATCCATGCAGGAAGCGTCTCAGCTAAAAATCCGGCTGGCGAACGATTTACGGCAAGGCCTGGAAAAAGAACAGTTTATTTTGCATTATCAGCCTATCGTGGAATTAGGCGCCGGCCACATTCTGAAAGCCGAAGCGCTGCTACGCTGGGCTCATCCTCTCCATGGCATTATCAGTCCCGCCAGTTTTATTCCGATTGCCGAAGAAACCGGATTGATAGTGGAAATAGGCAATTGGGTATTCCGTCAAGCCGCTCATCAAGCCGCCTTATGGCGGGACACCTATCATATCGACCTGCAGATCAGCATTAATAAATCGCCGGTGCAATTTCGCAGCGACCGGCATAATCCGGGCGCTTGGTTTGAATACTTGACCGAACTGGGATTGACCGGCCAAAGTCTGGTGGTTGAGATTACGGAAGGCCTGCTGATGGACAACTATGAAGTTGTCAACAATCAGCTTTTAACGTTTCGCGACACGGGTATTCAGGTAGCGCTGGACGATTTCGGAACCGGATTTTCGGCTTTATCTTATCTGAATAAATTCGATATTGACTACATCAAGATCGATCAGTCTTTTACGCGCAATTTAGCGTTAGGCTCCGATGAATTAGCGCTCTGCGAAGCCATTATCGTTATGGCGCATAAATTGGGCATTAAAGTAATCGCGGAAGGCATCGAAACCCAAAACCAATGCGATTTGCTGCTGGCGGCGGGCTGTGATTACGGCCAAGGCTATTTGTTTTCTAAACCGGTTTCAGCTATCGAATTCGCCCGGTTTTTAGCGCCGCCAACCAATAAGTAAAAGCCAATCGCCCGACACGGGACTCGGATTAACGCGTTTCCGGCAACGCACTGCGTTCGGCGATAAGACGGCCGACCTTGCCGGCAAGCATGGCGACGCCATGCTGAGTGACGCTAACGTGATTGCCTTTTAATTCGATATTGAGCCGCGCTATCGGCGCCCCGCCGTTTACCGGTACAAGTTGCGCCTGTAAATAAGAAAACAGAAAACTCGGTTTACTATGTTGGCCGACTATCACCCAATCGGCGCCGACCTGTTTGCCGAGCTTCGCCGCCAACTCCGGAAAGCGGAACAGATAGCCGAACCCGGCATTAGCTTCAGCCTGCGCCGCCGGACTGACTTGCACGATTTCAAAATCGCCCTCTTGCCTAATGGCCTGTTCCAACAAGGGGCGGATGGAGGCGGTGCGCGTTTGCTCCGGCGCGGTATTAGGCAAGGACGTGATATCGTTAAGCTCGAAATCCAGCACGGCAATACGTTGTCCGGCGTAACCGTTAACCAAAAACAACAGCAAAAAAGCACCTAAAAGGGCTCTGCGGGTATAACAAGGCATATGTCACCTCACTCAGGGTTGCGCATTGTATAAATCGATGAAATCCCGCATGCTTAATTCGCCAATGGCGTTCAGATCGTCATCGAGAATTTCGTATAACGCGCCGTTGCCGCGGATACTGAATAGCACGATGGCGTCGGCGTCCGCCCCTCCCCCTTCGCGATGCGGCTCGTCGCTGGCCGGGCTGATTATATAACTGCCGGTTGCTCTTATTTCTTTTACCGCGCCATCCGCCTTATACAGCCAATGTTCGCCGGCGATTACAAAGGTATGATTCAACACCTTGTGCCGGTGCAAAACGATTTGCCGCCCGGCGGCAAATTTAAACAACACGTCTATGATACGATTTTCCGGATCAATAGCCAGTATCCGGTAATGCAGATATGGAATAATTTCCAACGTCCGCCATCGGACAGTGCGGGTATCGAAAAGTTGAGCGGACATAAGCAAATCCTCAATGAAGAATAGTTAGTAGCCGCCAGCATAGCCGCTGTTCGACCAGCTGTATGCCGATATTTGCCCGACTGTTCCGGGCAAATTTCCCGTTGATAATGCGGACGCTAGCCAGAAAAATCGGCGGCTCTTAAAATGCGCGATAAGTTGACGCCGTTAAACCTTACATAATGAGAAAATTTATGCGCTTACAACGCCATTTGCTGACCCGTATCATACTTGCCGCTTTGCGTTTGCTCCGCTTCTGACGGCGCTGGCGACACCGCGCAATGCGGATAAGCGCGAGCGTCTGCGCAAAGGGTGGTCATTGGTAACGATTTACCTAAGGTTCTGCAAATCCAAAAACATTAAGTGATGTTCTATTCCTTGATCGCCCTCGGAATCAAGCAAATTAAAGCCTAGTTTTTCATAAAAGCCTACAGCTTCTCTTTTGGCGTCAGTCATTACAAACCGGCAACCGACATTTTCGGCTATTATGTCCAATACCAAAGCAATGGCGTATTCAACCAGTGTCGAACCAATGCCTTTTGTCCTGTATCTGGCGTCAACCGCCAATCGCGCTATTTTGACAGCGGGCAAAAATTCGTAATGGCTAGCATGGACACAGTCGGTTATGTCGTAACCGTCTTGCAAATCTATCTCACTACAAGTTAAAGTCATATAGCCGATAATGTTTTTATCACCGGTCACCGCAACAAAGGTTGCGCGATGTTAGATTTCTGAAAATTCTTAGCTTGTTTTTGGAGAAAGGTTTTTAGCGGTAAAAAAGATTGGCCGCCGCTTTTGAAATTTTGTACGATGTCGGAATCTTCGAGCTTGCGTATGTAAAAAGTTGAATCAGGCATGGCGTTTCAGTTCGAACGCCTCGCCTTTTTTAATTTGTTTACTGATTAACCGGCCACGGGCAAGGGCCGCCATAGCCAGTGGATTGGCTTTATCTTCGTTCATGTGCAGAACAAACCGCTCGGCATCTTTGCCGCTCAATTCGACGCGCCCAAACGCGCTTGATTTAATTGCCATATGGACTGCCCCTTAAATTTTTGCTTTACCTTGATTATTATAAATGATAAACCACGAAAAAATACAACCGACGAAAAAACTCATAAAATTTCCTGAGTAATTATTTTATGCGCTTACAACGCCATTTGCTAACCCGCATCATACTTGCCGCTTTGCTCTGCCTGCTGGCGACCGCCGGCTACACCTTGTATCAGGCTCACCGGCAAGCCGGAGAGCTCACCAGGCAAACCGCCGAGAGTATCGTCAAGCAACTACGCCAGCAGTTACTTCTGACCGAGGCAGGCATAGGCCGGAGCGAACCTTTTCCGGATTTTGACGCCTGGAAACAATCCGGCGGCCAGCCGGGAATGTGCATAAGCTATACCGGCAAAGCCACACAACAGACTCATAGTATTTGCAACGGCGAAAAATGGCTAACTCCCGATTGGCCGGACGGTTTTGCGCTGCTTTACCGCCGGCTGTTTCCTGACCAGCAGGTCATCACGCAAACCGTACAATTTAACGGCCGGGAATACGGCGTTCTCACTGTCGCCGGTAGCGCCGAAACGGAAATTGCCGGGGCTTGGCGGGCGGTTTCCGGCTTGCTGCAATTATCGGCAATCACCATTTTCGCTGTCTGCTTACTGGTGACGCTCACCATCCGCCGCGCATTGCGCCCGGTAACCGCCATAGTCGCGGGGGTCGGCAGAATGGAAGCGGCGCAGCCGGATTATCGCTTGCCGTTTTTTGAATTATACGAATGGCAATGCATCGCCGCGGCCATCAATCGCTTGACTGCGCGTCAACAGCAACTATTGGCGGAGCGTCAACAGTTGATCGCTAAATTATTGCAAATCCAGGAAGACGAACGCCGCCATTTAAGCCGCGAATTGCATGACGAACTAGGCCAATGTCTGGTCGCCATCCAGGCGGTAGCGGCTTCGATTAAACAAAGCGCCGCCGAAAAAAATCCGGAAATCGCGGCTGAAGCCGAGCACATCGGCCGCATCACCCGGCACGCTTTGGACGGCGCCCGCCATTTGCTGATGCGTTTGCGGCCGCCG
>JBEKBU010000141.1:0-10921 GCA_050015235.1 Methylomonas sp. | reverse complement strand
GCTTACATGGAAGTATTCACAGCGTCTTCTGAAACCCTCCCCGCCCCCAAAATCTTAAATTACACCAAGCCTTAATTAACAGATAGGCGCCCTTACCTAACTTTAACCCAAAGTTTTACTTTCTTTTCGCGCGCGGATGCGCCTGATCGTAAACCTTGGCTAGGTGCTGAAAATCCAGATGCGTATAAATTTGCGTGGTGCTGATGTCGCTATGCCCCAGCAACTCCTGCACGGCCCTGATGTCCTGGCTTGACTCCAGCATATGGCTGGCGAACGAATGTCTTAACATATGCGGATGCATATGCATGTCCACGCCGTGTTTTATACCCCAGCGCTCCAGGCGCAGCTGCACGCTACGCTGACCCAGCCGCGCGCCGCGTTGTGAAACGAACACAGCGGCGGAGCCGGCCTCTGGCCGCAACTCCAGCCACTTTTTAAGCGCCGAAATAGCCTGTTTGCCGACGGGCGCCATTCTTTCCTTGCCGCCTTTGCCGTAACGGATACGCACGACGCCGTCGCTAAAATTGATGTCGCCCAAATCAAGCATGACTAATTCGGTTAAGCGCAAACCGGACGAATAAAATAATTCGAACATCGCCAGATCGCGAATTTCCAGCGCGCTATCCGGACTCGCCTCCAGCATACCGGTCATTTGATCGACATCCAGCGTTTTCGGCAGTTTTTTAGGCGATTTAGGGGCCTGTAAACCCTGTACAGGATCCGTTTCTATATGGCGTTTTTTCAACAAATAGCGGAAAAAACCGCGCAGGGCGGCCAGTTCGCGCTGGATGGTGCGCCCGCTAACGCCGTTTTTGTGCCGGCAACCAATGTAAAAACGCACGTCGCTGCTTTCCAGCTCCCGCCAGCATCGAATCTTCCGTTCGGCGCAAAAAGCTTGAACACGCTGCAAATCGCGCTGATAAGCGTCCAGCGTATTTGCAGAGGCGCGTTTTTCCCCGCGCAAATAGGCGAAAAAATCATCCAACCATTGCCGCGCCTCTGTTTGCATAAACTATTCGATATCGCGCAACAGCGAGATCAAACGGGTAGCGATAATTTCACTCATTTGCATCAGAAACAAATTCCCCATGCTGTAATGAAAGCGCGTGTCGTCGCGGCTACCGATCGCCACTATGCCTTCCAGACGCGTATAAGCCATCGGAATAATCGCCGCGGAACGGACTTCCGCGGCGTCATTGCCAAATAAAAATTGCGCCTGGGCGAGCGAGGGACGCCCGCATTTAGGCTGATTAGTTTTTAATTCATTGGCGAAAATTTTTAACCTGGCGTCGCCCGGCTCGACAAACAAATGACTAATAGCCGGCGCAGCCGCGTTTTTGATAATTTTGATCGCGGTAAAATCGGTGACAAAACATTCGGCAAACACCATATTCAGATTGGCTATCACCTCTTCCAGCGTATTTGCCTCCAATAAAGCCAGCGTCAATTCATGCATACGGTTTAGCGAAGCATCGTTCTCCCTGGCGATTTCTATCAAAGCGATTAATTGGTTTTCCAGCTCCTGATGTTTGGTTCTGAATAATTGCAACTGTTTTGAAATTAACGATATCGCACTGCCGCTCGGATGAGGAATGTGCATTTTTTCCAATAAATCCAGATGATCCTGAAAAAATTCAGGTTGCATCCGTAAATAAGCAACGACTTGATCTTCGCTAACCGCCGATTTTTTTTCAATACTCATAGTTCTATCCGTCCTTCGAAGACCGTCGCCGCCGGCCCCGTCATAAATACCGGCTGCCCGCGACCTGGCCAATTTATTTTCAATTCGCCGCCCGGCAAGCTCACACAGACCTCTCGATCCAGCAAGTCTTGCTCAATTCCGGCTATTACGGCTGCGCAAGCCCCACTGCCGCACGCCAAGGTTTCACCGGCGCCCCGTTCAAAAACACGCAGTTTAATCGCTTGGCGGTTAATTATTTGCATAAAACCAATATTGGCGCGCTCGGGAAAAATCCGATGCCGCTCCATGACAGCCCCTAGGGTAGCCACCGGCGCCTGTGCAATATCCTCCACCACTATCACCGCATGCGGATTGCCGACGGAAACCGCGGCAAACGCAATCTCCCCTTCCGGCAACGTCACATGATAAAGCTTGGCCTGTTCCGCCGCCAACAGCGGGATTTGCTCCGGCGGCAACCTGGGAACGCCCATATTGACGGTAATCCAGCCGTCCTCTGTAATCCGTAGCGTTAATTGTCCGGAATCCGTATCCACGACGATTTCGTTTTTAGCCGTTAACTGTTTTTCGCGCACAAAACGGGCGAAACAACGGGCGCCATTACCGCATTGCCCGACCTCGCCGCCATCGGCGTTAAAAATCCGGTATTTAAAATCCGCATTATGGTTGACCGGACGCTCCACAAGCAACAATTGATCGCAACCGACGCCAAAATGACGGTCGGCGATACGGCGGATTTGCTCCGCATTTAAATTTATAGACTGATTGATAGCGTCGATAACGACAAAATTGTTACCCAGCCCCTGCATTTTGCTGAAATGAATCACCATGAATTTTCAGTCCGTTTAAAAAGCCTTCAAAGTTCGGGAATCCGCTCGCCCGACCATAATTGCGCGACGGTTTCCCTGGAGCGTATTAAATGCGTACGTTCGCCGTCCACCAAAACTTCCGCCGGACGCGGCCTGGAATTATAATTGGAGCTCATCGAAAAACCGTAAGCGCCGGCCGAACAAACGGCCAACACATCCCCTTCCCGCAAACATAGCGCCCGGCTTTTACCGAGAAAATCGCCGGTTTCGCAAACCGGCCCGACAATATCCCAATCCCGCTCTTCGCCATCGCTAGCCGAACTTATAGGTAAAATTTCATGCCAGGCGCCGTATAAAGCCGGCCTTAACAAATCGTTCATGGCCGCATCGACAATCGCAAAGTTTTTATCGGCGGTAGGCTTTAAATACTCCACCCTGGTCAATAATACCCCGGCGTTACCGGCGATAGCCCGGCCGGGCTCCAACATGATCTCGAAATCCCGGCCGGCAAGGCGCTCTAACAGCGCGTCCACATACTGGGCCGGCTCAGCCGGCTGCTCGTCACGGTAACATATGCCGAGCCCGCCGCCCAAGTCCAAATGACGCAATTTAACGCCTTTCGCCCGCAAGGCGTCCACTAAAATCAGCAGCCTATCCAACGCGGCTATAAACGGCTCTATTTCCACCAGTTGCGAACCGATATGGCAATCGATGCCAACTATTTCCACATGCGGCATTTGCGCGGCGCGCCCGTATTCGCCAAGTACCTGATGAATATCGATCCCGAACTTATTTTCTTTCAATCCGGTCGAGATATAAGGGTGGGTTTTAGCGTCGACATCCGGATTAACCCGAAACGAGACCGGCGCTATCACGCCCACTTGCCCGGCCAAGCGGTTTATTCTGTCCAGTTCGCCGCTAACTTCAATGTTAAAGCAGCGGATGCCAGCCTGCAAAGCGGCCAGAATTTCATCTTCGCGCTTGCCGACGCCCGAAAACACAATTTTTTCCGGTTCACCGCCCGCCGCCAGCACTCTGCTCAATTCACCCGCCGACACGATATCGAAACCGGAACCGAGACGCGCCAACACATTGAGTACGGCCAGACTGGAATTGGCCTTGGCGGCGTAACAAATCAAATGCGGCCGCCCGGCAAAAGCGTTGTCGAAAGCTTGCCAGCGTTGCTCCAGCGCCGCGCGCGAATAAACGTAACAAGGCGTACCGTATTTTTCGGCAATATCCGCCAGCGGCGCCTGCTCAACAAACAGTTGGCCGCGCCGGTAATTAAAATGATCCGCGCTCATTGAGCGGGCGGCACGTAAACCGGGGGTTTATCTTTACCCGGCAAATACAGCGGCCCAGTCTGACCACAGGCTTGCAATAACAGCAAAGCGGCGGCGAAAATAATTTGGTAATGTTTCATCATATTTCAAAATTTAGAGCTATAAATTCCACTGGAAAATACTGTCGGCAATCAAGCCTTATCTATTGTAGAAATATAACATAGTCGCGGTAAAAGCGTATAGAGCGACGTCAGATGGGTAAATGGGCCGGAAATGCGCAAAGCGCCATCCGGGGCGCCAAACCGCAAGGGCTTGTTTTAAACGATGATGCGCCTATGAATCTCATCCGCGTGTTCGGAAACTAAATTCTTATCGATGGAGCTGCCGACCATTGCCAAAACCTGAGCATTAAGCGACTGGCGCAATGCGCCCAACATGGCCGGAGGCGCGGCCAAAATCAGCTTGCGATAGCTGTGATTCACACGCCCCTGCTCCAGTTTATCGGCTATTTGTTTGGCGAACAACTCCATCTCATGCTGTTTCAGATCGGTCGGCGCCTCAAAAGGATGGCCTCCCTCGCCATGGCCGCCGGCAAGACCGCCTTGCCGATCGCTAATCACATCGCCTTCCCGCAGCCTACCCTCGATATGCGCCATGCCATCCAACTCCGTTAACGGCTCGTTCCGGTTCTCCATCAAGAAAAACCGCGCGCGGCTACTATCGGCTACAACAATCCAAGTGGTTAACATAAAGACGCCTCGGTAATAATCAAAGAATAAAACATTGCGATCAATCAGACCCTATTTTCATCTATCGGTATCTGATCGGAATCCATTTTCAATATTCCTCCATTCGATGACTTTAGTCTATACGTACAAATACCTATCCGGCGCCTCTACCTCTTTGAATACGTGGACTTTTTAAAAAATTACGAAATTTCGTACCGCTATCGAAATATCGTGTCGCTGTTCTGTATCAACCGGCATATCAAGTTGCGCGGCGCCAAAATTTTGTGACTTTAAATTCATATTAAACAGTCTTTTAACAAAATTTAACAACTCTCGCCGCAATTGGCATGGCGCTTGATAAACATATGTTGCGCCAGGGCGCCACGATATCAAAATCTTAAATTACCAGCCAATGAATTAGGAGTTAACTATGAAATATTTATACAGAACAACTTGCTTTACCGTAATGTTGGCCTCGACGGCTCCCAGCTTTGCGAATCAGATATTCGATTTCAGTTTTAGCAGCGGCAACCTCGACGCTACCGGGGAATTGATCACCAGCGACCTGTCGGGTAACGCCTACAATATAGTCGGCATTACCGGCTTTATAAACGGAGCGGCGATTACGGGCATTGAACCCGCGGGCTCAAGCATCACCCCTGCTTTTCCGGCGGACAATACGCTGTTTGCAACAGGCGCCTTGGTGGATAGCGGCGGTTTCATTATCCAATCGGATGGTTTTTTGGTAAATTCCGTCGTGCAAACGCAGGCGCAAATTCAACAAAGCCCTTTAGAAGCTTCATCATTGCCGGGCGTATTCGTTTATGATGATCACATCCAAAGTTCCTATACCGTTGGCTCTTTTAGCGTTTCGCCGGCGCCGGTTAGTTTACCCGCAAGCGCTTGGTTATTCTGCTCCGCCCTGATTTCCTGGTTAGGCTGGTTAAAAAGAAAGGGGGTGAACTCGCGCATAATTTGATCCCTGCGATAAATCATGGCGCAGATAGAGAATTCTACTGAAAAAAAACGCCGTCAAATAACGCGTCCAGTAACATTCCTACCCCCTAATCCGGCTCAACCCCATGAGCCGGATTTTTTCCTTATTGCGTTTTGTCTCGTTTTTCCGGGCCGGATTAAATCTACAATTATTGCAATTACAACCCGCTCATAATTTTCAATAATACCAAAGCCAAATACCGATCAATAAAAATCGAGACGGAACCATCTGGTCAATACGACCCATTTTCATTAGCCATATCAGCCAAATTCGATCAAAGCGCAATTTTCCGAAATGTTTTAGCGCAGCCAAGTTGCTTCAGCCCGCCCTGAATTACGAAATACCGTAACCACTACTAAATATCGTATTGCTCCGGGCCGCGTTTGCCCTGTTCTACCCAGAGGCCGCATATGTAAATTATCAAAAATATTCTTTATAAAACAGTAGATTGATAAATTTTAGCTATTGAACTTAAGCGCTTGGCGCGGTTATTGAACTAATAGAATTGCACCGCTCGTTAAAACACGGTGAAAACTTACTCAATTCGACCAACTAATTATCGAGGATTATATTTATGAACAAGCATCTATTATCAAGCCGCCAGCGTTCGCTGCTTACCTTTAACCGGTTTTCAAAAACGCGCCTGGCCGCTTCCATGATAATGGCCGGCGGATTATTGGCCTTGTCCGCGGTTGAAGCCCAAGCCGCGACTTATACCTTCCAAACGATAAATGACAACGGCGATCCGGCTTTTAATCAATTGCTGGGCATCAATAATTCCGGAAAAATCGCCGGCTATTTCGGCGACGGCGCGATACAGCCTAATAAAGGCTACACTGTATCGGCGCCTTTCGGACAGGCAAACTTTAGCAACGAAAACTTTCCAGGCTCAACACAAACCCAAGTTACCGGCATCAATAACACCGGCGAAACGGTAGGTTTCTGGATTGATGCGGCTGGCAATCAGCACGGTTTCTCCGATATCGGCGGCGTTTTCAAAACAGTAGACAGTCCTAGCACTGCCCCTAACATAGTCACTCAACTTACCACTAACCAGCTCCTGGCTGTCAACGATTCCGGTATCGCCGCTGGGTTCTTTTTGGGCCCGAACGGTGATATCCATGGCGAAACCGTTAATCTTGCGACTGACCAGTTTACGCAGATAAACTTTGCCAACGCTACCAACATCGAGGCTACCGCAATTAATAACTCCGGAGAAGTGGGCGGTTTTTACACAGATACCGTGTCTGGAAATTCGTTCAGTTTTATCATGAACGGCGGCTCGACTACAACGCAGATTCAAGACCCGAACGCGGCCGCCGGCACAACCATGATCCTGGGCTTGAATAATACCGGCCTGGCCGACGGCGTGTATACCGACGCCCAAGACCATCAACATGGATTTATCTATAATACCGCCACCGGGGGCTTTACCACGGTCGACGATCCCTTAGGCGTTGGCGGCACTACGCTTAACGGCCTAAACGACCTCGGCCAGCTTACCGGATTCTATGTAGACGCCAACGGCAATACCGACGGCATGCTGGTTACCGTCAGCAACGTACCGGAGCCTTCCTCGCTGCTGTTGCTGGGAACGGGCCTATTCGGCGTTATCAAGGCCAGCCGCCGCAAAGCATGATTTAGTCTCGTCGCGGCCTTATCCCGGCCGCTTTGCGTCCGGGATAAGGCTATTAACTAACGCCTTTCAAATGTGTCTCTCACTACCCCAATCAATTTCAAGCTCTTCTGGGAAAGCTAGAAAATAGCTTTTTTCTTAACTAATCACCTTGTGACTAAACTTTCAAAAACTTACCCATAGCCGAGCGCTTGGCGGAGGTTTGACCGGCATGGAGGCCGGGCGAAAGCTACACGGATGTATACACCGCGTCCTCTGCTAGGAGTTCCGGCGTCAAAAGCCGAATAGCCGACGCTAGCCTAAAATTCACTGGATAGTTACCTTTTTTCTAGCCCTTGCAGGTAAATTTTTAACGTTCCGTTAGTGATTAATTAGTAACTACTATATTTAAAACATACTTAAAATTTAATTAGGACAACTACATTATGACCAAAAAAATCCTGTACTTTTTAACACCAAGTGAAAACATCAGCCCATTCGATGTAACTATTGCCGTCGATGCAGGATTCGATCTAGTGGTGCCTTTTACAAAAATCGAGCCTAAACTAGTATCCGCCATGGTTCAAGACGCCATTTTTTGCCGCCCGCCCAATCGCTTTAACGATACCGGTATTTTTATAGGCGGACGCGATGTCCATTTGGCGACCGACATGTTTCAGAACGCCAAAAATGCGATGGTGGGGCCTTTCAAGGTCGGCGTATTCGCGGATCCGAATGGCGCTTATACCACTTCCGCAAGTATTGTCGCTTTAATCGAACAAGTTCTTAAACAGCAGACTTCGAAAGGCTTATCGGGACGGAAAGTTTCAGTATTCGGCCCTGGGCCCGTAGGTCTTTGCACGGCAATATTAGCTAAGCAGCAGGGCGCCAATGTACAACTGTGCCAACTTGTCGCCGATGACGACGAAAGGTCGGCCCAACGCTTTTGCGAACGATATAACACTCAGGTTGAATGGGTGTCCGCGCAGACTGTTGTCGAAAAAGATAAGGTAGTTCGTGAAAGCGAAATAATCATTTGTGCGGCAAGAGCCGGGGTGCGCATTTTAGAGAGCTCCCTGGCGCATGCCGAAAACTTGGTTCTCGCCGCCGATACCAATGCCGTCCCTCCGAGCGGCATCGCCGGCATCGGGCTTAATGACCTTGGCGTTACGGTGAATGTATCGAACGTCAGTTTTTTGAGCATAGGGCCCATGTCTATCGGTAATTTGAAATATAAAATCCAGTTTGGCCTATATGAGCAAATACAAAAATCGACTAAGGCGGCGTTAATTGATTTTCCCGATGCCTATGCATTTGCGTTGTCGGTGCTCGAACAGCAAGCGCTCAAGTCCGAAAAATAGATTTAAAACCAACAAAGCAGACGCCTATAAATTTGACTAAAGCCCCCCCCTGTGAAAGCAGGGGGGAGGACATGCTAATGGCAAGTCAACAAAGAGAAAGTATAAAAAATTAAAAAATTCACATCAAGCGAATTTTTCCGGATCGCGGATTTGCCGGCTAGGCAGTAATTTACGTACATCTTTGATTATGAAGCGCTTTAGTCCGCGACCGAGTTTTTGCGCCAAAAGTGGAATGGCGTGATCTTTCGTGATGAAAGTAGCCGAATGTCTGCCTTTACGGTATCTGCTAAGCGCTTGGCGAACCGACAAACATAGATAACACTCGGTACCGGCCGGCAGGGTCAAGTTTAAATCTCTTAATTGGTGGGGGGTGATTTTATTCATGGTCTCCTCCTTTATCGTTATGATTAAGTGGGTATTTAATCCATAAACAAGCAAAAATGATATCCTGAACTGTTATTCAATAAATAACGTTTTTATGCTATCAATCCGCCGATAAAAATCAAGTAAATTTTTCGCTGGATTCTTAACCTTGATGCTTGACAAATCTGATTTACCGCACCACATTTCTCCGAAAATTGCTTAACCAAGAAATCCAAAGTTCTGATTTGAAAAATTCGTCAGACTTAGGAAAATTGGTCAGCAGTTTGGATGAATGGTGAGCTTATCGAACCATGAATGGCTTAATAGCATTGTTGTTTAGAGCTGATCCAATGTGGTTGCGGCAAAATTGGCGCCTAGGCCGGATTCCAGGTTTTTGATAGCGGTTTCCAATAGCGTAAAAATCTGGGCGCGCTGGCCGGCAACGCTTAAATCCAGGGTTTCGGCATTACTTAAGCCAAGCGCCGTCAGCGCAGTATTAAATGCGGTATTTACGAGTTGGTCCTCATGAAGTCCACATTATGGCTAGCGGCGAAAATTAAGAGGTAAAATCAAGCTAATGCCCGGCGATTGCGGCGGAACGGCGTAAACCGGCGGCGGGATATAAACCGGTTGCGCATAACCATAACCATAACCATGCCGATAGCCGTCACGGCCGCCATGCCAGCCCCCATGACCGTCATGCCTGTCGCCTCGCCCGCCACCGTGGTCGCGTTCCGCAAACGCGGATGAAAAAGACAAAACGCTAATGGCGACAATAATGGAGATCGCCGCTAAAATCTTGCCGGCCGTTGACTTGATATAGCTTAATTTTTGTTTAGATATTTTCATAGGGAACTTCCTTTGCAAGGATGTTTGCAACGCTGAAAAAAACAAGATTGGCGTATTTGATTCAGCGATAACGGTTTTCGCCATCATTTGTCATCCAACTTTTTTTGATCGGATTTATGACCGCCATGGCGGAACAAGGCGTCCGCATCCTTTTTCTGCGCGTCCGACATACTGTCATACAAAGCGGCGAACACCGGCGTCAGTTTCTTGATTCCGTCCGCATGAGCCGCGGTAATCTCGCCGTAGGATTTTAGATCGTCGACCGCCGTCATTTCTTTGGCGTGTTCGGCCCTGGCCTGAGTAAGCGCATCCATGACTTTAGCATCATCGCGCATCGTCTGCTCGACCTTGGCCCATAGCTCCGCTTGCGCCGCGGTGATCTTGAGTTTGTCGTGCATATCCTTGATGCGGACTTCAACGCGATCCTCTTGATGTTTATCCGCGGCTGAAGCCATACCCGGAGCAAGGCCCAGGGTCAAGATCAAAACCGCTGCCGTCGTTATATGAACAATAGTATTAGCGCGCCGATTGCCGTTAAATTTCATTTTTATTCTCCCGATTGATTAAAGATCTGGCGCGAATAGACAAACCGCTATGCGTCAGCCACAATCTATTATCACCGCTCATAATCCTTGCTTCTGTACGTTAAAGCACATTAGCGGCTAAATATGTCTGTTCGGCAAAGTACTCGGCCGATGATCGATTGCAAATCCCGCTTCTCGCCATGAAGTCGATTCTGAATGTGCGCTGACGTACCGAATCCTTTCATTATTAACTGTAGTATGCTCATTACAATAGGCGATTAGAATCATTGCCGGAGTGCAATTCGCCAAACTCATTGATCAGGATTTCACCCATGAACAAATTACTTATTAAACGCCAAAGCCAGGAATTCTCCGACGAAATAACAGTTAACGCCGATAACGGACAGATAGCCCGTGAGCTGGATATGGAAGGGAATACCAACAATGTTTACGATCAGTCCAGGGTAAGCTTTGCCTATCTTAAAGACGAGTTTAAAGAAAGCAGCTAAAACAATGTCAGACATACCCATACCCGTTACGCCTATTCAAGCAAATAAACTTCATCGAAGAGCCGCGACCTATGCAATTTTGGGCGATTTGCTTTTTATGGTGCTTCCCTTGGTAGTCATTTCAATTGTCGACTTAAGTACCGGCAGATCCTTATATGCATTGATCGAAACACCCGAATTATCA
>JBEKBU010000140.1:0-11067 GCA_050015235.1 Methylomonas sp. | reverse complement strand
AGTGGCGAACTGCCCCTGATGATTAATTCTTAACGGCATATTGGCCGGCGCAAATGCGGCTACCGCGGAAAGCGGCACTTGACGGGCCGGCGCCAAGGCGCCATCGGCCTGCAAAGCGCCGGGAACGCTGATATACAATTTATCCAGGATATCGGAGCTTTGCCAATATTCGGGCGCCAACTCCATCACCACTTTGTTTTGATTGAGCGGATTATAGATGACCGAGACTTGACGCTGTCCAAAAGCATCATAAAGACTGGCGTCTATCATGGCTTGCGTAACGCCGTAACGCAACGCCATTTCCCGGTTCACCTGCAAATCGATGCGCTGGCCTTTGTCCTGCAGGTTGCTGTTCACGTCTTTAAGCTCCGGCAATTTCGCCAGCGCCGCGACAATTTTCGGCGTCCAGGCCTGCAGCAAATCCAGATCGTCGGATTGCAAGGCGTATTCAAACAGCCCGGCCGGCGGCCGGCCGCCGATGCGCAGTTCCTGATCGGGAAATAAAAACAGCCGGGCGCCGGGAATTCTCGCGAAACGCTGGCGCAGCCTTTCCATGACCTGATCGATAGGCGGGCGTTCATCATGGCTAAACAACGTCACGTTTAAATACGCCGTGCTGTTATAGACGCCGCCGCCCGCATAGCCGACCACATCGCGCACCGCCGGGTCCTGCTTGATTAATTCGGAAAACTGATAAAGCTTTTTCTGTGTGGCGTAAAAAGAAGCGTTCTGGTCGGTCAAAAGCGAACCGTTCAACCGGCCGGTATCCTGGGTTGGAAAAAACCCTTTATTGATGATGTTATAAAGAAAAACATTCATGGCTATCGCCGCCAATAATATCGCCAGGATAATGCGCCTATGCTCCAAAGCCAGGGTTAACGTGGATTCATAATACGATTGCATACCGTTAATGCCCCGGGCGACCAGCCGGAAAAACCCGCCGGGCGGCGGATTGTCTTTCCGTAACCAGCGCGCGCACAACATCGGCGTGGTGGTTAAAGAAATCAGCAGCGAAACCAACACGGCTATCGACAAAGTGACGGCGAACTCTCTAAACATGCGGCCGACCACGCCGCCCATCAGCAAAATCGGCACAAATACCGCTACCAGCGACAAACTCATGGCCAGCACCGTAAAGCCCACCTCCTGGGCGGCGCGCAACGCCGCTTTAAAGGGCTGCATACCGGCCTCGATATGCCGCCGGCAATTTTCCACGACCACAATGGCGTCATCCACCACAAAACCGGTCGCTATGATCAACGCCATCACCGTCAGATTATTCAGGCTATACCGGCAAAAATACATGACCATGCAGGCCGCTAACAGCGATACGGGCAAGGAAATTAACGGAATTAACGTGGAGCGCATATCCCGTAAAAACAGCAGCACGACCATCATTACCAAGATAACGGACCCGGCCAGACTTAGCTCTACCTCACGTATAGAAGCTCGTATCATCCGCGAATGATCCTGCACCGGCGACATTTCTATGCTATCGGGGATAGACGCTTTCAATTCCGGCAACAAGGCGGTAATTTGATCGACGGTAGCGATGACATTAGCGCTAGGTTGTTTTTTCAACATTAACAACACGGCCAGCTTGCCGTTTTTTAAACCTATATTCCGGAGGTCCTCAATGGAATCGATCGCTTCGCCTAAATCTCCGATCCGTACCGGCGCATGATTGCGGTAACTGACGATCATCTGCTTATAGTCCTCGGCCGTGCGAGCCTGATCGTTCGCCTGAATTTGCCAGCGTTGCCGGTCATTTTCCAGCACGCCCTTGGGGCGGTTGACATTACCCTGACTGATCGTATTTCTGACATCTTCCAAACCCAAGCCATATTTGCTTAACGCATCGGGGTTCAACTCCAACCGCACCGCCTTCAGCGCCGCGCCGCTCACCTGTACTTGGCTGATTCCGGTGATTTGCGACAGTTTCGGCGCCAATAGCGTAGTCGCTATATCGTAAATTTGCACCCGATCCAGGGTGTCCGAAGTCAGCGCGATGATCATGATCGGCGAATCGGCCGGATTTTCGCGCCGGTAACCCGGGCGGGTCGGCATACCGGTCGGCAACAGACTGGCGGCGGAGTTAATGGCCGCCTGCACGTCGCGTCCGGCCCCGTAGATGTCGCGATCCGGATCGAATTGCAACGTAACGTGGGTCGCGCCTTGCGAGCTGGCGGAAGTCATTTCGGTAATTCCGGCGATATGTCCCAAAGCCCGCTCCAAAGGCGTCGCCACGGTCGCCGCCATGGTTTCGGCGCTGGCGCCCGGTAAAGAGGTCTGGACGACTATGGTCGGATAATCCACCTGGGGGATGGAGGCGACGGGCAAATTCAAGAAAGCCAGCATACCCGCCAGCGCTATGGCCAGCGTCAACAAACTGGTGGCGACCGGCCTATAAATAAAAATCGCCGAGAAATTCATGAGCCGGAACGATCCTCCCTAGGGCTCGCAACCGCCGCTTCCGGCGGATTCAGGCGCAACAGCGCATGAACATTCCGGTAGAGCCTGTCCATCCACAAATAGATGACCGGCGTGGTGTATAAAGTCAATAATTGGCTTAACAACAAGCCCCCCACCATGCTGACGCCCAAGGGCCGCCGCAATTCCGAACCCATCCCGCCGCCCAGCATCAAGGGTAAAGCGCCCAGCAAGGCCGCCAGCGTGGTCATCAGAATCGGGCGGAAGCGCAGCAAACAGGCTTGAAAAATGGCGTCTATCGCCTTCGCCCCTTGATTCCGTTGCGCTTCCAGCGCGAAATCGATCATCATGATCGCGTTTTTCTTGACGATACCTATCAACAGGATAATGCCGATGACGCCGATAATTCCCAGATCCTGCCGGAAAATCAGCAGCGCCAGCAATGCGCCGACGCCGGCGGAAGGCAGCGTCGACAATATGGTGAGCGGATGGATATAGCTTTCATACAGTACGCCCAGCACAATGTAAACCGTAACTATGGCCGCCAGAATCAGCCATAATGTGTTGGCCAGCGAAGCTTTAAAAGCCAGCGCGGCGCCTTGATAAGCCGTGCGGATGCTTAACGGCAGACCGATTTCCCGCTTGCGGTTTTCTATCGCCCGCACCGCGTCGCCCAACGCGGCGCCGGGCGCCAGATTGAAAGAAACGGTCGCCATCGGAAACTGATCGAGGTGATTAATCGCCAATGGCGCCGCTTGTTCCGACAACTCGGTGATAGCCGATAGCGGCACTTGAGCGCCGTTCGCCGCCGGAACTCGCAGCTCCTTCAATGAGTCCGGATTACCCTGCGCCTCCGGCGTGACCTCCAGCACCACCCGGTATTGGTTGGATTGAGTATAGATGGTCGACACCAATCGTTGCCCATAGGCGTTATACAAGGCGTTATCCACCGCCGCCGCGCTGACGCCAAGCCGTCCTGCCGTCACCCGGTCGATTTTGACGTATACCTGTTTGCCTTGATCCTGTATGTCGCTGGCCACGTCGCTTAATTCGGGTAGAGCGGTTAATTCATCAACCAAGCGATGCGTCCATCGATACAGCTCCGCGCTATCGGCCGTCTGCAAGGTAAACTGAAACTGGGTGCGGCTGACCCGGTTTTCCATGGTCAAATCCTGCACCGGCTGTAAAAACAGATTAACGCCGGGCAATGCCGCCAGTTTCGGCTTTAAGCGTTCGATCACTTCCGCCGCGCTGAGCAAGCGCTCGTTTTTCGGTTTCAGGTTAATTAAAAAACGGCCGGTATTAGGCGTGGCGTTGACGCCGTCAACGCCGATGAATGACGATAAGCTGGCTACCGCCGGGTCTTCCAGCACCAGGGCGGCCAACTTTTGCTGGTAGCCGGCCATGGCCGGAAAAGAAACGTCTTGCCCCGCCTCGGATACTCCCTGAATCATACCGGTATCCTGGATAGGGAAAAAACCCTTGGGAATAAAAACATATAAACCGACATTGAGCGCGGCCGTGGCGGCGAATACCAGCATAGTCAGCCCTTGATGGCTCAAAACCCAGCGCAGCGAACGGCTGTAAGCTTTTTGCAGGCGGGCGAACCAGCCCCGGTTTGGCGCCGGTTCGGCGCCGGGAATTTGATTCGCGCCGCGCAAAATCTTGGCGCACAGCATGGGCGTCAAGGTCAGCGACACGATGGCGGAGATTAAAATAGCCACCGCCAGCGTAATGGCGAACTCCCGGAACAAGCGTCCGACCACATCGCCCATGAACAGCAGCGGAATCAAGACCGCCACCAATGAAAGCGTCAGCGAAATAATGGTAAAGCCGATTTGTTGAGACCCCAGCAAAGCGGCTTGCAGCGGGGCGACGCCGCGTTCGATATGGCGGGAGATATTTTCGATCACGACTATGGCGTCGTCAACCACGAATCCGGTAGCGATAGTCAAGGCCATCAGCGTTAAATTATTGATGCTGAAATCCGCCAAATACATGACCGCGAAAGTACCCACCAACGATAACGGCACAGCCACGGCCGGTATCAGAGTGGCGGGCAGATTGCGCAAAAATAGGAAAATGACCATCACCACCAGGGCGATCGCCAGCAACAGCTCGAATTGCACGGCTTCGACCGAACCGCGGATAGTCATGCTCCGGTCGGTCAACGGCAACACTTCCATACTGAGCGGCAAGGAAGCTTGTAATTGCGGTAATAGCGCCTTGATGCGGTCTACGACTTCTATGACATTCGCGCCCGGTTGGCGCTGGATATTGACGATAACGGCCGGCTCGCGGTTCGCCCAGGCGGAAAGCCGGTTATTTTCGGTTCCGTCGATGACTTTTGCGACTTCGCTGAGTTTAACCGGCGCGCTATTCCGGTAGGCGATCACCAGATCGCGATACTCGGCCGCCGAATGTAACTGATCGTTGCTGTCTATGGTTGCGGAGCGCAGAGGGCCGTTGAACATGCCTTTGGGCTGATTCACATTGGCGGCGGCGATGCTGGCGCGGATATCCTCCAGGCTAATATTATACGCCGCCAGGGCTTTATGATTAGCCTGTATGCGCACCGCCGGTTTCTGACCGCCGCTGATGGTGACTAAACCGACGCCGGGCAACTGGGAGACTTTTTGCGCCAGCCGGGTATCGATCAGATCCTCGACTTTATATAACGGCAACGATTTGGAGCTCACCGCTAGAGTCATGATCGGCGTATCGGCCGGATTAACTTTACTATAGATCGGCGATTGGGGTAAATCAGCCGGTAATAAATTGGCGGCGGCATTGATCGACGCCTGCACGGTTTGTTCGGCAATATCCAAATCCAGATGCAAATCAAACTGTAAAATTATGACCGAAACGCCGCCGGCGCTGGTCGACGACATCTGCGTCAAGCCGGGCATCAGCCCGAACTGGCGCTCCAAGGGCGCGGTGACTATAGACGCCATTACGTCGGGACTGGCCCCCGGATAAAGCGTAACAACCTGGATGGTCGGGTAATCCACCTGCGGCAAAGCCGATACCGGCAATAACCGGTAAGCCAGAATTCCGGCCAACAGCATGGCTATCATCAGCAATGAAGTCGCCACCGGCCTGAGAATAAACAGCCGCGAGGGATTAAAGCCGGCTAAATTCGGATTAGCCGCCGTCATTGGCTTTGGATCTGCGCTGGCGCTTATGGCGTTTATCCTCGGATTTATCTTTGTTCTCCGGACTAGCGGCCACTTCCTGTCCGTCTTGTCTGGCGATGTCCAGGCGGCTGCCGCTCTTTAAGCGGTCGGCGCCTTCCACAACCACCAATTCATCCACGCCCAGCTCGCCGGCGACCACGGCTTTATCATCTTCGCCGCCGCCGGGCTCCAGAGCGATATGCCGCAATTCGGCGGTTTTTTCCGCCGTGACCGCATACACATAGGGCCCGGAACTATCGTGCTGAACGGCCGCCGCCGGGATTAGCACCCTGCCGGCTAGAGTTTGCACGTGCATCTTGATATTGACAAACTGGTTGGCGAACAAGGTTTGCTCATGGTTATCGAACTGCGCTTTCAGTTTTAAAGTCCCGGTAGCCGGATCGATCTGGTTGTCTATCGCGGTTAAGACCCCTTCCGCCAGTTTGATTTTACCGGCCCGGTCGTAAGCCTCGACCCGGATGGGTTTTTCGTTCCGCCAGCGCCGGTTTAACATCGGTACTTTATCTTCCGCCAGATTGAATACAACGCTGATGGGCTCCAGTTGGGTAATCACCACCAACCCGGAGGCGTCGCCGGCATGGATGATATTGCCCTGGTCTATCAGCCTGAGGCCGGCCCGGCCCGAAATCGGCGCGATTAAACGGGCATAGTTCAGTTGCAGTTTAGCCGTATTGACTAAACCGTTATCCATTTCCACCGTACCCTGATACTGCTCCACCAGCGCCGCCTGAGTAATCGCCTGCTGCGCCGGAATCGAATCCTGCGCTTGCAGCGTCCGGTAGCGGCTCAGATCGAGCACCGCGTTATTTAACAAGGCCTCGTCGTGTCTTAACTGGCCTTGCGCTTGTTGCAACTGCGCCTGAAAAGGGCGCGGATCGATTTCCGCCAGCAAATCGCCCGCTTTCAGCAACTGGCCTTCGGTAAAGTTTACCCGCACCAGTTCACCGTCGACACGGGAATGCACCGTCACCGTTTTCAATGCGGTAACCGTACCCAAAGCCCGTAAATAAACCGGAATATCGCCCAGTTTAGCCGATTCCACCGCAACCACTACCGGCGAGCCGTCGTCCCGCCAAAAGCCGCGCCCGCGCCCGCCATAGCCGGCAACCCTGTCGGCGGGCTTTTGCCCGGTGTAAGACCATATAAAATAAGCCAGCGCGCCGAAAACGGCGGCCAACAAAAAAGCTAACAGTATTAACCGCCGGCGTCCGGCCGCCGATGGCGTAGCATGAGTTCGCGCTTCTGATTGCATAGACTTGAGAATAGTCGCAAGTTATTGTGCAAATAAAATGACTTTCGAGACGATCGTTGAAAGTTTAATCAATCGGTGAACAGTCGCAAAATATGATAACATTTAAAACCATACTAAAATCCGCTCTTTCCCCAGCCAAGCGAACTTTATAGTTTATCCGGCCCGGTGATCCCGCAAAAAATTCCAAGCATAGCATTTAACAAAACCAGATAACATGGACGCATCCAGACGAGTCGCTAAAAACACCGGCATCCTTTATGTCCGCATGGCGCTTACCGTCTTTATTTCCCTTTACGCCACCCGCTTAACGCTCGCGGCGCTGGGAACGGATGACTTTGGGCTATTCGGCGTGGTCGGCGGCGCCATCACCATGCTTGGATTCCTGAATTCGTCCTTGGCCGCCGCCACTCAGCGCTTTATTTCGTTTTCGCAAGGCTCGGGCGATATAGAAAAAACAAAACGCATATTCAACATGAGCATGCTGTTACATGTCGGCGCCGGTTTTTTAGTGCTGCTGATACTTGAAATAGCCGGCCATTATTTTTTTAACGGCTTTCTGAATATTGCCGCAAACCGTCTCGCCGAGGCCGATCTCATCTATCAGTTTTTGGTCGTCAGCACTTTTTTTTCAATGATTTCGGCGCCCTATGAAGCCGTCATCACCGCCCACGAAAACATGTTCTTCTATGCGATGACCGCCATAATCGAATCGTTGCTGAAACTGGCCATCGCCTTTTACATTAACTACGCGGACTTCGATCATTTAGTCCTCTACGGATTGCTGATGGCCTGCCTGTCGATACTGTTACTGTTGTTCAAACTCTGCTATTGCCATTTACGTTACCAGGAATGCGCGTTAAATATCCGTAAATACTACGAGAAAACTTTATTAAAACAAATGACCGGTTTCAGCGCCTGGTCGTTTCTCGGCTCCGCCAGCACCATGATTTCGAATTACGGCCAGGGCATCGTCATCAACATTTTTTTCGGCACGGCCATTAACGCCGCCCAGGGCATCGCCAATCAAATCAGCGGCCAGCTTGGCGTGTTTTCCGTCAACATGCTCAAAGCCCTGAATCCGCTGATCGATAAAAGCGCCGGCGCGGGCAACAGGGATTTAATGTTAAAAGCCACCCTGATGGGCAGCAAGATTTCTTTCTTTCTGGTCATGGCCATGTATATCCCGGCGATGCTGGAAATGCCGTATTTATTGAACATCTGGCTCAGGAACGTACCGGAACACGCCGTGCTGTTTTGCCGGCTGCTGTTATTGCGCAATCTGATCGAGCATTTTTTCTATCCACTGGTGTCGGCCATATCCGCCCAAGGCAATATCAAAGCTTATCAGATCGTTTCCTCATGCCTGACGCTGCTTCCGCTGCCGATCGCCTACTGGTTATTTAAAACCGGTTATCCGGCCTATAGCATATATGTCGTTTATATCCTCTACGCCCTGCTCGCTTCCGCGATTATCTTGTTTTATACGCACAAAAATTGCCATTTATCGGTTACGGTTTTTTTGCGGAATGTGATTCTGCGCTGCGGATGCGCGTTTTTACTGGTATTCGGCCTGTCGTATCCGCCGCATGTTTATATGGATTACGGCGTTTCCCGTTTTGCCGCCACTTTAACGCTTAGCGTGTTCAGCTATATTTTTATCGTGTTGTTTTTAGGCTTTTCCCGTAGCGAAAGACAAGATTTCCTGGCAATGCTAGCGCCTCTCCTGCAAAAACTCGGATTCAAAAATGTTTACCGTAGCGATACCGCTTTATAATAAAGGCCACATCATCATCCGCACCCTGGTTTCGGTACTGACCCAAACCTTTACGGATTTTGAAATTGTCATCGTCAACGACGGCTCTACCGATAATAGCGGCGAAGTCATCCGGCGGTTTACATCCGACCCCAGGGTGCGCATTATCGACCAAGCCAATCAAGGCGTCAGCGCCGCCCGCAATAAAGCCGTGGCTTGCGCCAGCTACGACTATATCGCTTTTTTAGACGCCGACGACGAATGGCTGCCCGGCTATTTGCAAAAAATGCATGAGGCGATCGCCCTGTTCCCGGACGCCGCCATGTACGGCTGCCCGAGCTGGCATCGGAACATCATGACCGGCGAAGCCGGCAACGCCATGCTGAACCGGTATAAAAACCGGATTCAAACCGTGGAGTATTTCGAAAACCCGCAAACCATGCCGCATATCAGCGCCACGGTGGTAGCCAAAAAATTTTTTAACCGAATAGACAATGGCGAGGGCTTTCCGGTCGGGAAAAAGCTTTGTGAAGACTGGAGCTGTTTGAACCGGCTGGCCTTTCTGGGCCCTTACGTGTATGTCGGCTATACGCTAGGCACCCGGAATAACGGCGTACCCGGACAAATCACCGGCCTGGATAACGCGGCGCAAACGAAAATGATGCCGTTTGTTACGGATTTCTTTAATTTAACCCATCATTTCGCGCAAGATCATCCGGACAAACTACCCCTGTTCGGGATCTTCTTTCGCTACGACGTGAGAAACCGGATGTTGTGCCAGCTGCGGGATAACAACTATGACGCGTTGCGGGTGTTGTTAGACGGCCTGAGCCCGGAGTGCCTGCGGGAGTTCCAGCCGCTGGAGATTAAACTTTGCCGGGCGCAATCGCTCAAGTTTTTTGCCAAGCTTTATCTGTATTTGACCAAGCTTATTTGGCGCCGCCATGGTTTTCCGAGAGTCGGTAAAAATTAATCGGTTTTCTCGAAATATATTGAATGACCGATGTCGAATCTTAACCCGTTGAATTGCGCCAGTCACGCCGAGCTGCCGGGTGTATGATGACGCTGTGATGAATGGCGGCCCGCACTTGTCTTCATCCCCTAAAATACGCCACTAAAAAACGGAGAGGATATGAAACTTGAAAATGCATTCAACAGTCTGGATAAACTATTCAACGACTGGTTTAAAATCGATATCAACGAAGAGTTCCGGTATTATTCCAGGATTAATACCTTCGTAAACAAAACGGATGTTCTTTATGATGCGAATATCATCGATAACAAATGTAGCGCCTTGCTAACCCATATATCGATTATGTTTATCGTGCTGGGCATTTTTATTAACGGAGAAACCCACAACGGCATCGTTTTTTTTCTTTTGGTGCTGGAGTTTATAGCCTATATACTGGCGGCCATGTCATTACTGCGTTGTGTCGATATTATGGGGCCTCCGTTCCGGCAATTACCCGAAGCCGAAGAGGAAATTAAGCAGGCGTTTCTCTATGAGATCACCATCCGGCGCGGCGTTTATGTCCGCGTGCTCAGAATCGTTTTTATACTGACAGCCATACTGATTCCTATTATGTTGCTTAAATATTTTCTGTGATGCGGGTACTAATGGATTAATAAAAAACCCCGCCAAGGGGATAAAATTATTAAAGACGGATTCCCGCCGCTAAATAACCGGTATTGATGCAAAAACCAAAAAGCCGGCGCTAACCGGCTTTTTAGAGACAGCTACAAGTTTGCTTTTCAAGCAAAAGTGTTAATGTTACCGCCTTTGCTACCGTCTTTGTCGCCATCGGAATCAGAACCGGCCGGCCGCACTTGGGCCGTGGCGGTTTGTGGAGGCGATGCAACTGCAGGTTTAGGCGCTTGGACATAGGCATTGGATACGCCAGGATTTATTGCAGATATAGACGACATAGTTTTCTCCATCGATTGAAATTTGCCGGTTACCTTAAACCGACATATCTATAGCGACGCAAAAATCAATATCTTTAAATTATTTTGTTGGTTATCGATCACTCAAATGTTATTTGTCGATACGCCCTAAAAAAAATATTGCCGCTGGGAAAAAGTGCTGTGGGTTGCTTGATGGGTTAGCATAAGTGTGGTGAAAGGCAGAAAACGACCCACAAGAGACATTCAGATATGGATTTAAGCTTCCCGATACCAGCCAGACAAATGTGAACCCATGCTGGCTATTTTTAAATTGCGTTAACATACCGCGTTCGGATAAGTGTCGTTATGTTAAATTATTGTGCAAAAACCCATGGAATTAAAGCCCTAGGACAGCCTGTTAAGCATTGAATAGCCCGCGTAGGTGCGATTAGCGCCAGCGTAATCGCACGCATGCAGTCAGTTATCGCCACCAACAACAAAATTTAAACTTCCGCCTCAGTTTTCAGGATAAATACCTCTTGCCACATAAC
>JBEKBU010000139.1:0-11168 GCA_050015235.1 Methylomonas sp. | reverse complement strand
ACGCGCCGACGTAGCGGTATGCCTGGCCGGCATGGACGTCTATTGCATGCCGTCCCGCACCGAAGGCTTTCCAAATAGCCTGGGTGAAGCGATGGCCATGGGCCTGCCGTGCGTGGCGACGAATGTCGGCGATACGGAGCTTTTGGCCGGCGATACGGTCGCCTTGGTTCCCCGCGAGGACTCCGACGCCTTGGCGCGCGCCTTGCTAGACCTAATTAACGGTTCCGAAGCCGCCCGCAAGGAACTTGGCCGGCGCGCCAAGCAACGGGTAACGGCCGAATTTTCCATAGAACGAACTTGCGGGCATTTTGAAGAGGTCTATAGGGAAATGGCGGCGGAAGTATAGTTACTAACTTTTACGTTTTTTAATTTTTTTAAATAAAAACATTACAGGTGTAACGTGTGTGGTTTCACAGGATTTTTAAGCAGATCGACTCTGCCGGCTAATGAATGGCGGCCGTTATTAATACGCATGGGCGATACGATCCGCCATCGCGGGCCGGACGACGGCGGCGTTTGGTACGATACGGACGCCGGTATCGGCCTTTCGCACCGTCGTTTATCGATTATCGATCTTTCTCCGGCCGGACATCAGCCCATGGAATCGCCTTCCGGCCGCTATGTCATCGCCTTTAACGGCGAAATCTACAACCACGCCGCGATACGCCGGGAGTTGGAAACCACGGACGCCAATCGAAATTGGCGGGGCCATTCCGATACCGAAACGCTGCTGGCGGGATTTGACGCTTGGGGTATTGAAACAACCGTCAAAAAATCCGTAGGCATGTTCGCCTTTGCCGTCTGGGATAAACAAAACCATACGCTCTGCCTGGGCCGGGATAGGCTGGGCGAAAAACCGCTTTATTACGGCTGGCAGGGCGATGCTTTTCTGTTCGGCTCCGAGCTGAAAGCCCTGAAAGCGCATCCGGATTTTCGCGCCGGCATCGATCGCCAAGCGCTGATGCTGATGATGCGGCATAATTACGTGCCGGCCCCATTTTCGATATATCAGGGCATCGAAAAACTGGAGCCCGGCTCATTATTAACCGTTTCATTGGCAAAACGCGACCAACGACCATGCCATTATTGGGACGCCAGGCAAATCATGGCCAACGGCCCCGCCGATTCCTTCAAGGGTTCGGCGGACGATGCGGTCGCCGGACTGGACGCCGTTTTGAAACAAGCCGTCTCGGGGCAAATGATAGCGGACGTCCCGTTAGGGGCATTTTTATCCGGCGGCGTAGATTCGACCGCCATAGTGGCGGTCATGCAATCGCTCGCCGACCGCCCGGTAAGAACGTTCACCATCGGTTTTAATGAATCCGGATATAACGAAGCGCAACACGCCAAACAGGTCGCCGCGCATTTAGGAACCGATCACACCGAACTATATGTGACGCCGCAACAGGCGCTGGATGTTATCCCATCCTTACCGGGTTTATATTGCGAACCATTTTCGGATTCTTCGCAAATCCCTACCTTTCTGCTCAGTAAAATGGCCAGACAACATGTGACTGTGGCGTTATCGGGCGACGGCGGGGACGAACTTTTCTGCGGCTACGACCGTTATTTGCTCACTTCCAAACTAAGCAAAAACCTGCAGCCGATTCCATTAGGGCTACGCAAATTCGGCGCCGGCTTGATGACCGGTATATCGCCGGCGGCCTGGAACAAAATTCTCTCGCCTTTGCGGCCGCTGCTCAAACATAAGCTGGCGACTGCGAATTTGGGCGATAAACTGCATAAAGGCGCGGCGGTAATGACCGCCTCGACGCCTCTGCGGTTTTATCAATTATTAAACAGCCATTGGACTCAAGACTCCGGTCTGATACTCGATGCGCCGGAGCAGGCGATAACCAGAGCCGATTCGCCGCCAAACCTGGACAATTTTTTCCATCTAATGATGGCGATAGATACGCTCGGCTACCTTCCGGACGACATTTTGGTCAAAGTCGACCGCGCCGCCATGGGCGTTAGCCTGGAAACCAGGGTGCCGTTGCTGGATCACCGCGTGCTCGAATTCGCCTGGCGTCTCCCTATCGATTACAAAATCCGTCACGGCGAGGGCAAGTGGCTTTTCAAACAGCTGCTTTACAAATATGTACCGAAAAATTTAATGGAGCGTCCGAAAATGGGCTTCGGAGCGCCCATTGATACCTGGCTGCGCGGGCCGTTACGGGAATGGGCCGAACACTTGCTGGACGAGTCTAAAATGCGGCGCGACGGCTATCTAAATCCGCAACCGGTAAGGCAAAAATGGGCAGAGCATTTATCCGGACAGAAAAATTGGCAATATCATCTCTGGGACGTTTTGATGTTTCAGGCCTGGTTAGAGGCCGGGCAAGCATGAGCAATTTTCCGAAAAAGGTTTTGTTTTTCGCCAATACCGAATGGTATCTGTTTAATTTCAGGCTGGCTTACGCCAAGTATTTACGCGCGCAAGGCGTGGAAGTCGTCATGCTCTCCCCTATCGGCCCCTATGGGCCGAAACTGGAAGAAGCCGGCTTTCGTTGGATTCCGCTGAACATGAATCGCCAAAGCTTGCATCCCTGGACGGAACTCATGCTCATCTGGCGCATCTTGAGCATTTACCGCACGGAAAAACCCGACATCGCCCACCATTTTACGATTAAATGCGTGGTGTACGGCGGACTGGCGGCCCGTTTCGCCGGTATTTCCGGCGTGGTCAGCGCGGTGACCGGTTTAGGCCATGTCTTTATCGGCCAGGAACTAAAGGCGAAAATTTTAAGACCGTTCGTACGCTGGATGCTCGGTCTGGTCATGAACGGCAAACAGCATCGTCTGATTCTGCAAAATCCGGACGACCGGTCGGCCTTTATCGCCGCCGGTATCGCGTCTGAAGGGCAAACGCGTTTAATTGCCGGCTCCGGCGTCGACACGGCGCGCTTTCAGCCTAATCCGGAACGGCCGCCGCATGATTGCCCGACAGTAGTGTTCGCCGCCCGCTTATTATGGTCCAAAGGCCTGGCCGAACTGATCGAAGCCATACATCAAATTAACGCCAAAGGCGTCACAGCCCGGTTTTTAATAGCCGGCACTCCCGATCCCGGCAATCCCGCCTCCATACCCGACGAAACGCTGGATGAATGGCGGAATATCAGCAATGTTGAATTGCTGGGCCATGTCGACGATATGGTGGAGCTGTTGTCCGCGGCCGATATTATGGTGTTACCCAGCTACCGCGAAGGGCTGCCGCGCAGCTTGATTGAAGCGGCGGCGGCGGGATTGCCGATAGTGACCACCGACACGCCCGGCTGCCGGCAAGCCGTGGCCGACGGCGTTACCGGCTATCTGATTCCGGTGCGGGACAGTCATACGTTAGCGACGGCCTTACGCCAATTGATCGAGGATCCGGCGCTGGCCGCCCGGATGGGAGCGGCGGGCAGGCAAAAAGCGCTGGCGGAATTCGACGAACGCATCGTCTTTGACAAAACCTTCGCCGTTTATCAAGAGTTGAGCGCGGAAATATAAAATGCGTGGAACGGCGATGGATTCGGTAGGATGCGCCACAATACCGTTAATTATAATGCGTTTGCCTTGCTGTTAATGCAAGACTAGGCCATGATTATCTTTAATTAACTTAAAATGGAGCGGTTTTATGTTCAATACAAATTATAATGGCGGCGTATTCAACCTCTTATTGAAATTTTTCCGTGCTCCGGTTTTTAATTTCCTTGCCGCCTTTAGCTTTACAAGTCTCTCGGGATGCGCGAATACCGAGTTAATCCACAGTTCCGCTTCCGCTCCCTTGGCTGAAGTGATTAATAATGTGACAGATTCGCGGCAAATCAATACACAAAAGCCGCTGACATTGCCTGCGTCGGTTGGCGTCATTTTTGTTCCTGGCGCTGGATTGCAACATATTCCTAATACGACTCTGCATGAGGCCGCCGAAAAACTTAAAGAGCAGCTTCTTGCCAATACCCAATACATAAAATCCGTCGCCGTGGTTTCGGGAGATGATTTAATAACAAAAATATCCTTGGATCGTATCCAGGCTCAGTATTCCGTTGACCTTATAATTTTAATTTCTTACCGGCAAGATGAGAGAATCGGGCAAAGCGGCGATACAGAGCTTGACGACTTTGGTTTTATCGGCGCCTTCTTTGATCCCGGCGTTGAAACAAAGACTTCGACCATTATCGATGGCAAAGTAATAGACGCCGCAAATAATGCCATGATTTTCAAGGCCGGCGGCTATGATGAGCAAAGCTCCGCTTCCTCAAGTTATTCAAGGCGAGACACCCCAACAGAGGAATCAATACAGGGTTTGCTTGCGGCTACAGCCGATTTTGGCAAAACTCTTTCGCGGATGCTTGCAAAATTTGAAAATTACGACGTTTCCCAAGAAGTACCTATGTCGGCTGTTATCGAAGCTAGCGCTTCATCCCCGGATAAAACCAAGATGACCAACGATTATTAGCGTAAGGTCGATACTTATAAATCCACTTTGGGGGGATCAATTTCTCACATTAGGGCGCTGGCGACTTCTATGCAGGTTTTTATTGGTAGCCACATTTCAATCACAGTTTCCAACGGGCGGCGCATCGCTCGCGATTGATGGGCCGTACTCCGTTTGGCCCATCCGGCCCTGTTCGGGCGCGGCGCAATCGGTAATTGTTTGTTTAACAAAAACATGTCATGAAATACAAAGAAACATCAATATTAATCCTACTCTGGGGACTTTTGTATTTTCCATACATAATACATGGCGGCATGCTCGGGGATGATGCTGGCTTATTAATCACTCCAAACTCAACTAATTCTTTAGGGTATTGGAGTTACCAATGGTCGATGTCATCCCAGTTAACCATGACCGCACGGCCTTTATCGGCAATATTACACGGATTGTGTAATTGGTTTTTTGGGTTACATTACTGGGCTTATCATTTTGTTAATTTGACGCTATTTCTATGTTCAATTTTATTATTTTATCTATCGATAAAACAAATTTTTTCGCTTGAGGTTGGTTTTTTAGCTTCTTTGCTGGCTCTTGTATATCCTTGCGCATCAAGTACCGTATTTTCATCTATTATGATGAATTCAAACCTCGCCGCATTATTTTGGAGCGCCGCATTATATTCATCTACAAAAATATTTAACTTTAAATATTTTGTCATTACCGTATTGTTATTTTTATCCTGCATTTCTTACGAAGCCTTTATTCCCTTATTTATTTTAAATATAGCTTCAGGCGTTATTTTTTTAAAAAAAAGACTGAATTACAAGGTTTTTTTAATTGAGGCCATACCCTCTGTAATTGCTATTTCCATTTTTGGAGTTTATAGGGTTTTTATAGAACAAATAATATTTAACACTCATTTCTCTAGAATCAAGATTCCATCATTCGACAATACATTATATAAACTATTTTTAAGCCTGGACAATGGGATTAAAATTGCTTTATTTGATTCAATTGAAATTTCGTTTCGCGCCTTAAGAAATATTGATTTGCTTTCAATGCCTCACCTAACTTTAGCAACTGTTGTTTTAAGTTTTATTTCCTATTGGCTGTACAAAGCCATCATTAAGCTTTCTAACAAAAATAATTCATACGGCGATTTCTTGTTTATTTTTTATAAAAAACGAATCAATAATTTTAATAAAATTATTTTTTGGTTTTTACCGGTTATATTTTTTTTAGGCTCTCATCTGACATATGTATTTTCATACTATTACCCCGATTCATCTGGTTTTGAAAATAGAACTTTAGGCGCCATTCGCTTTACTACAGCACTAGCCGCCACTTTCATTTATATAACTTTATATCATCTATTAAACCAGACCTATAGGCAATTTGCCGCCTTAGTGTTAGTTGTTTTTTTTATCTTTTTTTCAATGTCAATGATTGGTCAACGTGAAGCATGGATTACCGCGGCCAATTTTAACGACAGTAACATAAGTAAAATCAACGCAGCTATTTACAAACAAGGTATTCAAAACAATAAAGAGATAACGCTAGTCGCCATGCTTCCAGACAATTTCCATGGCCAGGTGAATAAAGAGCCAATATTGTTCGAAGCATGGGATCTTACTAATTTGCTTAGTTTATCCAATCCTTCAATTAATATTAAAGCAAATGTCAATACGCCGGCGACTACTGTCGATTCCGTGAAAGTGACACTACATAGGTATTGGCAGGCTTTATATCCATTCTGGTTATATAATTATCGAACCGAAAAACTATATCTAATTTCATCAGAGAAAAACTGGAGCGATATAGTAAATAAATAAGAGAATTACAAGCAATTTCAGGCGCTTACCCGTCCGCATACTTTACAACCGGGCGGACATCCATAGCAAGCAACTAAAAAACGGCCAGGATTATGTGTAGCTCAGGCCGACTGACAGCATCTGGCTATTAGCCTTAACGAACATTGCACGATTTATTTGCTGGAACTTAACAAGTATAATGGCCGTCAGATCAGCAGCAAGGAAGGGCGTTGGCTGAGGTTTTTCAAGGACGGCGAGAAATTGGGCGCCGCCTTGACCGGCTGGACGACCACCCCGGAGATGCAACAAGCCATGAACGCTTTAAGCGTATTTTCCGACTTAGGCCAGCCGTAGGCGACATCCTAACGCCAGGCAACCAATTTGTTTTCTTACGCTCAATAGTAACTAGAATTTTATGTTTATCGACTCCCACTGCCATCTAGATCGCCTGGACTTAAGCCCTTACCGGCATAGTTTCGAGGAATTCGTACAAGAAACCGGACGGCAGGGCGTAAGCCATATGTTATGTATCGCCATCGATCAGGAGTCTTTTCCGGCCATGCGCGAACTGACGGCGGCTTACGGCAACATTTCGCTGTCGGCCGGCATCCATCCTAACGTCACGGACGGACGCGAACCGGACGTCGACGATTTGCTGAATATGGCCGCCCCGGAAAAAGTCGTCGCCATCGGCGAAACCGGCCTGGATTATTTTCACGACGAGAACGACTTGCCTCGGCAGCGGCAACGTTTTAAAAACCATATCCAGGCGGCAAAAATCCTTAATAAACCGCTGATTATCCACACCCGCGACGCCGGCCAGGACGCGCTTGAAGTGTTGCGGCGGGAAGGCGCGGATCGAGTGGGCGGCATCATCCATTGTTTTACCGAAGACTGGGCGTTCGCCGAAAAAGCGCTGGATTTAAACTTTTATATTTCGTTTTCCGGGATCGTTACTTTCAAAAACGCCGTGGCCATTAAGGAAGCGGCGCAAAAGATACCGGCCGACCGGTTTTTAATCGAAACCGATTCGCCCTATCTGGCGCCGGCGCCGTTCCGGGGCAAACCGAATTATCCGGCTTATGTGCGCTACGTCGCCGAACAGATTGCGGAACTGCGCGGGATTTCGGTGCAGGAAACGGCGGCATTGTCCAGCGCGAATTTCTATCGTTTATTCGCCGGCTTGCAGGCGGCGGACAAAAAAATGCGGCCGGAGGCCGCATTATGAGGAAGGAAAGGACTCACTCCCCTTGATGGGAACGCATACATGAGTCGAGATATAGTCTAGCCGGAAAAAATTAATTTGGGAATGTGGCAAATTGTCGCTATGCGCCGGTTTATTTGCCGCCGGCTAAATCGGCTGAAAATAGCCTTCGATGGCCTTGATCAAGCGTTTATTCAGAGCAAACATCACCACATGGTCGCCTTCGGCGAAAACCGTATCGTGGTGTACCGGTATCACTTCGCTTTGACGGATCAGCGCGCCCAGAATCACGCCTTCCGGCAGATTCACCTGATCGACGCGTTGCCCGACGACCGACACGGCGTTTTTACTGCGGTGGGCAATCGCCTCTATCGCTTCCGCGCTGCCGCCGCACACCGAACTGACGCCGACGACGTCGCCCCTGCGCACATGTTTCAAAATCCCGCCCAAGGTCTCCAATTTGGGCTGTATGGCCAAATCGATATCGCTGCCTTCCAGTAATTTAAGATAAGCGTTGTTGTTAACCAGGCAAATGGCTTTTTTAGCGCCGAGTTTTTTCGCCAGCCCGGCGGAAATCAGATTAATGCCGTCGTTATTGGTAAGCGCGCAAAATAAATCGGTGTTTTCTATCATTTCTTCCATCAGCAAGGCTTCGTCGGTACAATCCCCATGCAGAATCAGCGTATCGCGTAAATCATTCGCAATATCCTTGGCGCGCGCCAAATCTTGTTCGATAATCTTGATCTGATAATTCTTTTGCAGCGCAATCGCCAACCGCTTACCAACATGCCCGCCGCCGGCTATCATAACGGTTTTAACCGGCGATTCCAGTTTGTGCAGATCTATCAAAGTCTTGCGGACTTTATCGCGCGGACAAACAAAAAAAACTTCATCGCCTCTGGCGATAACCGCCTCGCCGTTCACCGGAATGGTTTTACCGTCCCGGAATATGGCGACTACTCGTATCATGCCGTCGGCCAGCTTCGCCTTGACGGCGTGTATCTTTTTGCCGGTTAAAAAACCGCTGCCGGCGACCTTTATCGAAAAAAGCCTGATTAAACCGTCGGCGAATTCGGAAACATGCAGCGCCCCTGGAAATTTGACCAGATTACGCAAGGATTCGGTGATCAGCTGTTCGGGACTGATGACAATATCGATGCCGCCGGGTTTGAATAACTGCGGGTGATTGAGAAAATCGATGGCCCTGACGCGGGCGATGGTTTTCGGCTTGCCGTAAAGCGTATTGATGACATGGCAAGCCAGCATATTGGTTTCATCCTGGTCGGTCACGGCGATCACCATTTCCGCATCCTGAATGCCGGCCTGCTGCAAAACGGTCGGATGAGTCGCGTTGCCTTCAACCGTAGCGATATCCAGCCGCGATTTCAAAGCGGTTAATAATTGCGGCTGCTTATCGATAACGACAATGTCGTTCTCTTCGCTCGCTAATGCGCCCGCTACGGAAGAGCCGGTGACGCCGGCGCCAAGAATTACAATTTTCATAAACGGACAGAATCGAAATTTTAACGGGATGCGGGCGATTTGAAGCGGTGAAATTTTATTATGAAGAAAATAAATTATACGCCGTTCAACAAGTTTGTCCATGTAAAATCCGTCTTCTTTAAAAAGCAAAACTTGTTTTCTGGTCATAGACGCCCTATAACGTTTATAATTTAAAATTTGTATTCACTTTCACACTGGAAATATCATGCTGGGTAAGCTGGTTAAATGGGTCGTCGGCAGCCGTAACGACAGATTAGTCAAGAAAAAACGTAAATTGGTAAAAAAAGTTAATGCTTTGGCGGCTGAATATGAAAATTTGTCCGATGCTGACTTACAAGCGAAAACAAGCCACTTCCGCGAACGTCTCGCCCAAGGCGAAAAGCTCGACAACTTAATACCCGAGGCGTTTGCCGCCGTTCGCGAAGCGTCCAGCCGGGTATTCGGGATGCGGCATTTCGACGTGCAGTTGATAGGCGGCATGGTTTTACATAGCGGCAAAATCGCCGAGATGAAAACCGGGGAAGGCAAAACCCTGATGGCTACGCTGGCGGCCTATCTGAATGCGTTGCCGGGTAAAGGCGTGCACGTTGTTACCGTCAACGATTATCTGGCCCGCCGCGATGCGGCCTGGATGGGCAAGCTGTATAATTTCATGGGCTTGACGACCGGCGTCATCGTCAGCGATCTGGATCACGAACAGCGGCAGAGCGCTTACGCCGCCGACATTACCTACGGCACCAATAACGAATTCGGATTCGATTATCTGCGCGACAACATGGCGTTTAACCTGGAGCAGAAAGTGCAAAGGGATCTCAATTTCGCCATTGTCGACGAAGTTGACTCGATTTTGATCGACGAAGCCAGAACGCCGTTAATCATCTCCGGCCAGGCCGAAGGGAATACCGATATCTATCTGATCACGAACAAAATTATCCCGTTTCTAACCGCGCAGGAAAAAGCCGAAGATCCGGAACAGCAAGATAAAATGCCGGGCGATTACCTGGTCGATGAAAAATCCCGGCAAATCCATCTGACCGAGGCAGGTTACGAACGCGTGGAGCGCATGCTGGCCGAACAAGGCTTGATCGCCGACGGTTCGTCGCTTTACGACGCCGCCAATATCCGGCTCATGCATTATCTGAATGCTTCGTTACGGGCGCATATTCTGTTTCAAAAAGACGTGGATTATGTGGTGCTGAAAAACCAGATCATCATAGTCGACGAATTTACCGGCCGGATGATGACGGGCCGCCGTTGGTCGGAGGGTTTGCATCAGGCCGTGGAAGCCAAGGAAAATGTGCCTATCCAGAATGAAAACCAAACCTTGGCGTCCATCACTTTCCAGAATTATTTCCGGCTGTATAACAAACTGTCCGGCATGACCGGCACCGCCGATACCGAAGCGTTCGAGCTGAACAAAATCTACGGCCTGGAAGTCGTGGTGATACCCACCCACCGGCCCATGATCCGCAAGGATATGGGCGATATGGTGTATTTGTCCGCCAGGGAAAAATATAACGCCGTCATCACCGACATCAAGGATTGCGTCCAGCGCGGGCAGCCGGTTCTGGTCGGCACGACCTCCATCGAAAATTCCGAGCTCATTTCCGATTTATTAAAGCAGCAAAATATTCAGCATGAAGTGCTCAACGCCAAACAGCACGAACGCGAAGCGCATATCATCGAACGCGCCGGCATGCCGGGCGCCGTGACCATCGCCACCAATATGGCCGGACGAGGCACCGATATCGTCCTGGGCGGCAATCCCGCTTCCGAACTCGCGGCGCTCGGCGAGGAGGCCGGCGAAGCAGATAAAGATCGGATTCAAGGCGCCTGGCTGGAAAGGCACAATGAGGTGCTGTCCAGCGGCGGTCTGCATGTAATCGGCTCTGAACGCCATGAATCGAGGCGTATAGACAATCAGCTGCGCGGCCGGTCCGGACGGCAGGGCGACCCCGGTTCGTCGCGATTCTATCTGTCTCTGGAAGACGATTTAATGCGGATTTTCGCCTCGGAGCGCGTCGCCGGTCTGATGCAAAAACTGGGTATGCAGGAAAACGAAGCGATAGAGCACCCCTGGGTGACGCGCTCTATAGAAAGCGCCCAGCGTAAAGTGGAAAACCGTAACTTCGATATCCGTAAAGAAATTCTGGCTTATGACGATGTCGCCAACGATCAGCGTATGGTTATCTACAGCCAGCGCAACGAATTAATGGCCGCCGACGAT
>JBEKBU010000138.1:0-11236 GCA_050015235.1 Methylomonas sp. | reverse complement strand
CCGGACGCTTGAGCCGGTGATTCCGCGTCCGGTCTGAACGCGCTTTCGATGATAGGGAGTAAGGCGACTTCCCCCGGTAAATTTTTGGCTTCTATTTCATTAAGAATAAAATAAAGGTAAGGCTCGGCTCGTTGCTGAACGCGCGACAAATATTCCGGATTTCTCAAAAACCAGTTTATTTCTCTGTCGATTCTGACGTTATCGATTTCCGGCAATGCATAGAGCGACAACATGCGATCCCAGAGCGTCGTGAATTCTTTTTCTTCATTGTCTGTAGTCCGCTTGCTTTTTTCAACGGCGCCATGATGAGTAAAAATTGAAAATTTATTGCCGGTATACGCTGTGGGTTGCTCTTTGCGTGCGGTTTGACTACAACCTGTCGCCAATAAAATAAGTAGAAAATAGGACAGATGACGAGCCGATTTTTGAGAAATAGAGCGGGGCATTGTCTGTACTCGCTAAATAAAAAAATCTGATAGTATCATGGCTTGACTTAAAATACCAAATTTCGTACCCGGTTAGGCAGCATCCGATGAAAAGAGATTTCCTGTTTACCTTATACCAGACACCGCGAGGCAAGCTATTGCAGTCTATGGAATCGCTTTATTTGAAAAGATCCATCACTAGTAGTTGTAAACAGAGACAGCTACAAATCGGCGGACTGGATTGGGAAGCGGATTTCATCGACTGCTCTCTTTATCAGAATTACCTGATACTTGACGGCAAGGGCAAAGGTTGCGACCGTGCTTTGAAAGTGAACGCCAAAGCCTTTAGCCTGCCAATAATGACCGAGTCGATGGATTTGGTTATTTTGCCGCATTTATTGGAGTTTGACGCGCAACGTTTTCAAACCATGCGCGAAGTTAACAGGGTCTTAAAACCCGGAGGCGAGCTTATCATTTTAAATTTTAATCCATACAGCTTTTCCGTTCGTTGCCAGTTTATTTGGGACAAAAAACTGGCCGATTCCTGGCGAGCCTATTTTATTTCCAGAGCAAGGATATTGGATTGGTTAAAATTGTTGAACTTTGAGGTAATGGCTACCGCGGATTTTGGGCTGGATACGTTTAAGATCAATTATTCCGCTTTTAAATTCAGATCCTTTTCATTGTTTGGGATGGCTTACGGCGTAAAAGCAGTGAAAAGGCAGTATTCTTTGATCCCGTTGTCGCCGGCGTTACAAGATCAGAAAAATATCATGCCCGCGGGCATAGTATTAGAGAGCCGACCCTTTACAAATAAGATCCATGAGTCATAAAGTCATCATCTATACCGACGGCGCTTGTAAAGGCAATCCGGGGACTGGCGGCTGGGGTGTGCTTATGCGCTATAAAGACCAGGAAAAAACTCTCCATGGCGGAGAGTTATTGACGACCAACAACCGGATGGAGTTGACGGCGGCCATTCAGGCGCTGGAAATTTTACGCCGTTCTTGCCAAGTACAGTTGCATACGGATTCGAAATATGTGCTGCAAGGTATTACCGAATGGATGGATAACTGGAAAAAACGCGGCTGGAAAACGGCCGCCAATCAGCCGGTTAAAAATGCTGAATTGTGGCGGCGGCTTGATGAGGCTATTCAACGCCATACCATCGAATGGATTTGGGTGAAAGGCCATTCGGGGGATGCGGGAAACGAAATGGCCGACCAACTGGCCAATCAGGGTATAGAGGCATTGACGCGTTCTCCGCCGTAGGCGCCGATCATTTCTTGGTTTAGATGCTCATCTCATTGCAACGGATTGTAGAGCGCAATTTGCGCGAACTTACAAGTTTAACGTTTTATGCGATTTTGCCGATAGATATTTAAGCTATACTGTTTAATGTTCCATTTGGCGCCAGCATATGCCGACTTGATATTATGATTGAAAAATCGACCGACAAAATCCTTTGTGTTGACGATGAAGAGAACATTCTGTTTATGTTCAGGCGCAGTCTGGGAAGGGAATACGATTTATTCACCGCCGGCTCCTCTGACGAGGCGGTTAAAATGATGCGCGAGCACGGCGAATTCGCGGTGATTATTTCCGATTACACTATGCCCAAGACTAACGGCGTTGAATTTTTGAAAATCGCGCGCGCTATTTCGCCCAATTCCGTGCAAATTTTGTTGACGGGTAATATCGAATTGGATATTGCGATCAAAGCAATTAATGAAACCAACGTGTTTCGTTATTTGCCGAAACCATTTCCTATCGATCAATTGCGAAAAGTCCTGTCGGCCGCGCTCAATCAATATCAATTAATCATAGGAAAACAACAGGTTGATTTAGCTTTGGAGCATAAAAACAATGAATTGGCCGTCAGCAATGCTGAATTGGAAAAACAAAAGAAACTGCTGGAATACGAGCTGGAAATGGCCAAAAATATATTTGGCAAAGTGATTGCGGATAGATATAGCGCGCCGGAAGGTCTTGAATATCTGCTTCAAAATCAAGACACCGCCGGCGGTGATTTTCTGTTGACTCACATCAATCAACAGGAACAGAGCCTGTATCTCATCATGGGCGATTTGACGGGGCACGGCTTGTCTTCCGCGTTAGCTGTGCTGTTGGTCACGGAAATTTTTGACGCCCTTTGTAGTAACGGTAATCCTGATGTAGAGCAACTTGCCCGCGGCATAAATGATAAAATGCGCCGTAAATTACCCGTGGGGCTGTTTTGCGCCGGGTTTCTGATCAAATTGGATTGGCGTAACGAAGAGTTGCATATCTGGCAAGGTGGAATGCCGGAAGCTTATTTGCTCGATGAGCACGGACAAGTGTTAAAAACATTGGTTTCGAATAATTTACCGCTGGGCGCGGCGGCCAATCAGGATTTTACCGGTACCGCCAGTCGCCATGACGCCTCGGAAGCCGCTTCTTTATTTGCATATAGCGATGGCGTTGTCGAGCAGAGCAATAACGAAGGCGAGATGTTCGGTTATGATCGCTTGCGCCATGCTCTTTGCAAGGCGGCTGACGGTATGCGCAGAGTGGACGCGGTTTTTAATGATTTACGCGCTTTTCAGCGCCAACATCCGCAATTCGATGACATATCCATGTTTGAATTACATTTTTCTCGGGCGCGAAATGCATTAATTTCATCGGCCCTTCAAGAGCAGATCCTTTGCTGATTTTTTTATTTACACGGGCGTGGGAAAAGTTTTCCAAGAGTATTGAATGAATATTGAAGCACCGAATACATTCGCCTATTTCGTCCTATTAATGTGGCCGTTAGTGGTTTACTGGCTTTATAAAAGAAAATCGGTTCAAGCCGCGACCTTTTGGGCTATCGTCGGCGGCTTTATGTGGTTGCCATGCGGCGCCGCGTTCGATTTTCCGATGATCCCCGCGTTAAACAAGGAAACTCTTCCCAATATATCGGCTTGGTTCGCCTGTATGGCGGTAGCGAAGATCCGTGTGCCGATATTGGGGAAAAATCGGTTAATGCGCTGGTTAATATTGATATTTTTATTGTCGCCGTTTATAACCGTGTTGCTGAATGGCGACGTTTATCAAACGGCTAACGGAGATATAGCTGGTATTACGCTTTATGACGCTTTTTCTATTTTGTTGGGGCAGTTTTTATATTTTTTGCCGTTTATCCTGGCGCGGGCGATTTTTAAAACCAGCGACGATCATATTCTATTTTTCAGACTTTTCGGTATTGCGGCTTTGATATACGCCTTGCCGATATTGTTTGAAATTCGAATGAGTCCGCAACTACATGCTAAAATTTACGGCTTTTTTCCTGGTCAATATGTACAACAAATGCGGGATGGCGGCTTTAGAGCGCCGGTCTTCATGGGCCATGCCCTGTGGGTCGCCATATTTTTGATGGCGGCGATGGTATCGACGGCCGTATTGTGGCGGTTAAAACAGCGCATATACCGATTCTCGGCAAAATCCGTGTGGCTGTTCTTGTTAGTGTTGGTGATTTTGCAAAAAACCCTGGCTCCTTTGATCTATGCGATATTTGCAACAATTTTAATAAAGTTCTTTTCGCCTAAAAATATATTACGTATCGTCAGTATTTTGTTATTTATCGGTTTGTCCTATCCGATTTTAAGCGTTCTGGAGATATTTCCTCATCAATGGCTAGTCGAGTTTTTTGAAGGAATCAGTCACGATAGATCGCTGTCACTCGCTTTCCGGTTTGCTAATGAGAAATTGTTGTTGGATCATGCCCAAGAACGGCTATTTTTCGGCTGGGGCTCATGGGGACGAAACCGGGTCTATGCGGAATGGCAGGGTAACGAATACGGAACGACGGACGGCATGTGGATTATTACTATAGGGGCATTCGGGCTGGTCAATTTTTTTGCGCAATTCGGTCTAATCGCGGTTCCGGCCTATAGGGCTTTAAAATTGGCTAATGTCATAAAATCCAATGTCGATATTCAATTATTGTTGGGGCACGGTATATTAGTCGCAATGTTTTTAATCGATCAAATACCTAACGCTTCGCTGAGCCCATGGGTCTGGTTGATTTGCGGCGCCCTCCAGGGGCGGGTAGAGTACATAACTAAATTTAGCCCTAGCCCTATCCCTAAACCAATTGGCGCCGGTAAGCCCTTGGTTCACATGAGTTATGCGCATAAGCAATAACATGCCGAATTTTCGCAAGCGCTAGAGCCGGCGGGCTCAACCGTTTAAAAAATAATTTTAAAATTAAATAAATAAATGGAAAAACAAACGAGTTTCGCCAAGCGAATTTTGAATGCGGGCTCTTGGAGCGTTGTCGGTTACGGCGCCGGTCAAGTCATCCGATTTGGAAGCAACCTGATTCTGACGAGATTGTTATATCCTGAAGCGTTCGGGATCATGGCGATTATCCAGGCTGTGATGACCGGTCTGGTGATGCTTTCGGATTTCGGCATACCCCATTATATTATCCGGCGGGAGCGCGAACCTGAACCGGATTTCCTAAATACCGCTTGGACGGTGCAAATATTTCAAGGGATACTGATCGGTATTATATTCAGCGTGATCCCGCCTTTGGTTGCTTCGTTTTATAGCGAGCCTCTGATCGCGCAAATTATGCCGATCGTTGGCTTAAACGCCGTCATCAGCGGTTTTAATTCCACCAAGACCGCCACCTTATCCAGACAAATTTCAATAAAAACGACCATAATATTCGAGCTAATCACTGCTTTTACCGGCACGGCTATTATTATTATTTTCGCCTGGCTTATGCATTCCGTGTGGGCTTTGGTTTGGGGTTTTTTAGCCGGGACCATGGTTAGAATGTTGGCAAGCCACGCCATGCTTGAGGGTATCCGTCATCGGATCGCCTGGCATAAAAACTATGTCCGCGAATTGGTGGATTTCGGCAAATGGATTATCGTGCGTTCCTCATTGACATTTGTGGACGGCGAAGGTAATAAACTGATCATGGGGGCGTTTTTGGGGGTAAGAACCCTTTCCTTTTTTAATCTCGCCAGCACCATGAATTTAATGGTCTCGCAATTGGTGCAAGCCATCAGCGGCCGATTGCTGATACCGGTCTATTCCGAAATTTTACGCGAACGTCCCGCGCGCATAAATGCCGTGCTGGCCAAATGCAGACTGGTTTTTATAGGCAGCGGTTGGCTGGCGGCGATTTTTTTCATAATCTTGGGTAAAAAATTCATGGGCTTCCTGTTCGATCCGCGTTACGCGGACTCCGGAAAAATTTTGCAAGTATTGGCCATGGGCTCGTTGCTGGGTAATTTGAACGGCTCCTATTCTCATTTGCTGACAGCGATGGGAAGAATCCGCGCCAGCACCTTTCTATTAATCATTAAAATCGTTGTGCAACTGGCCTGTATTTTTACCGGCTATTATTTATTCGGCGAAGGCGGCGTTATTTTCGGCGTAGCGCTTGGCGAATGGCTTTATTATCCTCTCAACACCTTCTATTATGCGCGCATCGGCTTCTGGCAGCCGAAAATCGATCTGCCGTTTTTAGCGTTTTCTTTAATTATCATTAGTTTGATGGCTTTATATTCGGATGTATTCCAGCTGTTATTCGAAGATCGCGGCCATGAAGCGGATTTCCTGCAATTTATGTTTTCCTGGTATGAAAAAGGTTTGTCCGGGCTGGAATACATTTTGAAATACTTTCGATAATCCGCGCCGTGCTTAGCTTGTAGTCAGTCATCTTGAAACAAACGTAAAACAGTGTAGGATGGGTAGAGGCGGAAGCCGTAATCCATCGATGTATTTCAAAATGACTAACTATTAGTTTGTTAAAGAATATGCTCGCCGCGCGCCAGTTTCGGCAAGCGGCCTTCCAACCCCATGGCGGCTTTCATGATTTTAAGACGGAGCGGCGCGGCGCGCTGGGCAAAACCCAAACCCAGATTGCGGAGCAATTTCAAGGGTATGATGTCATTGCTGAAAAAGCGGTAAAAACCGTCCATGACCGTCATCATTTTCAAATTTTCGTTGCGGCGTTGTTTTTCATAATCTTGCAAGACCCGCAAATCCGCGAAATCGCGGCCCTGCCGGTGCGCCTGGATGACGACTTCCGCCAGGGCGGCGGCATCCAGCAGACCGATATTAACGCCTTGACCGGCCAAGGGATTAATCATATGCGCCGCATCGCCCACCAAAGCGACGCCCGGTTTGACGTAGCTTTGCGCATGTTGCCGTTTCAGAGGAAAGCTGACGACGCCTAAAATGCGGATGACGTCGCCTAATTCTTGCGGATAGGCGGCGATCAGTTCGGTTTTTAATTGCTCGGCGGGCAAGGTTTGCAAGCGTCTGACTTCGTCCGGAGAGTGGTACCAGACCAGGGAGGCGTAATTTCCGGTCAGGGGTAGAAACGCTTGCGGGCCGCTCGGTAAAAAGCGTTGCCAGGTAATATCCTGCTGACCGTAGGCTGTTTCGATATATATCACTAACGCATGCTGATTATAATCCCAACTGGTAACGCCTATGCCGACGCTTTGTCTAAGGCGTGAATGCCCGCCGTCGGCCGCCACCATGAGTTTGGAGCGCAAAGTAGAGCCATCCCCCAGAACTAACGCCGCTTCGGCGCCATCGTATTCAATTTTGCTTATGGTTTGCGGCATAAATAGGCGGATATTTTCAAAATTCTCCAGCCTTTCCAGAAACGCCAGTTGGATGACCCGGTTTTCGACGATATAGCCTAATTCGGGATAATGGATATCCTCACTGTTAAATAAAGTTTCGCCGTTTTGCTCCCAAACCCGCATGCGCCGGAACGGGCAATAACGGCGCGACGCCACGCCTTGCCAGGCGCCCACCGTGTCCATGATGTTTTTCGAGGCGATGCTCAAAGCCGATACGCGCAAATCATGGGGTTGATCGCTTGAAAACGCCGGCGGCGACTGTTCTTCGATCAACGCCACATGTAAGCCGCTCGCCCCAAGGCAGCAGGCGAGCGCCGACCCCACCATGCCGCCGCCCACGATAGTTACATCAAAATTTTTATTCATATTCTGCGCTCACTGAATCATAATCAAAAAAGCCGGGCTTGTTTTGGCGGCTAAGTCATTCACTGAATGACATGGAAAAGCGATGCTGGTATAATTAAAAAGTTTCGCTAATCGAAAATTATTCCGCGGATTTTGCTGCCGTTAAATGACTCTAACACGCAACGGCCGGAAAAACTATATGTAGCGCATCGGTAAGTTAAATTGACCCTTGCAGGCCCTAAACACGGGGGATAGCCATGATGAAAAACACCTTTAAAAACGACTCGGAAAAAACGCTTTACAACGCCGATTTATCTCAGGACAGTTGTGGCGTGGGATTTATTACCCGCAAAGACGGATTACAAACGCATGAGTTGCTGACTTTATCGCATGAAGCCTTGTGCACCATTCCGCATCGCGGCGGCATGAGCGCGGAAGGCATAGGCGACGGCGCCGGCGTTAATATCGATCTGTCGTTAAAATTTTTTCGCAAGGCGACCGGAATGGATACTCTGGAGCTCGGCCAGTTCGGAGTCGCGAATTTCTTTTTTCCAGAAAATCATGCCCATTACGATTCGGTCGCCACCCAGTTGGTGGAGGCTCAATTTCAGGCGTTCGGCTTGCCGATTATCAAGTGGCGGGAAATTCCGGTCGATAATTCGGTGATCAATACGGCGGCGTTGAAAGCGCAATTGCAGATCAAACAGGTCATTTTCGGCCGTCCGGCGGAGTTACGACAGGCCACGCACGCCGAATTCGAAAAACACATCCAGGCGGCGTTGTTGACTATTGAAGTCGCAGGTTTTACCCGTCCCGAGCTGAACGGCTTTTATCCATTGTCGATGAGCTCGCGCACCCAAGTTTATAAAGGCCGTCTCAATTCTTTTGAGGTGATCCCTTATTTTGTTGATTTATATGATAAAGATCATGAGATCAATACCTTGTTTTTCCATAACCGCTTTTCGACCAATACGGCGCCGGCGACCATGATGGCGCAGCCGTTCAGATATATGGCGCACAATGGCGAATTGAATACCGACAAAAAAAACCGTCTCAGCGAAAACGCTATCGCCAGACAAAATAACAAACATCTGGTGTTTCCGTGCGGACAGTCGGATTCCAGCCGTCTCGACCAAACATTGACCCGCCGCATTAACGAAGACGGTTTGAACATAGTGACGGCTATCCTGGCGATGATGCCGCCGGCTTGGGAGAATGACCCGACCTTATCCCCTGAAATCAGAGCAATGCTGGAATATTTCAGCCTGTACGAAGAGAAAAACGATGGTCCGGCCGCCTTGATTTTCAGCGATGGCATCCGGGTTGGCGCCAGGCTGGACCGGCTCGGCCTTAGACCTTTGCGTTCGGTGGAGACGTTGAAATATCTGGCCGTCATGTCGGAAGCCGGCCAGATCGATTTTCCGGCCGGCGAAGTGATCCGCCGCGGCCGGATTGAAGCGGGCGGGATGTTGTTTTTTGATCATGGTACGGGTAAATCTTATAACAGTCAGCAAGTTTTGGAGCTGCTGGCGAAAGAAAAAGATTATCGGACTTTACTGAAACAAAGCTGTGTCCATATCAGCGAACTGCCTGAAGTCGAATTCTCGGAAATCAGAAACGACCATGCGTTTAATTTCAATCAGCGCCATACGGCCTATTCCCTTAACCAGGAAAGTTTTAAGTTCTTGCTGGATCCCATCTTGCAAACCGGTCTGGAAAAGGTTTCGGCCATGGGTTACGGCGTAACGCCGAATGCGTTAAGCGCGGCGGAAGGCGGGATGTTCCGCTATTTTAGCCAGCGTTTCGCCCAAGTGACTAATCCGCCTCTGGACTCCCTGCGCGAAAGCGACGGTATGACGCTAAGAGTGGCGCTGGGCGCCAAGCCCACGTTCGCCGTCGAAAACAGCAAGCAGCTGATGATAGAGTCGCCTATTTTACAGCGGACTCAACTGGAACAGATACGCCGGCAAAATTGGGTGAAAACCGTAACCTTCGATATGTTGTACGAGCCTGATTTCGAGCATCCGGCGCAAAATGAGCGGGCGCTGGCGGAAGCGGTTAATACGGTTTGCGCCAAGGTGGAAGAGGCGGCGCGCCGGAATACCGGCATCATTATATTGAGCGATTTTAATATCGATAGCCGCGCGGCGGCCATACCCGCGCTGTTAATGGTGGCCGCGGCCAATCAGCATCTGGTTAAACAGGGCTTGCGGTTTAATTCCTCCTTGATTCTGGAAACCGGGCAGGCAGTGAGCCCGCATGACATTGCGGCTGTCCTGGGTTTTGGCGCTTCCGCGATATGCCCTTTAAGCGTACATAACCGGGTTTGCGGCGAATATTCGGACAGCAAGGCGCAAAAACAGGCTTTATATAATTTTCAGAAAGGCATAGAAAAATCCTTGATGAAAACCATGGGTAAATTCGGCTTGTGTACAGTGGAAAGCTATATAGGCGGCGAGTTTTTCGAATCCAATTATTTGGATACCGATGAACCGATGTTGAAACCCTATTTTCCTAATATTCATGCGTCCGTCGGCGGCGCCCGCTATAGCGATATCGCCGCCAGCGCGGCCGAGTGGCATCGTAAAGCACTGAGCGTCAAGGAAGAAAACGATATTCCTTTTCTCGGCTTGTTCAAGGAGCGCCAGGACGGCGCCGGGCATACCTTCGGAAATCTGGCCGTACGGGAATACATAGGCATGACCGACGAGCCTGTTCTCTATGTCCAGCCTGCGCAAGCTCCCGAGGCCAGCGATACGGCTTATCTCGATTTCGGTTACGAAAAACGTACGCCGCAACAAATCAACGCCTTCGGCGTTACCCCGGCTTACCGCAATTTTACCCGTAATTTAATGTTGGAGCGCGCCCAACGCCCCGCCGCATTACGCGACGTCATGGATTTTATGGCCGATGTTTCCGAGGCGGACAGTCAGGCGGATTTTGACCGTTTGCTGGGTAGCCAGGATTTGCACGGCAATAATAATTTTATGATCCGCGGTCTGCAAGTCAGCTCCACAGACGATCGTCGATTTAACATCAGTTTTAGCGACAATAACAGTGAGCAACGGTTGCAAGCGCTGGCGGCGCATTTTAAAGCGCGTTTCGCCGATCAAGGTTTTGGATTGGACATTACTCCGAACGGAATTGAGCTGCGTACGCCGGATACGGACTGTCTGATTCACTGCTATTTGTCCAATATACTGACCGCGCGCGCGCGTCTGCCGCTATCGCAAATTCAACCTGCGCACCGGATTACCCCGACTTTCGCCTCGGGCGCCATGAGTCACGGCGCTTTATTGGCCGAGGCCCACGAGGCGGTAGCCCAAGGCGCTAATATTGCGGGCGGTATGAGCAATTCCGGCGAAGGCGGCGAACACTCCAGCCGCTTTGGAACTATACGCTCCTGTAAAATAAAACAATTCGCTTCCGGCCGGTTTGGGGTATGGGCCGGCTATTTGGCGGATCCGAATCTGGAAGAGATAGAAATAAAAATAGGCCAGGGCGCGAAACCCGGCGAAGGAGGGCAATTGCCGGCGGCGAAGGTTTCCGTTGAAATAGCTGCTCTGCGCGGCGGCACCCCAAAAGTGGAGTTGGTGAGCCCGCCGCCGCATCACGATACCTATTCGATAGAAGATTTGGGGCAATTAATTCACGACGCCAAAGCCGCGCGGGTCAGGGTGGTTGTCAAACTGGTGTCGTCCGAAGGGATAGGCACCATAGCGGTCGGCGTCGCCAAAGCGGGCGCCGATGTGATTAATGTGGCCGGTAACACCGGCGGCACCGGTGCGGCGGCTGTCACCAGTTTAAAAAATACCGGCCGCTCGCCGGAAA
>JBEKBU010000137.1:0-11249 GCA_050015235.1 Methylomonas sp. | reverse complement strand
TCATTCATTTGGAAAGAGATAATCATCATACTTTTTTTTCCTGGCACGTACAAGTAATGAATTTACCCGTCGGCGTCTGGTATGCTTGGCGGATAGACGGCCCTTCGCAAACCCGTGAAGCCGGCCTACGCTTCGATCATGAAAAATTATTATTAGACCCTTGGGCGCGTGCGGTTAGCGATAAACTCTGGAAACGGGCGGAGGCCTGCATCCCCGGGGATAACAGCGCATGTTCGATGCGCGCCATGGTAGTTGACGACAGTTATGACTGGGAAGGCGACACGCCTCTGGCTATCCGTAGCGAAAAATCCATAATCTACGAATTGCATGTTGGCGGTTTTACCCGTCATCCGAGCGCTAAAGTCGCTAATCCCGGCACGTTTGCGGGTTTAATCGAAAAAATTCCTTATTTGCGGGATTTAGGCATAACTCATGTAGAGTTGCTGCCTGTCATGGCGTTCGATGAACAGGATATCCCGCTGCCTACCAGCGAGCTGGGTTTAAAAAACTACTGGGGCTACAGCACCCACAGTTTTTTCAGTCCGCATCCGGGTTATTGCGTCACACCCGAACAAGGCACACATATCCGCGAATTCCGCGATCTGGTCAAAGCCTTACATAAAGCCGGCATCGGCGTCATCATGGATGTAGTGTTCAATCATACATCGGAAGCTGGCGTCGATGGGCCTGTCATCAATTTTAAAGGTATTACCGGCAATAGTTTCTATATTACCGACAAATTCGACAAACGTATCTTGCTGGACTTTACAGGCTGCGGCAATACGGTAAACGCTAATCATCCGCTGGTAACCAATTTTATCATCAGTTGCCTGGAATACTGGGTAAGAGAAATGCATGTGGACGGCTTCCGTTTCGATCTCGCTAGCGCTCTCGCGCGCGGAGAGGACGGCAGCGTACTGCAAGATCCGCCCTTGGTGTTCGGCATAGAGTTGTCCGAACAATTAGCGCGCAGCAAACTGATAGCAGAAGCCTGGGATGCATCCGGCCTCTATCAAGTCGGCAACTTCCCCGGTTACCGATGGGGCGAATGGAACGGCATGTACCGCGACGCCATCCGGCGTTTTCTGCGCGGCGACAAAGGCATTATCAACGAAGTAGCTACTCGGATTTGCGGTAGCAGCGATCTTTATCAGTACCAAAACCGTTTGCCCATCAGCGGTATTAATTTCATCACTTGCCATGACGGTTTTACTCTGTACGATTTATTCAGCTATAACCACAAGCATAATGAAGCTAACGGGGAAAACAGTCAAGATGGCTGCAACAATAATTTAAGTTACAATTTTGGCGTGGAAGGCCCCAGTAACGATCCGGCCATTTTGGCTTTGCGCCGCAAACAGGTCAAAAACGCCTATGCAATCCTGCTGTTGAGCGTAGGCGTTCCTATGTTACTGGCCGGCAACGAATTTCTGCATAGCCAGAATGGCAATAACAATTGTTACTGTCAGGACAATGAACTAAGCTGGCTAAACTGGGAGAAAAGCCGGCAGAACGCCGATATATTACGCTTTGTCAAGCTCATGATACAGCTTAGGAAAAGACACACAGCCATTATGAGACGCCGCTTTCTGGCCGGCAAGCCGCCGGAAGGGAAAACCGTACCGGACATCCGTTGGCACGGCCTAGCAGCCGATCAAGAGCCGGATTGGCAGGATCCCGAGCTCCGCATTCTGGCCTATACGCTGGCTGGCATCGGCGACAACGAAGCCGACCTGCATGTGATTATGAATATGGCGGACATAAGGCACGCCGTGCAATTACCCGTCATCCCCGGCAAAGTCTGGCGACTGGCGGTGGATACAGCGTTAAAATCGCCGCTCGACATTATTCCCCGTGAACAGCAAACGCCGCTGCACAAAGGGCATTATCAGGTTGAAAGCAGGTCTGTAGTGGTATTTGAGAATTTACCCGAAGAACAAGTCCGGGAAAAATCGCACGGAATATTATCGATTTTGGCGGGGATGCATATTTTTTGAATCGTATTTACTTAACCAACCAGTTATTCACTTCCGCCAAATTGTCCTCGTTAATAGTGCCGATTGCTTTTAAAAAGCGGACGCGGTTGGTAATGTAGTTATACCGGGATTTCGCCAAATCGCGTCTGGCTTTATACTGCACCTGTTGCGCCTCCAAAACGTCCCGCATGTTTTTTATACCGTGCTGAAATCCGCTCTGCATCGCTTCCAGCGATTTGCCGGCCGATTCGACGGCTTTTTGCGCGGCCAGGATACGCTTGGCGTTGGCGTTGGCGAGTGTGAACGCCTGACTGGTTTCCTTGATCATGGCGCGGATTTTGGATTCGTTTTCCTGCTTGCTGATCGCCAGCTTACTTTGCGATTCGTTGACGCTCTGGATACCTGAGCCGCCTGAAAAAATCGGCACATTCACGTTGATCGCCGCTACCTGAGTCTGGGTATGCCCAATTAAAACGCTTTGGTAACCGGTATTGGTATCGTAATAATACAATTGCAAGTCCACAACCGGTAAAAGCTTGGATTTTTTAACCGCTACTTCGTCGCTGGCGGTTTGTACGGCCAGACGTTGCGCGCTCAGGCTGGGGTTTTCATTAACAGCCACTTCTATCCACTCTTCCAGCTTGCCTTCCAGTTCGTGATATTCGATAGTTTCCCGCAGGGGGGCCAGATAATCGGAGTCTGTACTGGTTAATTCCTTCAAAGCCTGTTTCGCGGTAAACAGATTGCTTTCCGCCTCTATGCGGTCAGCCAGAATCTGGTCGAGGCGCGCATCCACTTCATAAACATCGGTAACTTTTACCAGTTGCTTGGCGAACAATTTATCCATCTGTAGTTTATAGCCCTCCGTCGCCAGTTTCTCCGTGTCCAGATATTGCAGTTCATCCTGTGCGTCCAGTATCGCAAAATAACGTTTGACGATGTCCACCAGCAAATTTTGCTGCGCTTCAATCCGCTCGGCGTCATATTGCTTCATCTGATCCTTGGTGCGCTGCAAATCCCAGTACTTACCGAAATCAATAATGCTTTGCGTAATCGACACGAAATAACGGGTGCCTCTATAAACTTCGGAAGTTATTTGCGTCAATTTGTTTTCAGACCAGTTGGCGGTGCCTGTAACTTGCGGCAGCAGCACACCTAAAGCCTGGCCTTTTTGGGCGGCGCCCATCTCAACTTTATGGCCGGACGCCTGCAAAGACGGCGCGAATTGGAGGGCGTCTTCATAAACACGCAGCAAATCATCGGCGGAAACCGGCCGATTCAGCGCCGCCAGTAGCAAAACTACGGTTAAACGCTTAAACATGCCGGTCAATCCTCGGTAAATGCGCGCGCAAAAGCATTGGAGAGAGGCTGGGTAAGATATTGAAACAATGTTCTCTCGCCGGTTTTTATCATCACTTCCACCGGCATACCCGGCACCAGTTTCAAATTGGTCAATTTGCTTAAACTTTCCGGAGTCAACTCTACTTCGGCGGAGTAATAAGACTCCTGGGTTTTCTCATTCACCACCCGGTCCGCGGAAATAGTGGTAACCCTGCCTTCAGTAATCGGAGTCTGCGACTGTTTGAACACGGATAAATGCACTTCAGCGATCATGCCAACGCTGACCCTGTCTATATCCTGCATAGGCACCTGGGCGTCTATCACCAGCTCCTCATGTTCCGGCACTATTTCCAGTATCGGGCTGCCCGGCGCAATCACTCCGCCTAAGGTATGTATGGCAAGCCCCATCACCCGCCCGGCGACCGGCGCCTTTATTTCGATACGGTTGACCTTGTCTCTGGACGCCAGCATACGTTGATTTGCCTCGAATAGGCTGGCCTGCGCTTCACTGAGCCGGGTATTGACGTCTTCCTGAAATTTTTTCTCAATCTGCAAAATCTTCAGTTTTGTTTCGCCGATCTGAATTTCATCACCGGCAATTTCCGAGTCTATGGAAGCGATATCGCCCTGATTAGAAACGTGGGTGCGTTCGATTTCCTGAATGCGTTGTTTATCTACAAATCCTTCGCTGAGCAGTTCTTTCAGATTTTTTGACTCCTCGGCGTACAGAACGACCAATTCCTGTTTACTCTTGCGCATGCCCTTCAAACCTTCAATCTTGGACTGCAACTGGCCGATTTGCTGTTTCAGGATGTCTATTTCGGCATTCTTAGCGTTTTTACGCGCGCGGAATAAATGCTCTTCGCTTTGTTTAGCTTCTACAATCCGGCTATCGCCGGTGTTTTTAAAAATATCCGGATAACTGATTACGGCTTTATTGTTGCGCTCCGCCTCCAGCCGCGCCGCCTGCGCCGCCAAGCCGATATACTGTCCGCGCGCCATTTCCAGCATCGCCTTATTTTCAGTGCCGTCCAGAATCAATAGCAGATCGCCTTCCTTGACGACGTCGCCGTCTTTAACCAGCAGTTCGCTAACGATACCTCCGTCCAGATGCTGTATCGTCCTTTTGTGCGATTTGACAACCAAAAATCCGGGCGCTATCGAAGCGCTGTCTATCGGGGCCAGATAAGCCCAACCGCCAAAAAAAACCAACGTACTTATCAGCACTAGCATTCCAATTCTGCGGATAGGTCTATCATCGGTCAACTCTAACAGCGCCGACTCGGTATTTTGTTGTTTAAACTGATCTTTGCTTGCCATGGATTAACTGGAAGTTGCTTGTAGTTGAGTCTGCGCTTTCTGTTGCAGATAAGCAATGACTTGGTCTTTAGGCCCGTAGACGACCAGCTCGCCTTCGCTGAGTATCAATAATTTGTCTACCCGGGTTAGCACGTTGTTACGATGGGTAACCACGATCACGGTAGATTTAATGGCTTTCAGACGTTCTAAAGCGTTGCCCAGCGCCAGTTCGCCTTGTTCATCAAGGTTGGAGTTAGGTTCGTCCAGCACCACCAGCACCGGATTGCCGTACAGCGCCCGCGCCAAGCCGATACGCTGTCTTTGCCCGCCCGATAATACGCCGCCATCGGCGCCGATAACGGTATCGTAGCCATCAGGCAGCCGCAAAATTAAATTATGCACATCGGCCATCATGGCGGCGGCGATCACTTTTTCGGAATCTATGGCGCCAAAGCGGGCGATATTCTCGCTGATAGTGCCTTCAAACAATTCAATATCCTGAGGCAAATAGCCGATATAAGGCCCCAACGCGTTGCGGTCCCAAGCGTACACATCGGCGCCATCCAGACGGATTTTACCGCTGCTGACCGGCCAAATCCCCAAAAGCGCTCTGGATAAACTGGATTTGCCGGCGCCGCTAGGACCCAAAACGCCGACCACATCACCGCTTTCAATAACCAAACTCAAATTTTTCACCACCGGCAATTTCGCTCCGGGCGGCACGATTTCAACGGTTTCCAGTTGAATTCTGCCGGTAGGCGCCGGCAACGGCATTTTCAAGGTATCGGCCGGAATGCGCCGCAAAAGATCCTGCAATCGTTCGTACTGGCCTCTAGCAGTGATAAAGCCCTTCCAGGAAGCAATCATCAAGTCAATAGGCGCCAATGCTCTACCTAACAGTATGGAGCCCGCAATCATCAAGCCCGGCGATATTTCCCGTTCGACCACCAAATACGCGCCTAAACCTAAAATCAGCGATTGCGTGGTGAGTCGGAAAATTTTAGATACGGCTGTAATCAGGCCGGCGCGGAAACTGACCAACGACTGCAACTCCAGCACCCGGTTAGCAGTGCTTGCCCAGCGCTGCCGCACCGGTTTTAACATACCCATCGCCTCTATTACTTCGGCGTTGCGCAAATTTCTATTGATTTGCCCACGCCCGACTGCCGCGATTTTATTGGCGTCCCCCAGCATTTTGCCGGTCGCCCGCTCATTGATGATGGCGATGCAGACCAAAATAACGCAGGTAATCACCGAAAACCAGCCGTACCAAGCATGAAACACAAACATCAAACCGATATAAAACGGCATCCAGGGCGCATCAAAAAAAGCGAATAATGCGCTTCCGGTCAAGAACTGCCGCAGTCCCGTCAAATCGTCCAAAGGTTGCGAGGTAGCGCGCTGGCCGCCGGAAAATAAGGATTGCTTAAAAGCCAAGCCGAAAATTCTATCGTTCAGCAAGGTTTCCAGCCGGGCGCTGACCCGCACCAGAATCTGCGAACGCACCCATTCCAGAAGACCCATGACAATGAACATCACAAACATGATCAAAGTCAGCATCAATAGAGTGATCTGATTACCCGTGGAAACCACCCGATCATAGACTTGCAGCATATATAACGAAGGCGCCAGCATCAACAGGTTAATCACCATGCTAAACCCGGCAGCGGACAAAAAAGCGCCTTTACAAAGCCTTAAAGCCTGTTCAAGATCAGTTTTAGCAACGATATTCATTAGGCTTATCCCTGTTCAGCCGAGAGTTATACATATTAAATGTAGTATTTTTAAAAAATTTAGCCATCCCGCATGTCTACTCGCCTAACCCGCCTGGGGCATAAGAAAAGTCATGATAAAGTTAAGAAAACAGACTTCTCCAGACCACACGCCATGTGATTTCAATTTTTCAGTATAGCAGTTTGAGTTCATAGGTACAATTAATATATACTTCCAAAATTGTGCTAAAGAAAACCATTAACATGGAAGAAAATTTTCAATTATTTCCTTACTTTCAACCGATACTCAGCGTCGCCAGCGGCCGCATCATCGGTTATGAAGCGTTGGCTCGGCAATATGACCAACGGCAACAAGCGGTCTCGGCGGGCCATTTGTTCTCTTCGCCAAAGATGGATACCAACGAGCGGCTCGAACTTGACCGCAAGGTAAGGCGCATGGCCTTGCAGAAATTTGCGGAGCTTGATAACGGCGCCTATTTATCAATCAATATCTCGGCTTCCTGGATAGATAATATCAGGCAGTTAAACGCTTTGCCCACTTTAAAAATGCTGGAAGAGCTGAATATAGACCGGCAACGCATCATCATTGAAATTACCGAAGCGCATGTAGATATTAGCAAATTACGGGAAATCGTCAAACGCTACCGGCAACAGGGTTTGCGCGTCGCCCTGGACGATTTCGGTTCCGGATCTTCTCAGTTAGAGCGGGTACTGGCCATACACCCCGATATTATTAAAATCGATTTGCAGTTGTTTAAAAAAACCGGTAAAGGCGGCATGGCCGGCGATTTTGTACACATGCTCACACGCCTCGGCAAACGTACCGGTTGTCAGATAATTTGCGAAGGGGTGGAAACCGAAGCCGAATTTTTGTTCGGACTGAGCTGCGGCGCTCAATATATGCAAGGTTTTCTGTTTTCCGCCGCTGAACCCGAATTTAAAGCGCCAACCCTATACGAAAAACACATTAATTCCTTAAGAGCCAAATTTTTTAGGCAAACAGTTAACAAGGTACAAAAAAATATCGAGGTGATCGGCGCCATCAAAAAACTGATATACCGGCTTAAAGATGCTTTACAGGGGGATTTCAACCTGAATGAACTCGCCAAATGGAATTTCACTGAATGCCGGATAATTCGCTTTTATCTTTGCGATAATGACGGCATGCAAATCTCGCCGAATTTTAACTTCACCGAAAACCGTTGGTTTACCGACCCGCGCAAAATCGGTTTTAACTGGTCGTGGCGGCCATATTTTTTCCAACTGATCGCTTTGGAAAACAATGGCGATAGCGGCCGCATCGTCACATCCGAGCGCTATCACGATTTCGACACCAACTTATTATGCAAAACTCTAGCTTTGCGTCTGGATAACGAGCGCATTTTGCTGACAGATGTTATTGCTGGGGACTAAATATACCGGCGTTTTTTTATCATGAATCGAAAACCCGGGTAATAATCGGCTCACGGTTTTGATTCGGCATAAAGGTCAGAGTCGTGTAATTTTAATGGCTATGGAAGCTTTTATAAACCCAGCCAGGCGACAACTCCAAAGCCCACGCCAACCGTTGCGCAAAGCAAACTGGCGTATTCCATCCATTTACGCCGGGTCAATAAAGCTATGGCGGCCAGCGAGATCGCAATTTGCAACGCAGTCGTACCTGTCGCCCAGCGATGGTGGGCATGTAAAGACTGTTCGGAGCGTTCATCCGCTACCCGCGCTTTTTCTTCGATTTCCTCGGCTTTAGTCTTGATCAATTCTTTTTCGGCGGCGTATCGCGCCACCTCATTAAGGCTTTCTTCCTTATCCTTCCCGGAGGTCAGTTTGGCTCCCAGTTCCTCCATATTCTGTTTGCTGCTTTTTGCCTGATAAAAATTCCATTGATCCGAAGCTTCCGTTTTCCTGATGGAAGCTTCGTTTTTGTAAATTATGGCTTCGCCGAGCGTAACATTGGCTTGGTAAGAAAGCAACGCGCCGATAGTCGCCATAATCGCCGTCATCACCGCCAGTGTAGCGTTGAATCTATGCCCCGCCGAGCCGTTTTCATTTTCTTCGCCCGCTTCCAAAACTTCATCATGCGGTCCTTTTACTTCAAATTCTTCACTCATTTCTCATGGCTCATTACGGAAATATTAAAAGCCTAATTACACCACGTTCGGCGTAAATTAGTCTATAGTTAAAAAAACCTTATTTATTCAGCTTTTGCGAAGACATATTCAGCTATCGGCAGTTTTGAATATTTAATCACTCGGTGAATAGTTACAAAATCCATGATAATGTCAAATAATCAAAAAACATGACCGGTGATTTAAATAATCAGGTTCTGGAACATCTTAACCAAATAGAAGCGGGCGTCAACGAACTGAAAAAATCCTTGACAGAGCTAAATCAACAAATATCCTCGGTTGATAGCCGCTTGGCGCAAGTCGAGCGCGGCGTGGCCAATATGCGCGGCGACGCTGGGCGCGCCATAGGCCGCACCAGTTGGACCGATGAAGAACGCTCCGCCTTTTGCGCCTGGCTCGCGGAAAATTCCGAAACTAACGATATCTACGTACTGCCTGACTTTAGCAACAATCCTAAATCCGGCTAGCGCTGTTTTGTATGCGTTTATAAAATCAGCCGTACTGCAATTTGAACGCATTAATGAATGCCGGCAACTGACCATACTCCAGATGATTAATGCCGGCAGCCGCTTTACGTCCGCCGCCGCCCGGAAATTGTCGGCATAATTCATCGGCGCCGGTTTTATTGCTTAACGGCGCCCGGACGCTGACCTGCAAACCGCCCTGCCGATTAGGGCTCAGCACTGCATGAGCCCGCTGCGGATATTGATTAGCGAGCTCGTTAGCCCACACTCCGCTTACGCGTCTCGCCCATTTTTCGTCCGGCAAAACAAACACCGCTACGGCTTGATTCTGATATTCGGCTGGCGTTGAGCCGGCCAGACCCATATCATCCGCATAAGCCGTTAGCAATTTACTATAAACCGCCGGTTGTCCGGCGATAAAATCCAGAGGCGAACGGTAAGCCGACAACTGCCGATATAAATCTTCCGGAGCTATTTGCAGATCGTCGACGGTCTCCCCATAAGCGTTGTAGTTGATACAGACTCCCAGGCGTTGCAGTTGTTCAAGCTCAGCGCCGTCCATTTGCAACGGTTTTGCCGCCCGTTGCGCGCCGGCCTCTTGGTTATCCCCAAACGCGCCCACCACCGCCCAGGCCGCAAACCGGCCTTGCAAATATTCATTTATCAGCAAGCTTGTGCAGGTATTGGCGCTGATATCGATAATACTGGTCAGGCGAGGATGCCGTGGAAGCTCCCCAGCGAAATGATGGTCGGCATAAAAGACCTCCGCGCCGTTTTCCAGCAAATTTAAAAGCGCCCGCCGATTTGTATCCAGCGAAACGTCCAGCACGGTTAAATAGTCGCCGGCGTTGGCGCGGACTCTGTCTAATAAGGCGATTTCGCGTTTTACGCCGGTGATTAATTGCGCATCCGCCGGAAAAGCGCAACGCAATTGAATAAGAGCGCAAATTCCGTCCGCATCGCCGTTAAAAACATCGAAACGCATAGGCCAAAGTTCACTTGGATAGAAGCTGCAAATTATTTATCCGGCCGGAATGGCGGCCGTTAAATCCCGTAAATATCTGTAACCCCACGCCGGTTTAACAAGGCCAACACCTTGGTGACGGACGCAGATAAGGTTTCCCGGCCGGTATCGATCACCAGTTCCGGCGCAACCGGTTCTTCATAAGGCGAAGAAATGCCGGTGAAGTGCAAAATTTCGCCGTTGCGGGCTTTTTTATATAAGCCTTTTATATCGCGTCGTTCGCAAACGGCAATATCGCATTTGCAATAAATTTCGATAAAATCGCCAAACGGAACCAGTTCCCTCGCTAGCCGCCTTTCCGCCGCAAACGGCGAAATAAAAGCCGTCAGAGAAATCAGCCCCGCGTCCAGCATCAATTTGGCCAGTTCCGCGACGCGGCGGACGTTTTCCTTGCGGTCCGCATCGCTAAAGCCTAGGTCTTTGCACAGTCCGTGCCGGACATTATCGCCATCCAGCACAAAAGTCCGGCAACCGGTCAAATGCAGTTGCTCCTCTACCGCATGCGCCAGCGTCGACTTGCCGGCCCCGGAGAGGCCGGTAAACCATAAAATGACTGCTCGATGCCGATTAAGCTGTTCGCGGCGGCTACGGTTAATAGTGGCGTGATGCCAGATAAGATTGTTGGATCCGGTCATGGGAATTAAAGTCTTTCCGCCATTTTAATTTAACCCGCCCCGCAAGGCAATTTTAAGCCGGGAAATAACTGCGGTGGATACTAATATTACAAATACGTTATGATTACTATTTGCGCCATCCGGAACCTACTATTGAACGCCTTTCCCCTAGCAGAAGATTATTACGACGTACTTATCGCCGGCAGCGGCGGCGCCGGGCTCAGTTTAGCTCTGCATCTGGCCGATTCTTACCAAGTGGCGGTGCTAGCCAAGTTCGAGCTGACCGAATGCAGCACTTATTACGCCCAGGGCGGCATTTCCGCCGTGTTCGACAGCAAGCACGATTCTATCGAATCCCACATTGAAGACACGTTAATCGCCGGCGCCGGCTTGTGCGATCCGGACATCGTCCGCTTAACCGTCAGCCAGGGCCGGCAAAGCATCGAGTGGCTACGCGAACAAGGCGTGCACTTTACCGAAGAACGCAGCCCAAGCGGTAAATCCCGCCTGCATCTGAACCGCGAAGGCGGACATTCGCACCGCCGCATCGTCCATACCGACGACGCCACCGGCAAGGCGGTTTCGTTATCGTTGATAGAGCGAGCCAAAGCGCACGACAATATTACTTTGCTGGAATATCATAACGTCGTTGAACTGATTACCGCCGGCAAA
>JBEKBU010000136.1:0-11251 GCA_050015235.1 Methylomonas sp. | reverse complement strand
AGATTGACGGGGCTCCTATGCCGGAAGCAAACTTTGTAACGCTGATCAGCGTCGTTCTTGGCATTAGTTTTTTAGGCCTGGGTTTTTCGGCATGGATGGCGAACCGGGTGTTAGCCAAGGATACCGGCAACGACGAAATGCGCGCCATTTCCAACGCTATTAAAGAAGGCGCTGAAGCCTTTATGCGGCGCCAGAATCTTACCATATTGAGTTTAGCCGGCGTTTTCGCCGTTCTATTGTTTATCGGTTACGGCGTGATACGCCCACACCAAGCATTCGATCCCGTCGCCGGAACCATGCAAATGGCGTTCTGGATTACCGCTTCCTTTATATTCGGCGCGATATGTTCGGTATTGGCCGGATACATGGGTATGTGGATAAGCATCCGCAGCAATATACGCGTAGCGGCGGCGGCGCGCGCCAGCCTTAATGAAGCGGTGCGAATCGCTCTGCGGGCGGGCGGCGTGTCCGGCATGCTGGTAGTGGCTATGAGTCTTTGCGGCGTAGCGGGGCTATTCGCGCTGGTTAAATTATTTACGCCTGAAATCGATATCGCTAACATCCCTTTGCTGATAGTTGGTTACGGTTTTGGAGCTTCTTTTGTAGCTCTTTTCGCCCAGGTAGGCGGCGGAATTTATACCAAAGCCGCCGATGTAGGCGCGGATTTAGTGGGCAAGATTGAAGCGGGAATTCCCGAGGACGATCCCCGCAATCCCGCGGTTATTGCCGATTTGGTAGGCGATAACGTTGGCGATTGCGCCGGACGCGGCGCCGATTTGTTTGAATCCACCGCGGCCGAAAACATAGGCGCCATGATATTGGGCGGCGGTCTGGCCTTAGCCGCCGAAAAAGCCGGCATGGCGTTTAACTCCGGCGCCATCGGCCTAATCCTCTTTCCGCTTGTAGCGCGCGGTTTTGGCATCGTTGCCTGCATAATCGGCATTCTCAGCGTCCGCTTGCAAAATGAAGATCAACAACCCATGCAGGCGCTTAATAGAGGATTTTTCATTAGCGTCGCCGTAATTGTCCCTTTGTTCGGCCTAGCCTGCAAATGGCTGCTGGAAAATTCCGTAGCCGGCGACGCCTGGTGGCTTTTTTTTCTGTGCGGAATTGTAGGCGTCATGACTTCGATTGCTATTGTCTACATTACGCAATACTACACCGAAGACAGATTCCGACCGGTAAAGGCTATCGCGGCCGCCAGCACCACGGGCCCGGCGACGAATATTATAGAAGGCACCGCCGTTGGTCTTGAATCCACTTGGCCGCCAACCCTGGCGATTGGGTCGGCATTATTGGTTTCGTATTACCTCGGCGTCAGCAGCGGCATACCGCATGCCGGAATTTTCGGCACCGCCGTCGCTACCATGGGTATGCTGACGACAGCCGGATACATCCTGGCCATGGATACTTTCGGCCCTATCGCCGATAACGCCGGCGGCATTATGGAAATGAGCTTACAGTCGGAAGCCCACCGCCGCCGTACGGATAAACTGGACGCGGTCGGCAACACGACTAAAGCCCTGACCAAAGGTTATGCGGTCGGCAGCGCCGGTCTGGCGGCTTTTTTGTTATTCCAGGCTTATATTGATGAAGTCAAAAGCTACGCGGGTTTTAACGAAGCAGTGGAGTTTACGGTTAATATTGACAAACCGATCGTTTTCGTCGGCGCTTTTCTCGGCACCATGCTGGTTTTTTTGTTTTGTTCAATGACGATCCGGGCAGTCGGCGCCGCCGCCAAAAGCATTATCGAAGAAGTGCGCCGCCAGTATGCCCATTTACCGCGCATCGATGATATTATCCAGTTTCCCGATCATTTCAAGCCCGATTATAAAGCCTGTGTCGATATCGTTACGCTAGCCGCTCTGCGGAATATGGCGGCGCCCGGATTGCTGGTGGTGTTGTCCCCGATAGCTGTTGGGTTGGTTTTCAAAAGTTTTGCCGGTTTGGAAGGAAAATTAATCGCTGCTGAAAGCGTAGCCGCCATGCTGATGGCCGCCACCATTTGCGGGATTTTAATGGCGCTTTACCTAAATAATGCCGGCGGCGCCTGGGATAACGCTAAAAAATATGTGGAAAGCGGCGCTCACGGCGGTAAATTCATCATTGATACGGAAGGTCGGAAAATCAAAAATCCCGTCCATGCGGCAACTGTCGTCGGCGATACGGTTGGCGATCCGTTCAAGGATACAGCCGGCCCGAGTCTGCACGTTCTTATCAAACTACTGGCCACCGTTACGTTAGTCACCGCGCCGCTTTTTATTTAAAATCGAAGTAACTATTCACTATTTATTCCGAATCCGCGGTCTGACGGGACTGACAGGCAGGACAGATATGCAAGCCCTCAACTGTCCGCAACCAGCCGGCGTCAGCCATGGTTTGGTCCAAAGCCGTTTCCAGCCAGGCCCTACCATCGCTAATACGGCGTCCGCCCCGCATGTCCAACCGCGTGGAGCGGCGGAACTCAATGGTTCTTATGCCTTGCGGATTGCAGATATCACAAAATACAAATGTGCGTATACTCATAAAAGTTTAAAAAATTGTGGCTTAATGAAAAAAAGCAAACTTCTAATCGCGCTTTGGCTAACGGAATTAGGAGTATAGTCTACAATTGAAATACAGATTGGCTGGGACTAAAATTTATCATCAAGACGGTTCGGCTTGATTTTTTTGTTTTATATGATCTTTCATATCGCGGGTTTGTGTTTTATTTAATAATTGGGTAAACATATGATTTCCAACAAGCAACAAGGTTTCACGTTAATTGAGTTAGTCATGGTCATCGTGATTCTCGGCATTTTAGCCGCGACGGCATTACCGAAACTGGTTAATCTGGGTTCGCAAGCCAGAACGTCTTCAGTGAAAGCGCTAGGCGGCGCTGTAACCAGCGCGGTGGCGATTGCCGAATCAACCTATATGGCTTTAGGCCAACCCGCCGGGACTAGCGGCGTATACAATATGACCACATCCGACGGAACCGTCGTCCATATCAATACGACCGCGAGCACGGCGCCGTTGGGCGCGCCGACCGGATTGGGCATAGTCGCCATGGTGCCCGCCAGTACGGATTACGCCATTACGCCATCTACCCAGACAGATACGTCGGCCACCATTACCTGGACATTCAGCAGCAGTACAACTCCGGCTAGCTGTACGGTTGTGTATACTTTTGCTACCGCTCTGGTGACGACAACCACGACCGGATGTTAATAGAGCCGTTCGCGTTACCGGTATCCGCTCCAGACTCCATCGTGTGAAACATCAACCCTGTCACTTAAGCGCCCCCGGATTTACACTGATAGAACTGGTCGTGACCATGGTAATTATTGGCGTACTCTCGGCGGAAGCGCTTCCTAAATTATTTAATTATGCGTCTTATCAACAGCGCACACTGTTTGACGACACTTTGAACGCCGTCCGCTACGCTGAAAAGCTTGCTGTCGCCACTTCGTGCAATGTGATGTTTCAAATCAGCAACAATCAATTTACATTGCTGAGACCGGGCGCAACCGACCGTAGCAAATGCTCATCGACGACAGCCGGCGATTTTACCCAGGCCGTCTACAGGCCGGGCGCCGGTGTAGCCGCTTATCAGGGATCGGCGTCCGGCATCAGTATGACGACGGCCACGGTTTTTTTTAGCGCCAAAGGTTACGCCTCCGCCGCCTCGACCATCGATGTCGGCGGCCAGGCCATCAATATCGTCCAAGCTACCGGTTTTGCCTATGCGCCTTGAAACCCGGCAAAAACAAGTTGGCGTCACGCTCATCGAATTGGTTTTATCCATCCTGATTATCAGCATCGCCATGATCGGCATGTTTTCCGTGGTCGACATTACTAACAGGCACAGCGCCGATCCCCTCATCATGCATCAGGCTACCGCTATCGCCGAATCCTATATGGACGAGATTTTGCAACAGAACTACAGCGGCACAGTCGGCGGCGCCCGCGCTAATTACAATACCGTCGATAATTACAACGGTTTAGTCAACGTAGGCGCTCAAGACCAGCAAGGCGCCGCCATTAACGGTTTGTCGAACTATACCGTCTCCGTAACCGTTTCAGCGCCGATGACGTTGACCGGCGGCGTATTGGCGAAACAAATCACCGTTAACGTAGCCGGCCCCGCCTCAACAACAATTACCCTGACAGGCTACCGGGCGAGTTATTAATATGCGCCGTCATGAGTCAGGCTTCACGCTAATCGAACTCGTCGTGGTGTTAGTCGTTGTCGCTATTTTGAGCTCGTTAACCGCCAAAATAATCACTTTGCCGGTCATCAGTTACAATTATCTGCAAAGCAGGAACACCCTCGTGGACGAAGCCGAATCGGCCCTGCAGATGATGCGGCGGGACATACGCCGGGCCTTGCCGAACAGTATCCGCGTCAATGCCGCCGGAACGGCTTTAGAGTTGCTGCATACCAGCGACGGCGGCCGTTACAGAGCCTATCCGACCAGCGCCGGCGGCGGCAATGTGCTTACTTTTTCAACGACTGACGGTAGTTTTGATGTGCTAGGCAGTTTGAGCGCCGCCCCCAGCGGCTACGTAGTGATTTACAATCTGGGCGAATTAACCGCGAACGCCTATGCCGGTACTAATATCGCGCCCTTAAGCAGCTCTTCCACCGCCACCGAAATTGTCTTGACCACGTCTCTGCAATTCCCCATGCCGTCGCCGCAACAAAGGTTTTTTATTGTCGATACGCCAATTACATATGGCTGCAACCTGGCGGCGGGAACTTTGCTGCAGTATTCCGGTTACAGCATCACCAGCAGCCAAACATATCCGCCTACCGGCGCCACCGGGAACATTCAAGCCCAAAACATCAGCAATTGCTCGTTTTCATATAGTCCGGGTTCGGCCACCCGCGCCGGCCTGATTGCATTACAACTCACCCTGACGGATAGTTACGGTCAAACCGTTACTTTACTTCATCAGGTACATGTCGATAACGCGCCATGAAAAATCAACAAGGGTTTAGCCTGATCATGGCTATATTTGTTCTGGTCGCCGTCGCTTTATTGGGAATTTACATGGTGTATTTGAGCGGCGTACAGAAGCAGACGGCCAACGACGCGATACAAGGCGCCAGAGCATACCAAGCGGCCCGCGCCGGAATAGAATGGTCGATAGCCACTATCAATAACGGCGGAAACTGTACGCAAATCAACGCGCAAACCGCGCTGACATTCGCCGGCCTGACCAATTTCCCGGTGACGTTAAATTGCACCGGCAGCAGTTATTCCGAAGGCAATACCAACGGCTATATTTATAACATTACCTCGCTAAGCCAATATGACAGCTATACGGCCGGCGATTACGCGGCGCGGGAAATAAGTATTTATATCGTGGACTAAATCAAGTCGTATATACATTATTTGACCGGTTTAAACTGGCGATAGCCTCCCTTAACGAACTCCAGGCCGATTATCCAAGCGGTCGACCAACCATATTTTAATTAATGCTTGCCGGGTGACGCCCAAACGGTGCGCTTCCTTATCTAAAGAAGAAACCATCCAAGTCGGAAAATCAACGTTGACTTTTTTGGGTTGTTAAACGGCGCCAACAATTGCTTGAACTAAGGTATGATCCAAAGAGTAATTCGATAGGCAGAGATAACTGGTACCAAGAAATTTATTGCTTCAAAGTGCCTTTGCCTAAAGCGCATCATGTGACGCGCTAACTCGGTTTTCCGTTACATTCTGCCTCAAATCCCATTTTCAGTTCGATGGCCATGCGGCGGCACCAAACGATGAAATAGTCACCGCTTGCTTAATTAGCCATGTGAGGATGAAAGCATTAAAGGAATCCGGTGAGTACAAGTCTCACGCAGTCGATTCTTCTTGGAACCTCATATTCAGCAGCAGGTGATAGAAAATGATTATTCGATGATTACGGCGACGCCGCTCCATGCCCAGCCATAGATGATCCGTACCATGCAACATTTCTATAGTGTGACTGCTAGCTGTGTCAACAGTAAAACCGACGTAGTCTCTGTTCTCAATGAACTTAGCATAGTAATTAACCAGTTCAGCAAAATCACTTACGTCACAATACGCAGTGATGAAAACAGGGCTTAGTGACTCATTGTCATATCCAGTAATTTTGTCCAGGTGCTCGGAGATAAAAGTGGTGTCTTTGTAAAATAGTCGAAAAGCCTCGAAGATAGCAATGCGCTTGTTTTTTGCGTCGGTAATGTAACCGTCGATTTTCCCTGGGCTCTTGCCGGATGCCGATTGCCCACCACGCTTCTGGTCCCTCATCCCGATACGTCCCTCTGCCATACGCTTCTCGAACAGCGACGTGAACCAATCATTGATCAGATCCTCTTTGGTAATCCGGATATTCTTTTTGCCAATCGAATTTTCCGAGTGCAAATGTAGATTTTTCTTACGCAGGAGCAATTCCTGGGCCACTTCCAACACTACATTTTTTAAGAACTCATGCGGTAACAAGCCCGGGCTGACAATGGACACGTAGTCTTCAAATTCTTTGGACACGATCTGACAGTAGTGTGTTGCCAGTTGCACAATGCTGCGTTGCGATTCCTCATTTATCACCTGAATGACCTGGCTGATGGATGGGCTCGGTAAGGCCTTGCAAAGTTCATCAAGCAGGTCGTTGGCTCCGAGTTCCCCGGATGTCTGTTTATTCAGTTCAAGATAGCGGTTAATGATCTGCTGGGCGATTAGAGCCTCACCGCGTGCAATCAGAGACTTACAGTAAGGACGTATAATTTCAAGTCTAGCATGTTGATCCGGGTTGAGCATCATCCAAAACTTATCGATCCCTGGGTAGTCTTGAAGCTGTCGATAGGCGTCCAAGATGGTAGAAATCCAAGGGGACAGCATGTGTTCTGGCTCGATGTCATTGAGGTTCCCCATGAACTGCGACAAAGCAAGCCGTAGTCCCGTTGCATCCTGATCATTTTCATAAAGAGCCATTCGACCTTTGAACAACATGAAACTGTAGGCACTGTTTTTAGTTTCTTTGCACAAGACCTCCATAGTGTCTACGCACCTTTTCGGATCGATTTCACAGTACGCGGCGGCAATGATATAGCGTCTAAATCGCTCGCATTCCTGGAAGTAGGCTCGATTATCTTCCTGATAAGTCCTACCGTGGTGCTCATGCGGAATCGGAAATTGATGGGCAGCTTCAGCAAACTTTTTAGGATCCTGCTTTAAGGTCTCAAGGAGTTCCAGAAGTTGCCAATTATACTCATGGCTCAACCAGACTTTGCGCGCCTTTACAAAGTGAGGGTTGCTTGTTCTGGCAAAGCGCTCTTGGGCCAGTAAGTCCTTTGCGGCAGCAATCAACTTGGTGGCCAAGACAGTATAGCCGGCATTCCAGGCCGAAATAAAGGCTTGCTCGAGAGCAGAAAGCCCCAAGTCTTCAGTTTCGAGTAACTGTAGGTCTGCAATCTTCTCCTGCAACTTTTTAGCTCGCGGAATTACAATGCAGCGTTCAAGCAAGATGAACAACTGGTTCAAGGGAATGAGCGGCATGCAGCGTTCGACGAAATCGTCATACAGGCTGTCTTGGAATAAGTTGGCGTATGAACAGAATGGTGTCCACAGATCGTATTTGTCTGCGTAAAACGCTCCGTCGAATACGTGGATGGCTATTTCGCGTGGGCCAAAACCCATAATACGAACGATCTCGACCACACGGTGCACGACGCGCTCACAATTATTGTGAATTCTTTGCGGTCGTCCAATGCACATCAAAACCTGAAGATAATGCCGAACGGCCGAAGCGACGGCAAAGCTGTTCTTATTTGAGTAACTCAGCTTACCATACCAGTCGCCACAACGATTCGATAGTGCCAGAAATGGGTTAACACCCTCATAGCCAACAAGCTTGTGCCAAGGCAGAGCAGTAAAGAAGTTATTGGGTTCGAGACTACTTCGGAGCCCTGCTAGATTTGCCTCAAACTCTGCCTTGTAGTCGCTTAGAAGGGTCGTTTTCAACGAGTGGCTTAAAGTGCCTGCGGGGTCAATGCCTATGTTCTCAAGACGCTCGATCAACCAGAAGCCCAGGAGATACCAATAGTGTTGCGGTGGTTTCTTTCCGGTAGCAGTAGGATGCTGTGCAAATACATTCCCGATCTGAATCAGGAGTTGATAACTTAAGCTATCCAGAAAGCAGAGTAGGAACTGATACTCAAAGCGTTTCGAAAAATCACTTGAATGCAAGCCGCATCGTTCACCTAAGAAATCTATTACCTTGAGCAAGCGGTCGCCGCTGTCTGGCTCCTTCTCAATTGTCCGAAGGTATTCGTGGCAGACCAGTTGTTGATAACCTTTATCAAAATGCAGTGTAAACGAATGGCTTTCTCTGCGTGAGCTGGCTAATGATCGCTGCGTCAGATAAAACAGCGCAATGTCGCAGGTAGCAGGCCGCGATAGCAACAAGATCATGTAGGTAGCACTTTCGAACCTCGGCACTGAAGTAAAAAGCAGGTGTTTAAGTATTGGACGAGATGTGGTCAGTTCGAGCAGATCCTCAACAAAGTCCCAATATGTGAGCGCCTGTCCATCTATGCGGATGCTGGCCTCAATGGCACTGGCAAGCAGCCAAGTATAGAACAACTCAGGCTCTCCCCAATGTCCAAGTCGCTGACACTGGCGAACGAACTCCAAATCGCTTGAATCATCAGCGCACATCAATGGGTAGGCTGCACTCAGTGTCGCCAGTGTTGGCTTTTCAAGCTCAATGCTGCCTTGATCTTCTGAACGGCTGTTCCCTTCTGCGTCAATTGTTAAGGACAACTGAGTTCTAACAGGTGCGACTATACGAGAAAATTCGTTCTCGTTAATAGATTGCCTCCACAAAATGGCCATAGGGCGACTGAGTACAGCATCTTGGGCAAGATAGGCTAAAAGTTGTTCGTTAAATTCTGTTCGCTGCTCGTAATCGAAATTATCAAACAGCACTGGCATAGCCCAATCACAGTTAACACGCAGACACAATATCCACCATTCGAAGGCTTCCTTGGGTTCTCGCGACTCCCTAAGCTTGAACCACAGGTTAGTACTGACTAGTGAGCTGAAATTTTGATTCCCCGGCGACAACTTGAAATGGCCATCTTCAAGGCGTAGGTCTGGAAGAAGATCCGCTACGGATACGCTTCCAAAATGGGCTGTTAAAAGCCTTTCCAGCTCATTTGCAGAACATATGAAATGTGGTCGAATGTAACCGTTTCGACCGAAACTGATGTCCTTAAGATGCTCAATGGCCTGGATCAACTGAATCAGGCTCTGATCCACGTTGTCCGGGTTTCTTAGGGACTGGCAGTGAACGGTGCACCAGTCTGCATAAAAGGCGACCAGTCCGTTTTCTTCGAGTAACGATAGAGGCAGGTTTACCCCCGCAAATTGACCTGAATCAATGGTATGTGGCCAAGATAGACGCCCTGCAAGCACGGACTCTACAGTCTTCCGATCCAAGTTAGGGGTTGCCAGGGTCGCATGGGCTAGGAAAATTGACAACACCTTAGCGTGGATGTGATCCGAATATGAATAGAGTTCAGTGCGTAGATTTCTCGTCGCGTATCCGTCCAGGATGGATTTGAGATATCGCCAATTATCCGAATAATTATGCATACTGGGTAAGTGTGGTCTCGCTGCAATTAATTAGGATTGCTACAATTAAGGTCGCAGAAATTATAAATTCCCTGGTGAGTTGGACAAAGGCGTGGGAGGGGCGAGGATCGACCGCTTTTGGTCGCTATGCGTAGCTATAAATAGCGACCCTTGCAACATTTCGCCATGCTCCAAAGCCGTCATTCAAGATTGAGCATCTTTTCAGTATCCAATTTTATTACTTTCCTGCATTTATATCGTTGGCCTTCAAATATCTGATACAAAGTAAGATCACTGAAAATTACTGCAAAAGACAGTAACCTCGCAGAACTCTCCGCCCGACTATTGACTTCGCCTTGTCGATTGCTTGACTCTCGTCATCAAACCATTCTTCACAAAAAGTACCGGGCGAACCGATGATCCGGCCCCACTCATTAACGTTAATTATGGCCCATTCCCCAAAAATGGTTTTGACAATATGGATTGCATAGAAACGCTGCTTGTTTCGGAATGATTTCCGGCATTCTAAATAAGCTCGATTCCAAATAGCCGCCAAAAACTATTTCAGTTGTTTAATTTAAGATATTGATAGAGCGTTTCTCTGCTTATACCAAATTCACTCGCTAATTTTACTTAGGTTTCGCCTTCGGCGGCTCGTTTACGCAAGTCTTCAATTTTCTCGGAAGATAAAGATTTCTTCCTTCCACGGTAAGCGCCTCGACGTTTGGCAACAGTAATACCTTCGCGTTGCCGTTCATCTATCAATGAATAACGAGGGTCAAGCCTTGCAGTGACACATATCTTTGCTATTTATCAAAACCCACCCTTTGTAGCCCCTGGATTATCCTCTTATCTAGCGTCAAAAGACGCGCATGGTTGACTAGGGCGGAAGCAGCAACAATGGCGTCTGGCAGCTTAAAATTGCCACTACGCCTTAGTCGTATAGCTTCCATTTCGATGCGTTCTTCCAGCAAACAAATTTGGCAAGCATCCAAAAATTCGCGAATGGCTCGCTCCTCTTCGTCAGTGAGTTTTGGGTAACCGAGTAGCTCCATCCGGGTAATCTGACTAATTCCGGTTTTTTCAAGAGACAGCTCTGCTTGTTCAGCAAGTATCAACGCCTCTTCATTACCTTTGAGCAAACCAATGACCATATTGGTGTCAAGGAGGAATTTAATCCCATTCATTACGCATTGACTGTTGAATGAGCAATGGGTCATCGTTCAGATTGGGCGAGGATTTTAGCACCCCGGCTAGTTTTTTCCAGTCCTTTGCAATCTCGGTATTTTCCAGAGGTTTCCATGATTTAGAAAGTCTCAGTATGACTAAATGCTCGTTTTCTTCAAACTGAATCGGCTCCAGAGGCTGAATTACTCCGCCTTTAGAAATGGCTTCTATTGCTTGATACATTGCTTAATATCTCCGAAAGGTTTCAGGGCTTTTAGCATACAATACCAAGGACATTCCATTGCGGCAAGCCTTCAGACCTAAACATGTTGGTTTCCAACGTATCACCCTCCCTGGCGTAACTAAGTAATTCATCTAGAGCCGGTCTCTTCGTATCTTTGCCCGAAGCTTTATCAGTGAACACTTTTCCAACGTCTACCTAATCAAGCTGCTGCTCCGGATTTTGGTCGAAAGAACTTACTCTGATATAGCCA
>JBEKBU010000135.1:0-11270 GCA_050015235.1 Methylomonas sp. | reverse complement strand
ATCAACTTAGAAAATGTTGAGGCTGGAGTTCCTAAAGTAGCACAGCAAATTGATGTGGTGAATCGTGGGAACTTAACTGCCACCAAAATTCAAATTAAGTTAGCTAAGCATGTCGAAAAAATAACTATAAAAAAGGATTCTCAAGAAGATAATGTGAATCAACACAACATACCATCTGGAGGCGAAGAAGTTGACTATTCTTCTCTGCAACCAACAGGGCGTTTTACTCTGACAATCATTAACTCCGATCCATTAAATGATAACGATCTTGACGTGAGAGATGATAGCGGTAGGGCAAGGTCTGCACTGGTGGACACAGACAATATTGTTTCAAGTTCGGCTAATGTAGCCTTATGGCTTATTATGCTTTTCTATGTGCTGAGCTTTTCTCAGTCTTTACGCAAAGGACTCCTTTTTAATAAAGCACGTTCAAACCCTTTTGAAATACTAAAAACTCGACGTCCTTTCTTTTTAAGTGATGCTTTGTGGAAGGAAATCATAGAAGAGGCCATAGATCACATAGACAGCTCAAGGGCTAACAGTGATACTTATGACACCCCATCTTCTTGGCAATTATACAAGCTGCTGAATGGAGACAAACCTGAGGACATTTCTGATGTTGATTGGTCGAAGGCACTATCTAATGTACAGAAAGCCTTGAATAACAGGCTTCTCACCAAAGCATCGCTAGCTCATACTTCTAGAAAAATTAATTCCATAACTGAAATATTAAAAGTTCACCGTCCCAAAAATTTTGAGGAACCGGCATGGAAAGACCTTCAGGCAAAACTTGTTGAAATCTACCATGCGACCCTTTTGTCAAAAGTGCTTCAATGGCGATTTGATTATCAGGAAATTATTAAAGCGATAAGCGCTGTTCAATCAACCGATTGTGATGAAGCCATACATAAAAGTGACCTCGAATGTTTTCTTAAAATCTACAAGGCGGCTCTCGTTGAAGATGCAATCAATTCGCATGATCCAGCCAATTTCTCAGCGTCTATTGATGTCTCTTTGTTAAATGGAAAGGATTTAAAGGTTATAAAGGAATTCGCTTACTTCCTCCAAGTAAGGCAGATACTAAGTATAAATACGGTTATGGATGCTAAAAGTTTTCTTAAATCTCCAAGGCCCGAAATCTTAAACGACGCCGATTATAGATTATTGCGTAATCTTGCGGAAACTATTATTCAAGTTGACACCCAAGAACAAGATGTTCAGCGTAAAGATGCTAATCTCGCAAAGGAAGCTGCCGAGACACAAAAGTTGAAAGCTAAAATCCTTAACCAACTAAATTTCATCAATGATTTTATTGAAAATCCAAACGTCATTGATAAGATCGAAGAGTACGAAAACATTTTTGCACCAGGTAACATGGAAAACCTTCGCAAGATGGCTGTTATGTTAAAGTCTGTCGATCACTAGAGGGTCTTTTCTGCTATCCAAACCACCGTCGGCGCTGTTTTTGACTGGCCGGAACAATGCGTCGGCATCATCGACGCCGTGGCTGGCCGTTTCCAGATACTCGTGGACAAGGATCCTGGCTGCCGGATGCGGCGAAAAGTCATTCCACTCGCAGTATTTTAACGTAACATAAAGGACATTATCACATATAGGAATGGAAGGAAAAGCCATTGGAAGAGGCAAGGTCGTATTTTCTAATATGGCTATTTTTGCCCATCCCCTCGAAAAGGTAAAAATAAGCAACGGCTAATGTTTTGTATCTTGTGATAGCGGTTCTAATGAGTGCAAAAAGTTTACTTTCTGCACTGCATTATTTTCTTAGGGTTATCATGCTTATACCCCTACATTTAAGTGCAAAAATATCTTGCTAATCAAGAAAAGTCATACCAAATTATAAAATCAAACTTTTACCTTTTCGAGGGGATGGGCAAAAATAGCCATTTTGAACTCTGCTTAAAATGTACCCATCCACATTTAAAATTTCGCATAATTCCCGTGCCGACCAATTTCCATACGCTATGGTCCCGTCCTGATCCAGCGTCAGCGTCGCGAGCAACGGCTGATTTGAAAGAATCTGCAGGTTTTGCATGCACTCAACTTACATGGCTCCAATTATTCGGAAGATTCAACTCCAGAGCCATTACAATGTTCACAAGTTTCACTGCATGAACCAGAATCCCCATATGGGTTGGAAACGGCTATACGTCCTAGTCCTAAACAATATTGACACTTACCCTCTGATTTACACCGCATTACTGCTTGATCATACTCACTAAGTTTGTGTTCTGACGGTTGTTTTTTGCCAAATAATCGAGACCATAAACTCATAAATGCAATCCCTTAGTTGGGTAGCGAAATTAAAGCGTAACGGGAATTAAATAGTTCTATTTATCATACCATTTTGGATGATAGATGCTAGAGTTTTTTGTGGGCTGGTGACCGTAGATTCTACTCTTGATAAAATCAGTATCAAGAATAAACATATCCCATATGCCATGTTGCAAAAATTACCTTTTTGCAACAATCTTTCCGTAGGCGGCGATTCTAGTAATAGCAGACAATGAAATTTAGTAAATATTCACCGAGCTGCTAAATTTTCAAAGCTTGCCGATAGCTGACAACCTTGGCTTTTGGCGCCGGAGCGCCTAGCAGAGGTTTGACCGGCATGGAGGCCGGGCGAAAGCTACAGGGAGGTATACACCGCGTCCTCTGCTAGGCGCTCCGGCGTCAAAAGCCGAATAGCTGACGCTAGCTTAAAATTCGCTGAATAGTTACGAAATTTATTTCTCTAAAGAGGCGGTTTGCGCTTTTCAATCCCGCATTAATTCTTCAATGTCCCGCCCCAGCGTCACCCGCGCCGACTTTCCTGACCCAGGGCATCAACAGCAGGGATAAAAAGAAAATAACCGCCAATGCATGAAACAACGTGTTCATTGTCATGATTTCCGCTTCCCGCATCACCAGTTCGTAAAGCAATTTCAAAGCGGCGGCGTCATTGTCCACGGCCGAATGCGCGGCCAACCGCTCCTGTAATCCGGTGTAATAGGTTTGCGTCGCCGGCGCGCCCTCGGTAACCGACTCGCGCAACAAGGCGTAGTTCTGCTTGTTCATTTGTATCATCAGCGTGTTAGCCACCGCCAGGCCGATCGCGCCGCCCAGATTCCGCATTAAATTATATAAACCGCTGGCGTTTTTGACTTCGTGCGCCGGCAATGTGCCTAAAGCCAGGGTGTTTATCGGTAAAAAACAAAACATCAGCGCAAAACCCCGCAACGCCTGAGGCCAGAAAAATTCCCAATATCCGGCCTCATAGCTCAGATTGCCGTTCAGCCAGCCGCCAAGCCCGAACAGGAATAAACCCGAGGCCAGCATCAGCCGCGAATCGAGTATTTTCGCCAGAGGGCCGGCCACAAACGCCGACAGCAACTGGAATAAACCGGTAATCATCATGTATTGGCCGATTTGTAAACTGTTCAAACCCTTGACGGCGGATAAATAGACCGGCATCAAAAACAATAAGGTATACAGGCCTATGCCTAATATAAAACTGAACATGCAACCCACGGCGAAATTGCCGTCATGAAAAGCTCTAAGATCGACGATAGGCGCCGATATGCTCAGCTCCCTTATTACCATGCCTATGCCGGCGATTACGGCGACAACGGTAAAAACAACAATCTCGCGGCTGTCGTACCATTCCTGCCTGACGCCTTCCTCCAGCACATACTGGGTACAGCCAAGAAACACCACAATCAAGATTATGCCCGCAAAATCGATTTTATCCAGTAACGCCCAATCCGGTTCGTCGACGTTAACATACAGCCAGGCGCCGATTGCAACCGCGAATCCGGGCGCCAAATTGATCAGGAACAAGGCCTGCCAAGAAAATGCTTCAGTCAAATAGCCGCCCAATACCGGGCCGGCGGTCGGCGCCACCGTGACCACCATGCCCACTACAATGACCATGACCGGCTGTAAACGCTTGGGAAACAGGGTATAAATCACCGCGAATACGGTCGGAATCATGGCGCCGCCGAAAAAGCCCTGGAAAGCCCGGAAAATGATCATGGAGGGCAAGTTCCAGGCCAAGGCGCAGCATAAACTCATTAAAGTGAAGCCGGCGCTGGATATCGCAAACAGATAACGGGTGGACAAAGCCTGCGCCAACCAGCCTGACAAGGGGATAATGACCACTTCGGCCACCAAATAAGCCGTCTGCACCCAGGTAATTTCATCTCGGGTAGCGGATAATCCGGCCTGGATCTGCTCAAGCGAACTCGCTACGATCTGTATATCCAGTATGGCCATGAATATTCCGAACACCATGGCGAAAAAACCTATCCATTCCCGGGCGCTAAGCTGTTTTTCAGCCGGATCGGGGGCTGTGTCTCCGGCGTTTTGGCTGGCTGTCATTTTTGTTTTTCCCGTTTAGCGAACTTTTACTTGCGCAAGCACCGATAGCCCCGGCTTTAATAAACTTAAATCGCTGCCGTCTTGAAAACGGATCTTTACCGGCACCCTTCTGACAATTTTGGTAAAGTTGCCGGTCGCGTTTTCCGGCGGCAACAGACTGAATTCAGACCCCGAAGCCGGCGAAAAACTATCGATCACGCCTGAAAACCGTTGATCCGGATAAGCATCCACGCTAATGTCAACGGCTTGACCGGAGCGCATATCCGCCAACTGCGTTTCCTTGAAATTGGCTTCCACATACAAATCATCGTCCGGAATTAAATAAGCTAATATGCTGCCAGGTTTAAGCAACTGGCCTTGCTGTACGTTGCGGTTGCCAATGACGCCGTTCATGGGCGCTAATATGCGGGTATTGGCCAAATCGATACGCGCCAGCTCCAGTTCGGCTTCCGCGACTTTTATCCGGGCGCGGGTTTCGTTGATTTGTTCCCTAAGCGCCGCCAAGCCGCTTTCCTGTTCGGCCTGCTCCGCTAATGCCTTGTCCCGCTGCGCTTCCGCCTGGGTATGTCCGGAAGCGGTATTGTCGCGGGTTTGTTCGGATACCGCGCCGTCCGCCGCCAGATTGCCGAAACGCTGTAAGTCCTTGGTTATGCGTTTCAAGTCGGCTTCCGCGGAAACCAGTTCCGCGCGTTGTTGGCGGATACGTGATTGCTGAGTTTGCATATCCGCCTCCAGCGTACGGATATGCGTCTGCTCGGTTTGTAAACGCGCTTCCGCTTGTCTGACCCTGGCCTGAAAATCTTGATCGTCAATGACGACCAACAGATCCCCGGCTTGGACTTTTTGATTGTCTTTAAACAGCACTGCGCTGACGTAACCGGTTTCCTTAGGGCTGATCAGGCTGATATGCGCTTTTAAATAACAGTTATCGGTGCTTTCGTAGGGATGTAAAAACCTGAGCCAGTAACCAGCGGCCATCGCCACGGCCAAAATTAATAACAGAACGCCGGACAAAGTTTTTTGCATGCTAAGTTGCCTTACTAAACGGTTTAGTTTAGTATAATCTTTATATTCAAAATATTGCAAGCTGATTTTTCAGGAATGAGTATGAACACATTATCGATAGCTAAACGGCAAACAATACTTAACGCCGCTAGACAGGCTTTTCTCGCTCATGGTTACAGCGGCGCAAGCATGGAAGCCATCGCGGAGGCGGCGCCGGTGTCGAAACCGACTCTATATAGCTATTTCAAAAACAAGCAGGAATTGTTTGCGGCGGTAATCGCCGAACGTTGCGAGCTCCTATTGAGCGCCTTTTCACATATTAAAACCCGGCAATTGGAGCCCGCCTCCGCTCTAAAAAGCATAGTCGGCGCATTCGCCGATATGATTTACGCTCCGGAAGCGCTTGGCCTGTATCGCTTGATCGTCGCCGAACATCAGCAATTTCCGGAATTAGGCGAACTGGTTTACCATTCGGGCCCAGAACTGATATTGCAACAACTCGCCGCTTATCTGACCGAACTGCATGTAGCTAAAACGCTCAATATCCCGGATGTGGACATGTCCAGCCGTTTACTGCTGGGCATGCTGAAAGGCGATGAGCATTTTCGTTGCCTATTAGGTTTAAGAACCGCTTTAAGCGCTCAGGAAAAAGAGCGCTTGATTCACGCCGCGGTGCATTTATTTTTGAAAGGCCATGGCTATGAGCGCTAGTCCCGTTTGTCTGCTGCTGTTAAGTACGCTTACGGCCTGCGCGGTAGGCCCGGATTATCAGGCGCCCGCCGCCCAATCCCCCGAGCGCTGGCTAGCGGCGGACTCTTCCGTTATCCAAAACGCAACGCGGGAGATGCTAAAAAATTGGTGGGTGATATTTGCCGACAATGAATTAAATCATTTGTTGGATCGCGCCATGTCCGGCAATTTCGATCTTAAAATCGCGCTGGCGCGGATCGATCAGGCGCGCGCCGGGCTTGGTTCGGCGCAGGCCGCCCGGCAACCGGGTTTGGGGTTGGATAGCGGCGTGCAACGCAATCAGAATCCTTTTCCAGGACTCGCGCCCGGCTTGCGCTACAATCAATTTCAACTGGGGTTTGACGCTGTTTGGGAGCTTGATTTATTCGGCGGCTTGCAAAGACGCGCGGAATCCGCCGAAGCCGATCTGGCGGCCAGCCGCGAACAATACCGGCAAGCGCGGCTGATTTTGACGGCCGAGCTCGCGCGCGATTACGTGGAATACCGCAATCTACAGCAACAGTTGCGGATTAACCGCGCCTATCTGCAAGCGCAACAACAGAACTTATTCTTAACTGAAAAACTGTTGGAGGCTGGCGTCGCCACCCGCGCCGATTGGTTGCGGAGCCGCTCTCAAACTGATGATACGGCTGCCCGCATACCCGATCTGGAAGCGCAATTAGCGGTTTTACTCAGCCAACTGGAAGTGTTAACCGGTGATCAGCCGGGAGTGCTGGCGGTCGAGCTGAACGAGCCCGTCGATATTCCGCTGGCGCATGGGCAGGCCCTATTGCTATCGCCCGCCGAGACCTTGCGCGGCCGCCCGGATATCCGTACGGTCGAACGCCGGTTAGCATCCGCCACCGCCTTGCAGGGCGCGGCAATGGCGGAACTTTATCCGAAACTGTCCTTATCCGCTTTTTTAGGCATGCGGAATACCGATCTGGAAAGCCTGTTTAAATCGGCCGCCTTTTCCTACACTACGGCGGCAGGCTTGTTGCAGCCGGCGCTTAATTTCGGAAAAATCCGCGCGGCCATCAATAGCGCGGAGTCCCGCCAACAGCAAGCTTATCTGGAATACGAGAAAGCCGTTATGACGGCGTTGCAGGAAACAGAAACGGCCATCACCGGCTATCTGAAAGCGGAAATCAGGCGCAAAACCCTTGCCGATTCGGTAACAAATTTACAGGAAAGCTTGACAATATCGCAACGCCGCATGCAGCAAGGCGTCGCTTCCCGGCTGGACGTGCTGGACGCCGAACGCAATCTTTACACGGCGCAGGCGGAACTGGCGCAAAGCGCCGCAAAATCGGCTACCCAGCTGATTGCGGTGTACAAGGCCTTAGGCGGCTCGGCTACGGATGACTTGGGCGGTTAAACCGGCTACCATCAATCCGTAAAAGCTGGCGGTATATTTTAGCGTTAACACTTCGCTGCTGACGCTGCAAGATATCAGGCATACCATATAAACCAGGCCAAAACGGCTGGCCTGAGCGCAGTGGGTATTATTTCTCTGCGACCAGAATAAGCGTAGCGGCGCCAGAAATAGGCCGAGTACGGCAATCCCGCCGAAAATTCCCGAACGCAGCAAATTGGCCAGCAGTTCGTTATGAGCGCCGTTTAGCGATAGAATGTTGCGGGTTTCGGGGCTGGATATGGCTTGCAGCCAGGGTTCTTGCAGAAAATTCGCTATGCCGCCGTCGCCATAGCCGGAAAACGGATGATGCTTGAAAAGCTCCCAAGCCATTTGCCATAGCGTAAGTCTGAGGCCTGTAGATGTTCCCCGGTTAGTATTGTCCATCCATGCGGAATATTCATTGTAGCCGTTGAAAAGTCTGGCCATGGTTTTAGGCTGCGCTAAGCCTATGAAAAACAATCCGGCGGCAATGCCAGTTATAAACAAAATAATAAGCATCCACAGTGCGCGCGGCGGCAAGCGTTTGCCTTCCAAAATTACCCAGAGCGCCAGCAATATCGGCAACACCAGCCAACTGCCGCGCGTACCGGCGCCGGTATTCAGATAAATGCCCGCCAGCAAGCCTAAAATCTGCAACGCCAGAAACCAGGGTTTATCGATAACGGATTTTTCGATGCTGAATAGGCAAAAGGCGATCAGCACCAGCGTATAGGTGCCGAATTGGGTCGGATCGACAGCTTTGGTGGCGAATCGATCAGTCCATTGCGCCGAAATTTCCGGATGCATCAATACGATCGGCGTCAAAATCAGCAAGGCCGGGGCGGCGCAATATTTTACGAGTTTGCTGAATTCCACGCGCTTATAGCTGAAATAGAGCAGCAGCGGCATGGAGAACAGTATGCGGGCTGGAGCGTCGTAGGCTTTAAACAGCCATTCTTGCCGTAACGCTTGGCTGATCAATATCGCCAGGAACGGCAGGGCAAAAGCAAGCAGCACAGGTTTCAATAAATCAAAACCGCCGGCCAGTCTGGTTTGTTTATAGGCGGTTTTGAGTTGCAGTAGCGCCGGGACCAGCAGCAGAAATACGGAGGCGTTGGTTGCGCCGCGCACGGACAGAAAGCCCAGAATGCCGATTACCGATACCAGCAACAGATAGCTATCCAGCCAAATATTGCCGGGGCGGCCGATTAATCCCATACGCGTCGCTTGCATTATTTTATTTCACCCGCATGCCGGGTTCAGCGCCTTGATCAGGGGACAGCACCCACAGGTCTTTTCCGCCGGGGCCGGCGGCTAAAACCATGCCTTCGGAGACGCCGAAGCGCATTTTCCGGGGTTTAAGATTGGCCACAACCACGGTTAATTTTCCTTCCAAAGTTTCGGGCGCATAAGCCGATTTAATACCGGCGAAAATAGTGCGTGTTTCAGAACCCAGATCGACGGTAAGTTTTAATAGTTTTTCCGCGCCCTCTACCGATTCCGCCTTGATAATACGGGCAATGCGCAAATCGATTTTGGCGAAGTCTTCAATTTCAATGGCGGCGGCGATGGGTTCAAGCGGCTGCGCATTTTTTGCGGTTAGCGGCGGAGACTTTTCCATATCTTGTTTGGACGCCGCTACGATAGCGCTGATTTTATCGGCTTCCACCCGCGTCATGAGCGGGATAAACGCATTGATTTTATGATTGAGCAATGGTTCCGCCGCGCTTGGCCAGTTTTGCGCGCCGATATTCAAAAAAGCCGCCGCTTCGGCCGCCAAAGCCGGGATAACCGGTTGTAAATAGGCAATCAACAGCCTGAACAAGTTGACGCCCATGGTGCAAACCGCATGCAGCTCGTTGTCCCGGCCTTCTTCCTTGGCGATTAACCAGGGTTTTTTCTCGTCGATATACTGATTGGCCCTATCCGCCAGCGCCATGATTTCCCGCATGGCTTTGCCGTATTCGCGATTTTCGTAGTGTGCGGCGATATCGCCGCTGCAATCCAAAAATTGTTGGTGCAAGCCGGGTTCGTCGCAAGCGGCGGACAAAACGCCGTCAAAACGTTTATGTATGAAACCGCTGCAGCGGCTGGCGATGTTAACCACTTTGCCGACCAGATCGGCATTGACGCGTTGCGTGAAATCGTCGAAATTCAGGTCGATGTCGTCAACGCCGGCGTTTAATTTGGCGGCAAAATAATAACGCAGGTATTCGGGGTTTAAGTGTTGCAGATAAGTGCGGGCCTGGATAAACGTGCCGCGCGATTTTGACATTTTTTCGCCGTTTACCGTCAAAAATCCGTGCGCGTAAATGGCGCTCGGTTTCCTGAAACCGGCCCCGTGCAACATGGCCGGCCAGAATAGGGCATGGAAATAAATGATGTCTTTACCGATAAAATGATAAAGCTCCGTAGTGCTGTCCCGGCGCCAGTATTCGTCGAAATCCAGATCCTGCCGTTTACAAAGCGCCTGAAAGCTGGCCATGTAGCCGATGGGCGCGTCCAGCCACACATAAAAATATTTACCAGGCGCATCCGGTATTTCAAATCCGAAGTAGGGGGCGTCGCGGGATATATCCCATTCATTTAAACCGTTTTCCAGCCATTCGGCCATTTTGTTGCTGACTTCCTGTTGTAAATGCCCGGCCTTAGTCCATTCATTCAGCATTTCGCTAAAGTTAGCGAGATTGAAAAAATAATGCTCCGAGTCTTTTTCTATGGGTTTTTCGCCGGAAATCGCCGATACGGCGTTTTTTAAGTCCATGGGCGAATAGGTGGCGCCGCAGGCTTCGCAATTATCGCCGTATTGATCGGTTGCGCCGCATTTAGGGCAATCGCCTTTAATAAACCGGTCCGGCAGAAACATTTGTTTGACCGGGTCATAAGCCTGGGAAATGATGCGGCTGTTGATATGGCCGCCTTCCCGCAAGCGTGTATAGATAAGACTGGAGAGAATTTTATTTTCTTCGGAATGGGTGCTGTGGTAATGATCGAAAGCCACGCCGAATTCGGCAAAATCCGCTTGATGCTGGAGGGCGACTTCGGCTATAAGCTGCTCGGGGCTAATGCCTTCCTTGTTGGCGCGCAACATAATCGGCGTACCGTGCGTGTCGTCGGCGCATACGTAATAACATTGCTGTCCGCGCATTTTTTGGAATCTAACCCAAATGTCGGTTTGAATGTATTCCACCAGATGGCCGAGATGTATAGGGCCATTAGCGTAGGGCAGGGCGCTGGTGACTAAAATTTTTCGATCGGACATGAAACTAAAGGGTAATAGCAAAAATAAGCGGCGATTATGGCATAGAAACAGTGGGTAAGCATTATACTCTCTGCTTAACGACTTGGCGCGCTTGTGTTTTGTCGGAACACAACATTGATTACTTTTTCGGTTAATGGCGGCTAGGAGTAAAGTCAGCGCTCCGGCGTCAACTGCCAATGCGGCCAGCTATCGGCGGGCTTTTTAAAGTACGTGTAGGGTGGGCATGATAATGCCCACGCGTTTTGACTAAATAGGGCAGGAAAATTCCTGTAAATAAACGCTCAAAACCATAAAAAAAAGATGTATTATATTCTTAGTTTTTTACTTGGTTATTTTTTTCATTATGGAGTTCTTAATGGTTAGCCCGGATAAATTGACAGTCGAAAAATCGCTCAGAAGCTTTATCGACCCGAATGTGGAAACCGATTTGGTGTCGGCCAAATCCGTTAAAAAAATCGATATAGACAATAATGATATTAGTGTGGAAATCGAATTGGGTTA
>JBEKBU010000134.1:0-11293 GCA_050015235.1 Methylomonas sp. | reverse complement strand
GATTTATGGTTGCAGGCCAAATTTGGTAAATTCCTGTTTGCAACGGAAGTCATGGATGCCCGCGACATAGGCGGGGATCAAACAAATCTTGTTACCAATAACCTGTCGGATACGATCGATTTTACTCAGGTTTATTTAGACTGGGCGGATAAAAACGCCTGGAATAGTAATTTAGGCGTTGAGGTCAAAGTTGGACGGCAGACCATGGATTTAGGTAGTCGTCGACTGGTGGCGAGGCCAATTTTTAGAAATACCGTGAATAGTTTTACTGGGCTTAGAACGCGTGTGCTTGATAATGCAAAATGGCAAGTCAATGCCTTTGTGACCATGCCGGTGTTACGATTGCCAGGTAATACCAATGCGAGTACAAATAACCAAATTATTGCAAATCAAATAGTATTCGATCAGGAAGCCATTGGAACCTATTTCTCAGGCGGTATTCTGGAAGGGTATAACCTGATTAAAAATGTAAATGCCGAGCTTTATTTATATAATCTCGAAGAATCGAACTCTTGGGCCAATAACACAAATAATAGACGTTATTTTACACCCGGTGTGAGATTTTACAGCAAACCTCGAAAAGGTGGATTTGACTTCCAGGCAGAGGGTATGGGTCAGTATGGCACAAAAACCTATGCTGCTGTTGGCGGAAGCTTGCAACCGGCGCAAGCAAATATTCAGCAAACGCACGAAGCCTATTCCACGCATGTGGAAGCAGGGTATAGTTTTGATTTGCCGTGGCGACCCAGGTTGTTTCTTGAATACGACTATGCGTCAGGTAGCAAGAATTATTTAAATCCGAATGGCGTCGATAGCCGATTCGACCCTCTCTATTCCGCGACTGATATTGATTGGGGCCCAACGGGTATCTGGTCCGCATTTCAAAGAAGCAACATGAACTCGCCTGGTTTAGAGTTTAATATTACACCCAGGAATGACCTCTTTTTTCGCTTAAGAAACCGTGTAGTCTGGTTGGCGTCGGCTGGCGATTGTTGGGGTGGAACGACTTGTACATCCGGCACTACACCGGCATTAGCCTATGCGGGAACTAATAAGGCCGCGCCATCAGGTGATAGTTATGTGGGTGATCTATTAGGGTTTATCGGGCGCTATGATTTCAACAGCAGTTTGATTTTCGAGGCAGGTTATTATCACCTATTTAAGGGTGAATTTGCCAGAACCGCCGGGGTAGCTTCAACGACAACCGCTTGTACCGCCGCCAATTCAGGTGTAATTACGGCTGGCGGCGCTTGCAGCCAAACACCAGGCGCTGATTCGGATTATGTCTATGTACAAAGCCAGTTCAGATTTTGATAATCGATCTTTAATGCGAATTTAGAGCCGACACGAGAAGGTGTTGCGTATATCAGCTCCAGTTACATCACTTGTGTTGTTGGCGCCGATGGAGTTTTAACCGGGCCTACATCAATGGAGTAAAACAGTCTTTAATGCGGCTGCGTTGTTGGCCGTTATAGGCTTGCCCCATAGAAAAAGGCGGCATACGCCGCCTAAATCTCGGTCGATTTCCCTTTATTGCTGTCCCTCATATACACAGAGCGCTAGACATTATTGGGTTAGACATCATAAGTAAGCCGCTTCCGGCATATCATTACGAATTAACCATCGAACTGTTTACACCTCGCGATAAATCTCAGCGCCAGCTTCTAAAAACTGCTTCGATTTTTCAGCGAGCCCTTCCTGTAAGGCATCCTGTTCGGCGAGGCCTTTTTCAGCCGCGTAATCCCGGACATCCTGGCTGATTTTCATGGAGCAAAAATGCGGACCGCACATGGAACAGAAATGCGCCACTTTTGCGGATGCTTTAGGCAGGGTCTCATCGTGAAAAGAACGCGCTTTTTCCGGATCCAGCGAGATATTGAACTGATCTTCCCAGCGAAATTCAAAACGGGCTTTGGACATGGCGTTATCACGCATTTGCGCCCCAGGGTGGCCTTTGGCTAAATCGGCCGCATGGGCGGCCAATTTATAGGTCACGATACCTTCCCGCACATCCTGCTTATTAGGCAAACCCAAATGTTCTTTCTGTGTGACATAACACAGCATCGCACAGCCGTACCAACCGATATTAGCGGCGCCGATTGCCGAGGTAATGTGGTCGTAACCGGGGGCAATATCGGTGGTCAAAGGCCCCAGGGTATAAAATGGCGCTTCATCACAGTCCGCCAATTGCTTTTCCATATTGATCTTGATCATATGCAAGGGCACATGTCCCGGACCTTCTATCATGGTTTGCACGTCATGCCGCCAGGCAATTTTAGTGAGCTCGCCCAAGGTTTCCAGTTCGGCAAACTGCGCGGCGTCATTGGCGTCGTATATGGAGCCGGGACGTAAACCATCGCCCAGCGAGAATGAAACGTCATAGGCTTTCATGATTTCGCAGATTTCTTGAAAATGCGTATACAAAAAGCTTTCGGCATGATGGGCCAAACACCATTTCGCCATGATGGAGCCGCCGCGCGAAACGATGCCGGTCATGCGTCTAGCCGTCAGCGGCACATGCTGCAAGCGTACCCCGGCATGTATCGTAAAATAATCCACGCCTTGTTCAGCCTGCTCGATCAATGTGTCCCGGTATATCTCCCAAGTGAGTTCTTCGGCTTTGCCGTCCACTTTTTCCAGCGCTTGATAAATAGGCACGGTACCAATAGGCACAGGTGAATTGCGCAATAACCATTCACGGGTTTCGTGAATATTCTTACCGGTCGATAAGTCCATAATGGTATCGCCGCCCCAACGTATGCCCCAAAGCATTTTTTCCACTTCCTCTTCTATGGAGGAAGTGATAGCGGAATTTCCCAGATTACCGTTAATTTTAACCAAAAAATTGCGGCCGATAATCATAGGCTCCAATTCAGGATGATTAATATTGGCTGGTATGATAGCCCGGCCTCTGGCGACTTCGGAGCGGACAAACTCTGGCGTAATAATCGCCGGAATGGATGCGCCGAAAGAAAATCCCGGATGCTGGCCTAAATAACTGTCACGGCAGGCTTCTATGTTCTGATTTTCACGTATCGCCACAAACTCCATCTCCGGGGTGATAATCCCCTGCCGCGCGTAATGCATCTGCGTGACATTTTTTCCGGCTTTGGCCCGCCGTGGATTGCGGATATGTTCAAAACGTAAATGCGCGGTTGCGGGATCGGCTAATCTTTCCCGGCCAAATGATGAACTTGGTCCGTTTAACAATTCAGTATCGGCTCGTTCCGCAATCCAGGCGCCTCGTACAGAGCCCAAGCCTTTATGCAGATTGATGTTAACATTGGCGTCAGTATAGACGCCAGAAGTATCATAAACGTACAGCGGCGGATTTTTCTCCGCGCCAAAATGCGCCGGCGTATCCGACAGGGAAATTTTACGCATCGGCACACGAATATCGGCGCGGCTTCCTTGAAGGTAAACTTTCTCGGATGCCGGGTAGGAATCGATTCGAATGTCGCTGTTGTCGTCTTCGGTAATTTTTTGGCGGACCGCACTCATACTTATCTCCAAAATATCAAATAATCACAAGCGCGGGTAAGAATTGGCTTTCCTACGCCGGCCTTAACCGGATCAGGTACAAAGGGTTTTTCTCAGCAATGCCGGTATTCGCCGGCAAAGCACCCCTAGCCTTAAGATAGATGATCAGATTAAATGAATATTCATAAAAATGCAACAAAGAGGGATGCAAATAGCCGAGTAGCGACAATTAAACAGATTAAATGACAAGAAAAACAATCAACAATCAGAAACTTACATAGCTAGCAAAGATGCAGCTTAACCTTGCGCCAAGCTGCTTTCAAAATGTCCGCGTTTTATTTTTGTAACGGATAATAACGGAAGGAGAGCATCATAATGTTTTCATCGGCATGCGGCGTGATCCCATTTAATCCACTAAAGGCGGCGCGTTGCGTATAGGAATATTGCAAGCCGGTTTTTACAGTGCCGGCGTCGCCATCATAGAGCCTAGCCCAGAAACCGGGTGATACCTGCCATACGCTATGCGTCTGGGCGTTACAGACTCCGCCTATGGTAGTACATCCTGAGTTGTTGGCGTTTAAGTTTCCATAGCCAATATTGTTATTTAGCGCTGTGCTTTGATCATAGCGGCTAATCATCTCGCCACCGAGATAAGTAAATACATCCCAGTTCGGATCAGGATGGCCAATGATGCCCAGCAAGCCTGTAAATTCAGTAAGAGGCACCGTATTCCCGCTTGCCGAAATAGCTGCATCAGGTAACTGAGCGTTGTTGTATCGGCCTATGCCGCTACCGCCCATGAAGTTCATTTGAATATCAAGGAGTTTCGGAACGACAGGCAGAATAGCCGCCAAGCCTCCGCCTAAACTTTCAACGGTATGATTGGAAAAATTGCCGTTAAGGGTGGTGACGCCGGTGTGAAAGAACCGGGAGACGCCAAACATTTCATAATGACCCCAACCTGGATCGAAAGCCATTTTGGCTATAATATCCGGCGCAACATCTGTAGATACATTGACGCCGCCTAAACCCGTAACGCCAGGTTGAGTGATATTTACGCCGCCATTTGTGGTTGCTATTGCTCCACCAGCCGCAGGTAAAACAATCCCTCCAGTATTCCACTGCGGATTTTCCAGAGACAGACCAGCCCAAACTTTATGGTCGGCAAACTCCTGTATAAAGCGTAGCTGAGCGCTACGAGTCCAACTGAAACCGGGTACGTATCCGGCGTCTACAGTTAACGGTATAGATTCGGTGCGGGCGTTAATGCCGACTTTGTTGGTGGTCAGCATACTCCACGCTTGCCCGGCCAAAAAGTGGAACCCCCAATCGGATTTGTCTATCAATGCATAACCTAGACGCAAACGCGGCGAATAGCCGCTTGCCTGACTGGAGTTTGCATTTGCGCCGGCGGCCAGAAAGTCCATTTCCAGATAACTGCCAAGTTTCGTGTTTTTATCGTAATCGCCGCCCAACAATAACGAGATCCTCGAGTTTCGAATCGATTCGTGAAATTCGGTTTGATGTGCGTTAGCGCTATTATCGAAAGGAATCGCGGTATTAAAGTTCGAATTGACATCCGCGCTTTCATTTTTGGAGCGATACATGGTCGCATCCTCAATGAAACCGCCAAACGTAGCGGTGACGCCCGGAACAATCTCCTTACCGATACGCGGAGGCTCCGGCGCGCCGCCTTCCGTTACCCCGCCTTTGCCGCGAATAATGCCGTCATTACCGGCAACGGCGACTGGCGGGGAAACATTTGCCTGTGCGGGAGCTGGCGCTGGTACCGCCGCAGGCGCCTGAGCCGCGGGTTGTTTGCTTAATCCATTATATTGATCCTGGGTAATGGCCCCGTTTTGTTTAAGAATATCAAGCAAGCTACCGCTGCTTTGAGTTGTTTCGGATTTTATTAGCGCATCATACTGCTTTTGGTTAATCAGACCATTTTGCAATAGCGTATCCAACAATGCTTTGTCCGCTGCCAACGACGTATCGGATAATAGCAGTGTCGAAAGCGCACACGCTTTCAGTAATAATCGGTGTTCCCTGGCTAAAAGATGCCGTGTCATGATATGAACCTCCCCTTTAAGATTGATGTTTGTATCAAAAAAACTACAAATTGTGGCATAAATTAAAAATCTTTTGTGAGTATGTGCGAATAATGTTACAAATTTGTGACAATTTTAAGATTACAAGGAAAAACTATTTAAATGCGGAAGTTTTAACAAAAAATTTACTGGCTCTAGCGACTATTAATAACTAACCTAACCATCAGCGGCATATTTTGATTGAGCTTCGGGAACTAAAAAACAAGAGAGCAGCCCACTGCTAAAAATAATTTTTGGTTTTGCGAAAAAATATGCGTAATTTTAAAATGCACATTTCATGCCAATAAAATTCCTTATGGCAGCCGAACCCGCTTTTTTCTGCCGACGGTGAGGTTTAACCCATGGAGTTTTTGGACCATATACTCCCGCGCGGCTTAGCATGTCTGCTTATTAGCGCCACTTGAACGCTTTAAAGATTACAGTTTACAGCTAGAAAGCAATTTTCGTAAATATTGATATGCTCAAAAATCCAAAAATGGTTGAAACAAACCAATTAAATCTGTTGATTTCAACCATTTTTGAATTGTAAAAGTAGTTCTAAGCCAATAATTCGCCGGTGACCAAAGTATTCGCGTATTTGCTAGCGCGACTAGCGGTGCCGCCTGGATTTTCATCCGGATGAACTTGGCGAAAGCTGGTATTTTTGCAGCGGCCCCTCGGTCGTAATGACGAGTATGCCCTGATCAGGCAATAGTTCCGGATGCACATCCTGCCGGCTCTCCTTTAATTAAAACTAAACTAATGCGTCTTAATGCGTCAAGGAATCATCGTAGTGGTCTTCGTCCGTTTGCAGACGGTAATAAAGCGCACGTTTAGTCGAGTCTATGGCTGCTTTTAAGTCTGCAATCGCTTTCGCTTTATTTCCTCCAAAATCATTCGGCGACCCCTGTAACTCTTTAAGCGCCGCGTTCATGCCATGGACAGCATTGACTAAACCCGGATAGGCGGCTTCTTCATCCCGTATTGAATATTGCGGATCGGCATAGACGGAAGTAAATATTGCGGACGTAACCAATATCAAACTTGAAACAATGATTCTAATGTTAATTTTCATGAGTTCCTCCGTAGACTTGAAAAAAATTGGGTAAAAATATAGCGCCCTTTATTAATTAAAAAAGCCGGCCCGACCGATAGCAGCAAAACTGACCAATAGTGAATGCCAGTATTATGAAATCAACTGAATATAGCGAAATATTTGACATTATATAAAGAAACGCAATTCGCATGCATAAATATCGGCGTCTTAACCAAAAACGCAGATCCGATGTCAATTAACGGTTCCGGCGCCGAAACCGTTTTCAGAGGTTTAGCTCCATGGCGGTTCGTCGCCATCGTTGTCAATAAATAATGATTTAACTAGAGCTAGAGTAAGCGCCTTGAGTAAAAATCAAATGCAATTCAAAAGGTTTTTGACGATTCATATCGTTACTAAAGCCAAAACTAGTTTGTCAACCTTAACACTTAAAAGTCAGATCTCGGTGTCGTAGAATACGGCTCGAAGTAGTATTCTGCTCGCATTTGAAAATTTGGTTTAGGATAGTGACATATTTATTGGATTTAAATAAAATCATGCTATGTCAAATTGATACCGCCTAAACCCCGAAGAACTGAATAATCTCCAGCATGAACACTGCCATGCTGTAGATAAGCGCTATGCAGATCGACTCAAAGCCGTGTACTTTCTAGGCAAAGACTGGCGAGTAAGCGATGTTGCCGAGGCATTATTGATGGATAGGGAAAGTATGAGAAATCACTTTAAACGTTATCGCAAAGAAGGCTTGAAGGCGTTACTCACCCACGAAGCGGGTGGTAGCGAACAGGCGTTGAATCTTGAGCAACGTAGTCAACTCACCGAGTATCTGCTAACCCATTTGTGTTTAACGGCTAAACAAGCGGCATACTACGTCCTAGAAACTTTGCAGGTATCCTATAGTGAAAGTGGAATGTCCCACCTGCTGTATCGTTTGGGTTTTCTCTACAAAAAACCCAAACGATACCCCGGCAAAGCCGATCCTGATCGCCAACGGGCGTTTATTGAAAAGTACCGTAAACTCAAGGAAAACCTAACTCCGGAAGACCGGATTTACTTCATGGATGCGACCCATCCACACCATAATCCGATTGCAGGTTATGGTTGGATCAAGCGTGGAAAAGATCACGAGATTCGGAGTAAAACGGGTCGGCAACGGCTAAATATCTATGGCGTTATCGACTGTAGTGATCTAAGCGCCATTGTCCGTTATGATGACACGATCAATGCCCAATCGACGATTGCCTTATTTCAACGGATGGAAGCGTTAAATCCTAAGGCAGCTTGTTCGCTCCATATGTCAGGCGCATGACGGAACTGTTGAAGCAACCAGTGTCGAAGGTGTCAGCATGACCCAAACCGTCAAGCCGCCGTTTGCCGCCAGACCGAATTTCTAATCACGGAGAAGCGCATGTTTATAGTCTCCTATGTTCTGAAACGCCCATATACGGTCGTCGCGGCGCTTATTATTATCTGCCTTTTGGGTATAGGCGCTGGATTGCGTATGCCCGTCGATATTTTTCCTGAAATCGATATTCCGGTTGTCAGCGCCGTCTGGACTTACAATGGCATGAACGCCAAGGACATCCAGAACCGTATCCTGACCATCCATGAACGTCAAATGGCCTCGCTGGTGGATGATATCTCGCGCATCGAAGCTACGAGCTATAACGGCGTTGGCGTCGAAAAAGTCTATCTACATGAAGGCGCGGACGTTACCCGCGCTATCTCACAGCTGGCCAGCAGCGCGCTCGTCGTCCTTAAATATCTGCCTCCAGGCATCACGCCGCCGCTGGTTATTCGTTACGGCGCAACGGACGTCCCGATTATCCAGCTGAGCCTTTCGAGCAATTCGTTGCCCGACACGAAGCTGAACGACTTGGGCCAAAACATTATCCGCCCCGATCTGGCTGTCGTGCATGGCGCCGAAGTGCCTTATCCATACGGTGGCAAGCCGCGCGTCATCATGGCCGATATGGACCAGCAAGCCCTGCAAGCGCGAGGGTTAAGCCCATCCGATATCAGCTATTCCTTGCAGCATCAAAACGTCATCCTGCCTGCTGGCGACGTTAAAATGGGGAGCAAGGATTACACGCTGACCATGAACAACAGCCCCAATGTGATCGAGGCGATCAACGATTTCCCGATCAAAAATGTCGATGGACGAATGGTCTTCATGCGCGATGTGGCGCATGTACATGACGGTTTTCAGGTGCAAACCAATTCCGTTTCCGTGAACGGAACGCCCGGCGCCCTCATGACCATCCGCAAAACCGGTGGTGTTTCGACTTTGGCTGTTATCGACGGGGTACGCGAAGAATTGCCGAATATCGAAAAGGTTCTGCCCCCCGGCGTTCAAATCAAGGCTCTCTTTGACCAATCTCTCTTTGTGAAGGCCGCGCTCAATAGCGTCGTCATGGGCGGCGCCATGGCGGCTGGCCTTACCGCGGTCATGATCCTGCTGTTCCTAGGCAACTGGCGTTTGACCCTGATTATTCTGGCCTCCATCCCGCTTTCCATCATCACCGCCGTGCTAATAATGTATTGCGGCGAACAGACCTTGAACACTATGACGCTCGGAGGCTTTGCGCTTGCTGTCGGCATTTTGGTTGATAACGGCACGGTCGTTATCGAGAACATCGAGCGTCATCTCCATGACAAGGAACCGCTTGAAAAGGCGATCATCAATGGCGCGGGCGAAGTTGGGGTTCCAACCATGCTTTCGACTCTTTGTATCTGTATCGTGTTTGTGCCGATTTTCCTGCTGCAAGGAACGGCAAAATACCTGTTTTCACCGTTGTCACTGTCGGTTTGCGTGTCGCTGATCGCAAGCCTTGCTTTGTCGTTCACGCTGGTGCCGGTTCTGTTCAAATATCTGATGAGTTCGATCATTGAGGCGCAAGACAAGCCCGATCACCCTTCGGCGCCCGCACCGCGTAAGCGCAATCCTTTAAGCCTTATTCATGAGAAATTCGAGCTAGGGTTTGAGTCTTTCCGCGAAACCTATCGTGATAGCCTTTTTTGGACGCTCTCCGAGCCGAGGCTGACGGTATTGTTCTTTGTCGTGCTTATGGGTGTATCGCTGCTGCTGTTTCCGCAATTGGGGCGGGATTTTTTCCCGCAAGTCGATGCCGGACAGATGCGCCTTCATGTTCGCGCGGCGCCCGGAACGCGCCTTGAGGAAACGCAAAAAGATTTTGGCAAAGTCGAATCAGCGATCCGGCAGATCGTGGGTTCACGGCAAATCGACACCATGCTTGATAATATCGGGCTGCCTTACAGCGGTATTAACATCGCGCTCAGCGACTCCGCGACAATCGGTCCCATGGATGGCGAAATTCTAATTTCTCTTACCAAAGAGCATCAACCGACCGCCGATCTTACCGCCAAACTGCGCCGCGAATTGCCGAAGCGGTTTGCTGGCATGGAGTTCTTCTTTCAGCCCGCCGATATCGTAGATCAGGTCTTGAATTTCGGCCAGCCCGCGCCAATCGATATCCGCGTTGCAGGGCCGCATAGCGGCGATACTTACGCACTAGCTTCGAAACTGGCCCATGCCCTTCATTCCGTCCCCGGCATTGTGGATGCTCATGTGTTTCAGGTGCCGGACGCTCCCGCGCTCGGTGTCGATCTTGACCGGACGCTGGCGACTCAGTTCGGCCTCGATCAGCAAAACACTGCAAGTAACGTGCTGGTCACGACAAATTCGAGCGCTCAAACCATGCCGAATTTCTGGATCGACCCTAAAAACAGCGTGAGCTATCCGCTGGCCGTTCAGGTTCCAACTTACCGCATCGATACGATGGAAGATTTGGAAACTATGCCGGTTGCCGTCCCCGGTAGCAGCCAGCAAAGCCAACTTTTGATGAATGTCGCCAAATTCGACCGCCGCACGGTGCCGATGGTGATGTCGCAATATAACATCCGCCCGGTGTTTGACGTTCATGCCGATGTCCAGGGTCGCGACCTTGATTCCGCCGCTAAGGATATCGATAAGGTTATTGCTGAAAATAAATCTGATGCCGCCAGCGCAATTACGGTTACTTTAAGCGGTCAGGTCGCGACCATGCGAGAAAGCTATTCCGGCCTTTTCGGCGGCATGGCCTTGGCCGTAGTGCTGGTCTATCTGTTCCTTGTCATCAATTTCCAAAGCTGGGTCGACCCGCTGATCGTCCTAATGGCGGCGCCGTTCGCCTTGGGCGGCGTCATGTGGATGCTTTATCTGACGCAGACCCATCTGAGCGTTCCGGCGCTGATGGGGACGCTGATGTGCATTGGCCTGACGACCGCGAACAGTATTCTTGTCGTGACTTTCGCCAATCAGCGCATGGAAGCAGGCGATGATTCTTTTGTTGCCGCCCATGCCGCCGGTTTTACCCGTCTGCGACCAGTCTTGATGACTGCGGGCGCGATGATTTTGGGCATGATCCCGATGGCTCTTGGCGTTGGCGAAGGCGGCGAGCAGAACGCGCCTCTGGCCCGCGCGGTAATCGGCGGCTTGCTCTTCGCCACTTTTGCCACGCTTGTTTTCGTCCCAACCATGTACCGGCTGTTACGCCGTGTGCCGGTATCTAGTGCAAGGAGTGACCATCGTGCATCCGTCTGAAAATCCACTATCGGAAACGCATCCCAAAGCCGCACCGCCTCTTGCCACAACCGGCCGCAAATTGGG
>JBEKBU010000133.1:0-11544 GCA_050015235.1 Methylomonas sp. | reverse complement strand
CGTAATTAGCGTATAACAACCCGCAATTCTTGGTGACGCTGCTTAAATCCAAATTGCTGCTTAACTTCAACTGGGTGATTAGATTCTGAATTAAAGAATTACTACAGTTCTGATCGACGATTTGAAACGCGGATTGCGTACAATTACCCGGTAATGTGGAATCCTGGCACCCCGGAATGATGGTGATTACCTGATTGCTGGAAGAATTGGGCACGGGAATTTGCACCAGGGGCAGTTTAGGCGCCAAGGCGACGCCGAAAGTGCTGACGGTTTGATTGCCCTGCACGCTGGGCTCCAGATCCTTGGTATTGCCGTAAAAAGCCAGGCCGTCAATCTGATAAGTCCCTTGCAGACGCGGCGAATCCGGACAGGTGCCGTTTACGCTGCTAAGAGAGTTAACGGTTTTGGGCGTACATAATTGATTATTGGTAACGCCGCTGCCGTTAAGATTGGTTGAACCTACAAAATAAGAATTACCGTTAATGTTTTCGCCTACGCCGACCGTATCGGTTAACGGGCTAGGCGTTGTATAACTGGAATTGAGATCGGATATGCCGCTTAACTGATCGCCGTCGTACGAAGAACTGCTGGCGTTAAAATCGATCAAGCTCTGCTTCGTGCACCACTGGGTGCTGGGAATAATAGTCGGATTACTGCTGGAAACGATGGTAGAGGCAATAGCCAATCCGGGAAAATAAAAACTTTCAGACGGACTGGTAGGCACGAAAGCGGCGGAGGCCGACTGGTTCCCTAAATAGCGCAACGACTCCAAAAACATTTCCGATTGCGGATTGCCCCAGTTGCTGCAGTTTCCGTCCGGAAAACTGGTTAATCCCCAGATGCAATTGGCGGTGCCGTCAGTGGTGCCGAGAGAATCCAGCGTGGACGCGCTGGACTGAGAAACCGTACCGCTCTTAAAATAAGTACCGTTATCATGGCGGTAACCGTACATGCGGAATATTTCCAAGGTATTGATGATACCGCCGTTGGCCGGCGGCGGATTGATAAACGTGCCGTTAGTGGCGACGTTTATTTCATTATTCATCGAGGACAAATTCTTCCTCAGTACGCCCCCGGATTTATTCGCGCCGTATGAGCCGGTCAGCAGGCCGAAAGACATTTCATTGTTGTCGCCGTATATTTGCAGCAGACCGATGGGCTTTTGCGTGCCGTCCGGATAAGTTTTACAGGTTTCGGTATTGATCAAGCCCGGTACGCAAACTTGTACTTGAACGTTATACTGGTTCAACACGCTACTGCCTATGGAGCCGGGATCGGGGAAATACGGGTAAGCGTTAATCCCGGAAATGGCCGGATTGTTGCCGTTGGTGTTGGCCGATTCGGTACTCCATTTACATTGCCAACGTTCGTGATTAGTCCACATACTATAGTTGCCGAGCGCCACGCGCATGACTGGCGGATCGGTGACATTCTGCGATAATACCGTACTGGAAACCGTGGTATTGCAAAAAGTTACGCCGACGCTGGTCGTGGTGGACACGCCATCCACCGTCGCCGTAACTTGGCTAGGATTAAACGGCGTCAGTAAGTTAATATCCGTACCGTTATAAAATTTGGCGAAACTATGCGCGTCGTTGGGAATATAAGTGCGCGACAAAACCGTTACGCCCGGAGTAGACGCACTTACGCCCGAGCTGCTGGCAGTGATTTGCCCGGTATCGACGCTCCTGGAGCCGCCGTACAATATTTTGCGGATTTCATCTATCCGGGCCATGGTCGCCCAATTTAAAAAATTTCCGCTCCAATTGCCGTTGCAATAATAATTGCCGGTGGTTGAAGCCGGTTCGAAACGAGCAGTCGTAGCGTTGTAGTTATAGCATTTAAAACTGTCGAAATAACCGTAATAATTGATGCTGTTGTTATAGGTGGTGTCGGGAACGCCATCGCCGTTCAGGTCCGAATAATCGTCGTAAGCTTTAAAAAATAATTGGTGATCTTTGGAGATATTCAGCATCACCAGCGGCGTGGTGTTATTTGCTACAAACAGCGGAGTGCTGGAAGGCGGATTGGCCGGATTGGGCGAAACAGTTGGAGGTGTGGACGGCGTGGATGGCGTAGTCGGCGTAGTCGTCGTTCCGCCGGAACCGAACTGGGCAAAACCGCACGGTATGGAGCTGAAGCCAAGCAATATAACGCCCCCCCCTAACTGGAGTAACATAACAGCCAAGTTAAGACTTTTCGTTAAAGCGCTTTTCATCCGCTATCTCCTTAAATTTGTTGGCTAATAAGCATACATGGCCTGCACAATAACCACCGCCGCGCTATTCGGGTCGACGCCATAAGCGGTGACCCGGTATTGCTGGGTAGTCGTGTTTACATTCGGTAATCTTTCCACTATGTACGAGGCCCCGGCGTAAGACAAAGTGGCGCCGGCCGCACTCCAGTTAAACTGCCGTAATACGCCTTTACAGTCATAATCGCCGGCGCCGTTCGGACTCCAATAATTAAAGGTATTGGGGTTACAACTGTTAATCTGGTAAAGTCCGGCGCCGATCAAAACGGTATTGGCGCCCGGCGAAGGCTGTGAGATGGTCGGCAGATTAGTCGTAGGCTGCGTAAGCGTCGCGCCTATGTTGGGAATCACGGAGTTTTCCACATAAGACAAGACCGACTCGGCCGATTGAAAAGCTAAATCGCGCTTGTGGCTGTTCCCGGCCATGCGTTCCTCCATGACGCCCACTTGCGCGGCATTGTAGGCGAGTAACGCCAGCATGATCAAAAACATCAAGGCGGCGAGTAACACTACGCCGGCCTGAGCTTTTAAAATACCGTAAGGGGGTAGCCGCATATGATACATTTAAAGATTCTTGATGGCAAAAGTAAAAGTAAACACTTTACGCAACAGTTGATCACTTGGCGCGATAGTCTCTCCAGCATCCGTGGTATTGCCGTCATCATTATTATCCAGCTGATACTGTTGCGGCTGGGTGGTTATATTCGGTTCGCCGCTACGGGAAACCAACAATAAACTGATGCGCACGCCCAACACATTCGACCAACCGGCGCCGCCGGCTGGCGTGGCCGGCGGCGCCGGGCAATTCACCGTTCCGCGGGTTAATGCGCCGGTAAGCGGCAAGTCGGCGGCGGTTACATAACATTCGGCGGTTTTATTACCGTAAATATCCACTGCATTATCGACATCCAGCGCATAGGTCACTTGCATGTCCTGAACGCCGCTGATAACTTCCTGCGCCGACAGCGTACCATTGTTTGTCAGTATCTGTCGGTATAAAGCCGGGTCGGTGGTATTGGCGCAGGTATTATAAGTGGCGTTCGGCTGGCAAATATAATAGGCGGCGGCGCTGAGCGGATAAATCACCGAGCCGGTCGTGGTATTCAGCAACGTTGTTCCGGTTTTCGTAGTATAGGGCAGGCTATTGGAATTGCAATTATTTCCGGTACAGACAGCCGAATTGCCGGCAAAGATGTCGATCCCTGCGCAGCTGGCCGGCACGCTCAGCAGAATTTGACCGCCCGGTATATAGGTCGGGGTATTCAACGGAATCGGACCGTTGGCCGGCTGGCCCGTGGCGAAAAATTGCCGGCTGGTGTCGGCATGCTTGATTACGAATACGTCGCCCTGGGCGACCGATCCGGTCACTCCTGTCAAGCCCGCCGGAAAGCTGCTGTTGTAATTGGCGGCGGAAACGGCGATCGTCGTTTCGTAACTATTTTCATAACCGTATAACGGATAATAGAGGCTGGGCGCCGAAGTAGCGGGCGTATACAGGTTTTGATACCATGCGCCGGAACCGGTTACAGCCAGGGTATTATTCATCGACGGCAAATTTGCCGGATCGTTTGAGCAACCGGTGTATCCCGCCATCAGTATATCCTTGCGCATGATTTCGAAAGCCAGCCTCGCGTCTTCCTGCATCTGCGACAAGGCCTCTTGCTCGCGGAAACCTTGCCGGGTGGCGACATAGGAATAACCCAGCCCGCTCAAAATAATCAGGCCCAGCGTCAGCGCCACCATCAGCTCTATCAGCGACACGCCGCGCGCGATTGTGCGCCGTCCATATTTAAAATTTCGGCTAACCGGCGCTGTTTTCATAATACGCTTTTGGTGGTAAAGGTCGTGGCCTGCGCGTTGTTTAGCGCGTCCGGGCCTTTGGCGAGCTCGGTCCATGAAATCGTCATCGTCACGTTGCGGGAGGCGTCTACAGTAACAACGGCCTGACCGTTAGGCAGCATGGTAGTGACATTATTCAGCCAATCGTTGACTTCGTAATAGGCTATGCCGCCGGCGGTCAAATTGACGGCCGGCGCGTTGCCGGCGGCTATATTAAAACTTCCGGTGGCCGATGAAGAAGCCGGAATCGCCAAACCGGTATTCATACGCATGCGCTCCAGGTAATCGTCAGCTAAAAAGGAGGCGACGCTCCGGTAAAAAGCGGCGTTTACCGACTTGGCGGACTGCGCCATGATCGCCGCCTGCCCCAGCAAACCCACGCCGACAATCGCCATGGTGACGAAGACTTCCAACAAGGTAAAAACGGATTGGCGGATAAACGGAAATGACCATTTTTTCATGGACAAACTCCGGCGGACGAAATAGACACACGTCCGACGCTATTGATACTGATGGTGCGGGGCACTGGGGCGCTCTGTCCGGCAAGATCGTACGCGCAATTTAAATAACTGCCGCTGGTGGCTCCGGCGCTAAAACTGGCCGGATTGACGAAACCGCTGGGCAAAAAATTGATAAAAGTGCCGATATTTGTTTCATAGGGGGCTGGGGCTGTGGATGGCGGCGGCGGATTAAAATTCATCCAAGCCCCCGATGGCGCCCCGGCTTTAATCTCGATATCGGTGGGCGTGGAAAAATCGCCCAGCGCTCCATTATCGACAAACATCAGCCAGCCGTATTGCCAGCCCAGGCTGGTTGTGGCTGCATTTGCGCAAGCTTGCGTGCTCGGATCCAGCATGCAAATCGAAACCGGCTTAGCCCGTTTGACAGCCTCCGACCGGGCCTGATTGATTGCGGCGGCGAGCTGATTGGTAAATCCGACGGCTCTGTTTTGCACCAATAAAGAGTTAAAGCTGGGAACGGCCATGGCTGCCAGTATGCCGACAGTCGCGACCGTAATCAATAACTCCAGCAATGTAAATCCTAACGAAAAAACCGGCATGTCAGATTCTATGTTCAAAAATTCCCTCTATCAATTTTAGCCACATATACATTCTAATCCTATAAACGCACAAAAATAGCCGCTTAATTTACAAAACAATCGTCTGATTAGCAAGATTCCGCGCTTAAACCAATAGGCGATTCCGTATCCAACATTAGTTCGGGCGCATATTTTCCGTGTCCGCGTTGGTTCAAAGCCTAAACGCATGGGCATTGTTATGCCCACCCTACGCTAGCAGTTACGCCTTAGCCGAGAGATTGCTAATCAAGAACGATAATGTGATTACCCTGCATAATTATTCACCGTCCGACCAACCTACAAAAGCTTTCAGATAGTTGACCACCTTGGTTATAGTCGCCGGAGCGCCCTGGCCGAGGTTTGCTCGGCATGGACGCCGGGCGAAAGCTACAGGGAGGTATTCACAGCGTCCTCGGCTAGGGTGCTCCGGCGACTATAACCGAATAGCTGACGCTATCTTATAAATCGCTGAATAATTAAAAAATCAAACAAAATTGTACAGGATTTTCCATTAAATTTCAAGCAATTAATTGATATATGCATTTGTTTTGCGGAATTGCCCGCATCGGTTCTACCCGGCCGGCTCCGCTTTAGCCCGATAACTTTCGATCCGGTCGAAATTCAAATAGCGGTAGGTATCCGCGCTGCTCTCAGCCAGCAGCCCGGCATACTGCAAATATTCGTCCGGCTCCGGTATCCGCCCCAGCAAGGAGCAGACCGCCGCCAGTTCCGCCGAAGCCAAATATACCTGCGCCCCGTTCCCCAAACGGTTTGGAAAATTCCGCGTGGACGTAGATACGACCACGGAGCCGTCCGTTACCCGCGCCTGATTGCCCATGCACAGCGAACAACCCGGCATTTCCATCCTGGCGCCGGTCTTGCCGAACACGCCGTAATACCCCTCTTCTATCAATTGATTCTGATCCATTTTAGTCGGCGGCGCCACCCATAACTTGGTCGGTAACGAATTGGCTGTTTCCAATAATTTTCCGGCCGCCCGGAAATGGCCAATATTCGTCATGCAGGAACCGATGAACACTTCGTCTATTTTAGTACCCGCCACCGCCGACAACGGTTTAATATCGTCCGGATCGTTAGGGCAAGCCAGAAGCGGCTCGGTGATAAGGTTCATATCGACGTCGATAATTTCCGCATACTCGGCGTCCGCATCCGCTTCCAGTAAGACAGGTTTAGCCAGCCATTCTTGCATGGCGGCGATCCGGCGCTGCAAAGTGCGCGCATCGCCGTAGCCTTCCGCTATCATCCATTTTAGCAAAGTGATATTGGACTGCAAATATTCGCGTATCGGCGCTTCATTCAGCTTAATCGTGCAACCGCCGGCGGAACGTTCGGCGGAGGCGTCGGATAATTCGAACGCCTGCTCGACTTTTAAATCCGGCAAGCCTTCGATTTCCAGAATCCGCCCGGAAAAAACGTTTTTCTTGCCCTCTTTCGCCACCGTCAGCAAGCCGCGTTGAATAGCCGCATACGGAATCGCGTTCACCAAATCCCGCAAGGTAATTCCCGGCTGCATGACGCCGCTGAATCGCACCAGCACCGATTCCGGCATATCCAGCGGCATTACGCCGGTAGCCGCCGCAAATGCGACCAGACCGGAGCCGGCCGGAAACGATATGCCGATAGGGAAACGCGTATGCGAATCGCCGCCGGTTCCCACTGTGTCGGGCAGCAACATGCGGTTCAGCCAGGAATGAATGACGCCGTCTCCCGGCCGCAACGACACCCCGCCGCGCGTCATGATAAAATCCGGCAAGCTATGCTGCATTTCCACATCCACCGGTTTAGGATAGGCCGCGGTATGGCAAAACGACTGCATCACCAGATCGGCGGAAAAACCCAAACAGGCCAAATCTTTCAATTCGTCACGGGTCATGGGGCCGGTAGTGTCCTGAGAACCCACCGTCGTCATATGCGGCTCGCAATAACCGCCTGGCCTTACGCCGGCCAATCCGCAGGCTTTGCCGACCATTTTTTGCGCTAGCGTATAGCCTTTGCCGGAATCGGCGGCGGCGGCCAGACGCCGGAACACGGTGGAGACCGGTAAACCCAAAACCGAGCGGGCCCGGTCCGTCAATCCGCGGCCGATGATCAAGGCGATACGGCCGCCGGCCTGCGCTTCATCCAGCAATACCGGCGTTTTTAAACTAAAACGCGCGATTTCGGCGCCGCCGGCATGCGCTTTAATGACCCCTTGATACGGATAAATATCGATGATGTCGCCCATGCGCAATTGCGTGACGTCGCATTCGATCGGCAAGGCGCCGGAATCTTCCATGGTATTGAAAAAAATCGGCGCGATTTTGCCGCCGATGCAGACGCCGCCGGCGCGTTTATTCGGTATATGGGGAATATCGTCGCCCATATGCCAGAGCACCGAATTGGTGGCGGATTTACGCGAAGAGCCGGTGCCGACCACGTCGCCGACGTAAGCGACCGGAAAACCGGCCGATTTTAATTCCGTGATCTGTTGTTCGGCATGGATAATGCCCGGACGCGGCATTTTCAGCATGGCTTTGGCGTGCAAGGGAATGTCCGGGCGCGACCAAGCGTCCTGCGCCGGCGATAAATCGTCGGTATTGGTTTCGCCGCTGACTTTAAATACCGCGACCGTCATTTTCTCAGGAACCGGCCGCCGTTCAGTGAACCATTCCGCATCCGCCCAGGATTGCAGCACCTGCTTGGCGTAAGCATTACCGGCTGCGGCTTTTTCCTCAACATCGTGAAAGGCGTCGAAAATCAACAAAATCCGCGCCAATGCGCGAGCGGCGATGTCAGCCAGCTCCGGCCTGTCTAAAAATTCGATCAAAGGCGCGACATTATAGCCGCCGAGCATGGTACCGAGTAATTCCACGGCCTTGGCCGGCGTCAATAATGGAGACGCCGCCTCCCCTTTCGCTACAGCCGTTAGAAAACCGGCTTTAACATAAGCCGCTTCGTCGACGCCGGCCGGAATGCGGTTAGCCAGCAAATCCAGCAGAAATGGCCCTTCGCCGCCGGGCGGTTGCTTCAGCAACTCAACCAACGCAGCGGTTTGCGTAGCATCCAGGGGTTTAGGCGCCACGCCTTCGGCGGCGCGTTCGGCGACGTGTTTTTTGTATTCTTCAAGCATAGCTGTTCCTAATCATAAATTGGCGGGCAAATCGGATGAAATTTCTTACATACGCGTAGCTTAACTCATGCGGCGCCGGAATTGTCAATGCTTCGACAGCTTTTTCATTGAATAGAAGCGGGGAGTAAATAGTGAAACGCCGTTATCCTTATGCTTTACGGACAATTGTTGCATAATAAAAAACAGGTAATTTCCAATGAGTAGATACCAACAAATCTTTTTAATTGGCTTGATTAGCTTACTACGGCTCTTAACCGGAGCAACATCGAATGATGCTAAACTTTTACAAACGAAACTTCAAGAACAATTATGCCGGAATTGGCGCGTTTCTTTGGCATCATCATTTATATGAATTGGCGAGACCATAACCCGCCGCTTATTCACGCCAGTTATGGTGAACATGAAGCTTTGGTGGGCCTTAACGGCAAGGTTTTGAACGGCAGTTTGCCTAACAGAGCCCTATCCCTTGTATTTGAATGGCTGATGATTCATCATGATGAATTGCTTGAAGATTGGGAACTGGCGCAACAACGAAAACCCTTGAATACGATTGAACCTTTGGAATAATCGACATGATTTTACACACCACCGAAGTTAAATATTTGGATGACTATCGAATTTGGCTCGCCTTTAACAATGGCGAATCCGGTCAAGTGGATTTGAGACAAGAACTATGGGGCGAAATGTTTGAACCGCTAAAGGACAAAACGCAATTCGCAACCGCCTATCAACACCCCGTGATGAAAACTGTCGCATGGGCCAACGGGGCCGACCTTGCGCCTGAATTTCTGCTTGAACTGCTACACGAACAAACTCAACAAGACTTTAATCATCCTACCCCCCGTTCTTGAATAACTAAAGGCGGATATTATTAGGCGTAATACAAAGATCCTTTTAAGCCATGGCGGGTTACGATGCGCGCAGGTGGCGTTAGCAAAAAAAGAGTCCTTGTGCGCGCATCTAACCCGCCCTACATTTTATCGCTCTTTCAAAAACCTACCGATACCAGACAGCCTGGGCGGTTGGCGCCGGGTAGCTGACGCCCTATCTTCAATCGCTAAATAATCGCAAAAAAGATAAGACCGGCAACGTTCAATTAATCACCCCCGCCCTTTCTGACCATCATGCCTTTCGACGGGTTATAACCCACTATCGCCGCGCTCATGAATATCAGCAGCGCCGCGGCGGTGGATAACAATGCGGTTTGATTATATTGCGCATACAGGGCAAAGCGTATCAGCTCCACGGCCTGGGTAAACGGATTATACTGCGTCACCAGATACAGCCAGGCGCTGGCGTCCTTGATTTTCCACAACGGATACAGCGCGGTCGACATAAAAAACACCGGGAAAATGACGAAATTCATTACGCCGGCAAAATTTTCCAGTTGTTTGATGAATGAGGAAAGCAGCAAGCCCAATGCGCCCAGCATCATGCCGGAAATCAGCAAAGCCGGCAGCACATAGAGATAGCCCATAGTCGGCGGTTGTATCTCATTCAGCCAGGCTATGCCTAAAAACGCATAAGCTTGCAGCACGGAAACGGCGGTACCGGCAATCAGTTTGCAGCTTAACAAAAACCAGCGCGGCAAAGGACAGACCAGCAGCATGCGCATGCTGCCCATTTCCCGGTCGTAGACCATGGATAACGAGCTCTGCATGCCGTTGAACAACAAAATCATACCCACCAGTCCGGGTGTGATATAGACTTTATACAACACATAGGTCTCGTAAGGTTCGCTGATAATACCCAACGCGGCGCGAAACCCTTCGGCAAACACGAACAGCCACACCAGCGGCCTGACCAGGGCCGATACGAAGCGTTCGCGCTGATGTAAAAACCGCAGCAGCTCGCGGCCGACTATGCCGGCCATCGCCCGCCAATAATGTAACACTTTCATGCGCTCCGCCCCTGGGTTAACTGTGTAAACACCTCCGCCGCCGTCGCCGCCCCAGTGGCTTGCAAAACTGCATTCAGTCCGCCGGCGGCTTTAATCGCGCCTTTATGCAATACGATCAGGCTATCGTCAACGCCGATTTCATCGATCAGATGCGTCGCCCACAACACCGCAAGCCCCTGCTCCCTGACCAGATTATGCACATGGCCGACAATGGCTTCCCGGCTAGGCATATCCAGACCCACCGTCGGTTCGTCCAGCAACAATAACGCCGGTTTATGCAACAGGGCGCGGGCGATTTCCACCCGGCGCTTATGTCCGCCGTTCAGTTGCCGGACTTTTTCGGCGCGCCGGTCGAACATGGCGAGGCGCTCCAGTTCTTCCTGAATACGCTGGTCGGCTAATTTACGGCTAATACCGTGCAGCGCCGCATGATAGCGTAGATTTTGCGTAACGGATAAATCCGGGTCGAGCGTGGTTTGCTGAAACACCACGCCTAAATGGGCCAAGGCCTGCCGGCTTTGCGTTTTAATGTCGAAACCGCATAACAAGATGCGGCCCTGGCGGCTTTCGTACAAATGCGTGATCAACGCGAACAAAGTACTTTTGCCGGCGCCGTTCGGGCCCAGCAAAATAGCGCATTCGCCCGATCGTACGTTAAAATTGACATTATCCAGTGCTAGTTTCGCACCGTAAGCGAAACATAAATTTTCAACCTGCAAGGACAAACCCGTCATGGTTTAACCGCCAAGCCCCAGGGCTCGCGCCCTACCGGAACGGATTTCGTCACTTTCCGCTCGGCCAGATCGATAATGGAGACATCGTTGCTCAAGCCGTTGGCGGTATAAAGACGTTTTTGATCGGGAGAAAAAGCAATATTCCACACCCGTTGCCCGACCAGAAAAAATTTCTCGACTTGATAAGTCTGGGCATTGACAACCGCGACCCGATTGGCGGCGCCCAAGGCGATATAAGCAAAACGGCGCTCCTTGTCGATCGCCACGCCTACCGGCTGAATTTGCTCGGCGTTAACGCCCGGCACGGCGAATTTGACGACATGCAGAATTTGCCGGCTGTCGGCGTCCAAAACTTGCACGGTTCCAGCCATTTCCGAAGTCGCCCATAATTCCCGGCTGTCGGCGGTAAACGCAACCGCGCGCGGCCTGGCGTCGACCAGGGTGTTTTCCACGATTTGCCTGGATTTAACGTCTATCCAATGCAACATATTCGTGGTTTCCGAAGCGCTCACCACCCAACGGTTATCGAGGCTAGCCGCCACGCCTTCCGGCTCCACGCCGACCTTAATTTTTTGCACGGCTTTACGGGCATTAATGTCGATAATGGTG
>JBEKBU010000132.1:0-11746 GCA_050015235.1 Methylomonas sp. | reverse complement strand
GGTCAGACCGAGACCATGCGTTTTTTGCTCGATAATGGGGCCAATGTAAATACCGGAACGGCGACCGGCTTCACACCGTTGATGGCGGCCTCTCGTAACGGTTACAAAGAGGCCGTGCAGCTTCTGCTCGACAAGGGGGCCGACGCCAACGCCCAGATGAATATCGGCGTCAGCGCGTTGCATTTAGCCTCCGAAAACGGTCACAAAGAGATCGTACAGGCGCTGCTCGATAAGGGAGCCGATATCAACGCCAAAAGGAATGACGGCGGAATCCCGTTGATGGCCGCCTCTCAGAACGGACGCACCGAGGTCGTACAAACGCTGCTGGATAGGGGGGCCGATGTCAACGCCCAAAATAACGCCGGCATCAACTCGTTGATGGCGGCTGCTCAGCATGGCCGCAAAGAGGCCGTGCAGCTTCTGCTCGATAAGGGGGCCGACGTCAACGCCAAAGTGAATGGCCTCGGCGTAACCGCTTTGATGGCGGCTTCATATAACGGCCGCCAAGAGATCGTGCAAATGCTGATCGAAAAAGGGGCCGAAGTCAACGCTAGAAAGAATGACGGCGCCACCGCGTTGATGGCGGCCTCTCAGCACGGCCACAAAGAGGCCGTGCAGACGCTGCTGGCGAACGGGGCCGATGTAAACGCCGCGACGAAGGACGGCGAAACCGCGTTAATGGGGGCTGCTCAGAATGGTCACCTAGAGGTCGTGCAGGCTCTGCTTGAGAAGGGAGCAAATGTGAACGCCGCGACCGGCAACGGTTTAACCGCGTTGATAGCGGGCTCTCAGAATGGCCGCCCGGAAATCGTGCGGGCGCTGCTCGATAGACGGGCCGACGTCAACGCCAAAAAGAAGGACGGCGCAACCGCATTGATGGCGGCGGCTCAGAATGGCAACAAAGAGGTCGTGCGGGCGTTGCTCGAGAAACGCGCCAATATCAACGCCAAAAAGGATGACGGAACAACCGCGTTAATCGCGGCGGCTCAAAACGGTCACCTAGAAGTCGTGCGGGAGCTGCTCCATAAGCGGGCCAATGTCAACGCCAAAAAGCAAGACGGCTCTACCGCGTTGACGGCGGCGGCCCGGAATGATCATACAGAAGTGGAGACTCTGCTTATCGAGGCTGGAGCGAAAAAATAAAACGGCGCAGAGGGTCTGACTAGCAATTAATTCAGATCGCGAATCCAACGCCATGCTTAGGAAAAAACAGGAAACGCATGGTAGTTCGGACGCCGATATGCCGGTGCGCGAGCGCATTATGTACGCCGCCTATCGGGCTTTTACCGAAAAAGGTTACGCCGGCGCCAGCACCCTGGAGATCGCCACGCGCGCGAAAGTTTCCAAGCGCGAGCTATACGCCCATTTCGCCAACAAACAAGCCATGCTGGTCGCTTGCATTGCTTCGCGCACGATTAGAATGCGGTTGCCGGCCGATTTGCCGGCGGCCCATGACCGTGACGCGCTTGCCCGCGCTCTCTCCAGCTTTGGAGCGATTCTTATCGACGAAATAAGTCAACCGGAGGTCATCGCCGTTTACCGGCTGGCTATCGCGGAAGCGGTACGCGCGCCCGAAGTCGCGCAAGCGCTCGATTCGGAAGCCCGCCGGGCAACGCGCGCCGCGCTTGCGGAAATATTAGCTCAAGCGCAAGCGGCGGGACTTATCGGCGCCGGCAATCCGCTTGCAAGCGCCGAACAGTTTATGGCCCTGCTGTGGGGCGATCTTTTAATCAATCTGCTGCTGGGCGTCGCCACGCCGCCGGGGCCGGCGGAAATCGAGGCGCGGGCGCTGAAGGCCGCCGCCGCGTTTCTGACGCTCCATCCAAAACCGCAGGCATAAAGCGGAAAAACTATTGACATGGTACCAATTGGTACCATAAAATTGCCTTCAGTTTTTTAGTCACTGTCAACAGAGGTTTTTAAATTAATAAAAACCTGCCGATAGCTGATCAACTTGGCTTTTGGCGCCGGAGCGCCTAGCAGAGGTTTGACCGGCATCGAGGCCGGGCGAAAGCTACAGGGATGTATTCACAGCGTCCTCTGCTAGGCGCTCCGGCGTCAAAAGCCGGGTTGCCGACACAACCTAAAATTCGCTGAATAATTACGTTTTTTATAGCTTTGAATTTAACAGGTTAAAAATAAGGCTTTTTTATTGGTTTGTGAAATCTTTAATTTGATCCCCTCACCCCAGGTTGTTCCAGGCTTAACTTAACGGTATTGGTTCTTATCCACGGCAAATCTTCAGGAGACGCCATGCAAAACGATGCAACAGACCCTGTAGTACGGCTGACCGATGTCGTCAAGACTTATCAGGCCGGCGCTTTTGCGGTTCCTGCTCTAAGAGGCGTTAGCCTGAATATCGGGCGGCGCGGCTTTTCCATGGTTGTTGGGCCATCCGGGAGCGGCAAGACCACGCTGCTGAATCTGATCGGCTGTATCGATGTTCCGGACAGCGGCGGCGTGGAAGTATGCGGGCAAAACATAGCCGCTTTAAGCGACGATGCCCTCGCCGACTTTAGAGCCCGGCATATCGGCTTTGTGTTTCAGGGCTTCAGCCTGGTGCCGGTGCTTTCCGCCTACGAAAACGTCGAATACCCGCTGCTGCTGGTCGGCATACCGGCGGCGGAGCGGCGCGGGCGCGCCCTGGCCATGCTGGAGGCGGTGGGGCTGGCCGGCCAAGCCCGGCAACGGCCGAACGAGCTCAGCGGCGGCCAGAAGCAGCGCGTGGCCATCGCCAGAGCTTTGGTTAAAGAGCCCGACCTTATCCTCGCCGACGAACCGACCGCCAATCTCGATACCGAAACCGGCGCCGCCATCATAGCTCTGATGCACCGCATACAAAGCGAGTACCGCACCAGTTTCGTGTTTTCGACGCACGACCCGCATCTGATGTCGCATGCGGATTGTATATTTACCATTCGTGACGGCCGATTAACCGGCGAGCCCGGCGGAGAAATACAATGACCTTGTTTTTTAAGATTGCTTTCAGGAATATCCTGCGCAACCGGCGCCGTTCGGCGATGACCGGTTCGGCGGTGGCGGTGGGCGCTTTGGCTTTGCTGGTGTACGGCTCTTTCACCACTTATTTGTTCTCCGGATTCGAGACGCATCTGGTGCAGCGTATCGGCCATCTGAGCGTGTTCCACAACGGTTATTACCAATTCGGGGCCGGCAATCCTTCCGCTTATTCGATAGACAACTACCGGCAGGTCATGGATCTGATCGTCAACGACGCCGAATTGAAACCGCTGATCAGGGTCATCACGCCCAGACAGTCGCTGGTTGGCATCGCCGGCAATTTCGAAGGGGCGAACAACGCCGCGAAAACCTTTATCGGCTTGGGGCTGGTTCCGGCCGACCGCAACCGCATGCTGCTCTGGGACGAATTCGGGGCCAGCCGCAAATTCGTACCCGACACCCGCTTCGACGGCGACGACGAGTCGATCGGCTTGATCGGCGGCGGCTTGGCGCGCATACTTGGGGTTTGCGCGGCGTTGCAGCTGGAAAACTGCCCGGCGCCGCCGGCGAACCGGACGGCGGCGGCCGGCGCGCCGCTAAACGCCGACATCTATGAATTGGCGCAACGCGATGCGCCGGACGGCGGCGGCGCGCCGAACGGCATGCCGCGCCTGGAGCTGCTGTCGGCGACCGCCGGCGGCGCGCCGAACGTGGTCAGCCTGCGCGTCGCCGGCGTCGAGCCGCAGGGGATTAAGGAGATGGACGACAACTATATCGCCATGCGCCTGGGGCTGGCGCAACAGCTGGTCTACGGACGCGGCGAGCACAAAGCCACCGGCATCGTCCTGCAGCTTAACCGCAGCGAAGACATCGGCCTGGCCCGTAACCGCTTGACAGACTTGCTGAAAGAACATAACCTCGATCTGGAAGTGCTCGATTTCGCGCAATTGACGCCATTCTACGTACAGGTCGTCAACATGTTCAACTTTATCTTTCTATTCATCATGATAATTATGACTGTGATCGTGTTATTCGCCGTGGTTAACACCATGACCATGAACGTGATGGAGCGCACCAGCGAGATCGGCGCCGTCCGGGCGATGGGCGTCCGGCGCAGCGGCATCCGCCGCCAGTTCCTGGTGGAAGGCTCGCTGATAGGCGCGATAGGGGCCAGCGCCGGCTTGATTCTGGCCAGCCTGGTCGTGATTGGCGTCAACAGCGCCGAATTGACCTGGATTCCGCCCGGCAACTCAAACCCGATTCCGTTCCGGCTCGATCTGTTCGGCAGCCTCTTGATGGTTTGCGGCGTTTGGGCCGGGCTCGCGCTGGCGGCGACGCTGGCCGCCCTGCTGCCCGCCAACCGGGCGGCGCGGCTGCCGATAGTCGACGCTTTGCGCCATGTTTGAGCGGGCCGCCATGCCTAGGCTTACCGTTCCGGCCATGCTGGCGCTGTTGCTGGCTTGCGGCGCGGCGTGGGCGGAGACCGCCCGGGAAATCGTGGCGGCCTCGGATAAAATCAGGAATCCGGATCAGCCGTTCCGCACCACCGTCACGCTGATCGAATATATCGCCGGCAAAGCGAACAATCAAAACATGCTGACGGTGTACGCCAAGGAAGATTCGGCCAGCCGGCAGTTCCGCAATCTGATCCGCTATATCGAGCCGCCGCGCGACGAAGGCAAGATCGTGCTGCTGGACGGTCTGGTCATGTGGTTCTTCGACCCGAACTCCAAAGCCAGCGTCCGTATTTCTCCGCAGCAGCGCCTGATCGGCCAGGCGGCCATCGGCGATATTCTGACGGTTAATCTGGCCGTCGACTACAACGGCGAATTGGTCGGCGACGAGGTCATCCAGGACACCGAGCGCAAAGACCGCCAATGCTGGCATTTGGATATGAAGGCGACTAACGATCTGGCGACTTACAATCGCGTCGAATATTGGGTGGAGCACGATAGCAACCGGCCGATCAAGGCTAAATTCTACGCGGACAGCGGCCGTTTGCTGAAAATTCTCTATTACCGGGGCTTCGAGGAAAATCTGGGCCTGGTCAGGCCTAGCGAAGGCGTCATCATCGACGCGGTCGACAAATCGCTGGCCACCACTTTCAAGTTTAGCGATTACCGCTACCAGGAGCTGCCGGACGCCTGGTTTCAACGCGAATACCTGCCGCGGCTGAGAAATGAATGAAAGCGCGCGCCAGCGGCTTGGGACTGTTAGGGCTGATAGGCCTGATACTGTCCTGCCCGCCGGCGCTTGCCGACGAGAACAGCGATCTCGACCTTATTCCTAACGCCTCTGAAACGCCGCTGGCCGCGGCCGGCGCGGCGGATAAGCGTCAACGCATTTATCTGCAAAACGTTTACACGCTGTCGTCGCTACGGAGCGGGCTGATTACGCCTTATCCGCCGCCCGCGCCGTTTAACTGGCAGGAACGTTTGTTTCTGGACGTGCGTAAGGAGTGGGCGCTAGCCGAGCGGCTCAATTTGACGCTGAGCGACCGCTTCAATTTGCGCGCCGAGAACGACCTGCCCGCGCCGGGCCGCGAAAATATCCTCAACAGTTTCCGGGAGGGCTTTCTGAGCTGGGAGCCGTACGAGCGCGTCTATCTGGACGCCGGCCGCATCAACGTGAAAAGCGGCGTGGCGGCGGGCTATAATCCGACCGATTTCTTCAAAACCCGCGCGGTGGTCGCGCCGTTGTCCGCCGATCCGTCCATACTGCGCGAAGACCGGCTCGGCGCGTTAATGCTCCGCGCCCAGCATATCTGGGCCGGCGGCGCGCTAATGGCGGCTTTCGCGCCCAAGGTCTCCCAGCCTAGCCAGGTCTATGTCAATACCGATCTGCGCAGCCTGGATCCTTCTTTCGACCGCACCAACGCCGACGGCCGGCTGCTCCTCAAGGGCAGCGCCGATATCGCCGAGAATTTCAGCCCGGAACTGCTGTTTTATCATGAGGGCGGCCGCAGTAGTTTCGGCGCGAATCTGGCCGCGAGCCTGGGCCAAAGCGTCGTCGCCTATGCCGAATGGGCGGGCGGCTCGCGCGGCGGGCTGATAGACGAGGCGTTGCGCTATGGCCGCGCGACCGGTAGTTTACCCATGGGCGCGCCGGACGTGATTCCCGCCGACAGCCGCTTGAGCTTCCGGAACGATTTATCCGTCGGCGCCTCTTATACGGCGCCAAGCAAAATCACCTTCAATCTGGAATACCATTATCACCAAGCCGGGTTTTCGGGCCGGGACTGGAATAATTGGTTCGGCGCCGGCGGCGGTCTTTCCGGCGCCTCGCCGGCCGCCGCCGAGTTATGGTTTATCCGCGCCTATGCGCAGGAGCAACAGGAACCGGTGGGCAAGCACTCGGCGGTATTGCGCGCCGACTGGGCCGACGCCTTTATCCCGAAACTGCAGCTCACCGGTTTTGTCTACGCCGATTTATACGATATGTCCGGCCTGGCGCAGTTAACCGCCGATTATTACCTATCGAACGCCTGGACGGTGGGCGCGCTCGCCAGCGCCGATCTCGGCGGCCCGCACACCGACTTCGGCAGCCTACCGCAAGCGGCGAGTATTTTTTTTAAAGTGGCGCGGTATTTTTAAGCGTCTTAACTGCTCCCCTTTTGAAAAAGCCGATGAATCAATGGCTGTAGATGGGTAATTACAATTTATCTTGCTCCCAGGAGTGTTATGGGTCTCACAAGTTCCTGTCATTTCTCTCCACACATGTCACGCCTTAACACCGGCAAATCCTCCAGAATCTCACCATAAACGATTTTGTTGTATGGGCTTCCGTCGGATGCAAGACGTCGCCATTTGCCTTGTTGGCATTCCCCTGTGACCTACATGGTTCGCTGTGTACGCTTCACCTACCTTCATGCTCAGCAAGCAATTTGCGCAGCATTTCAAGATTGGGTGGTTTGACCAGATGTGCATCGAACCCGGCGGCGCGTGACTTTTCCAGATCATTCCGTTGCCCATAACCCGTCAAGGCGATCAGTAGGGTTCGTTCCAGTTCGCCGTACCGCCGTATCTCTTGGGCCACCTCGTAACCGTTCATCCCCGGCAGCCCGATGTCCAGCAGGATGACATCGGGCCGTTCGGCTCGCGCTAATTCCAGTGCGGCAGGACCATCATAGGCTGTCTGCACATGATGTCCATCAATCTTTAGCACTATAGCCAGGCTTTCAGCCGCATCGCGATTGTCGTCCACCAGCAGGATGCGAAGTTTTTTTTGAGGTGGGACAGTTAACGCGGCCGTACAGACCGCCACTGGTTTATCAAGAACATGGCGATGTAGCCGAACCACAAATTCGCTCCCTTGGCCACGTCCGGCGCTCAAGGCCCGCACATTGCCGCCATGCTTCGCCACCAGGTTCTTAACAAGAGACAAACCAATGCCCAAGCCGCCTTGGGAACGGTCAAGATTTCGATCGGTTTGGTAGAACAAGTCGAATAAATTGGGTAAATCGGCGGGATCAATTCCACAGCCGTTGTCCAGCACCTTAATACAGACCATTTCTTCGGAGAGTTCAACGGATAAATTAATACGCCCGCCTTCTTCGGTGTATTTAGCGGCATTGTTGATAAGATTCGCTACAACCTGGGTCAGCCGAATCCGGTCGCCTTCTACCCATAAAGGCTCAGGCGGAAGTTGCAGGCGGAACTCATGCCGCTTGGCGTCAATCAAGGGCCTGCAGCTTTCTATAGCGGGAAGAATAACGTCCCTTATATCCAAAGATTCTTTGTTCAGTTCGATCAAACCCCGGTTGATACGGGAAACATCCAACAAATCATCCACTATACCGACCATATGTTCGGTTTGGCGGTCAATAATACGGCTGCACCAGGCTATCCGATCAGGCTCCAAGTCCGTTCGTTTCAGGATTTCCGCGGCGTTGCGAATCGGCGCCAAGGGATTACGCAGCTCGTGGGCCAGCATCGCCAGAAACTGATCTTTGCGCTGGTCGGATTCGTAGAGCTTTTGAGTTTTTTCGGCTAATTTTTCTTCGTTGAGCTTACGGCTGGTAATATCCTCGGCGCTGACGATGATGCCGCCGATTTCGCTATTTTCATCGATCCAGGGCACTACCGCCCAACACAGCCAGTGTCTGCTGCCATCCGCCTGAATCCATAGGTCTTCGTCGTTTTTCAAAGTGACGCCAGCCAAACCCTGCTGATAAGCAATTTTCCAATTCTCCGGTAAGTCTGGGTGGACTTGGTAATGATTAAGTCCAACTAGATTAGCATAACCTCGGCTATAGTCATTTAACCACCGGCCACTGGTGGAGAGATAGTTCATATTCCGGTCAAACATAGCCATGCTGATAGGCGCATGATTGATAAAGGCTTCAAACTGGGCGCGGTTTTTTTTGAAGATAGCCGCAATAAGTAACTCCTGTTCGGTGCGCTTCTGTTCAGTGATATCCGTGGCCACGCCACCCACACCAATGATCTCCCCTTGGACATCAAGTAATGGAAATTTTGAGGTCATCAAAATCCGCGGATCGTTGTGGACATTCGTCATCACTGTCTCTTCAAAAGACATTGACTCCCCTGACGCCATAATATTGCTGTTAGCCGCCATAAGCGTATCGGCAATTTCCTTTGGAAAAAAATCGCAAATAGTTCTGCCCAATATGTTTTCTTTAGACGCTCCAAAGAATTTCGCCATTGCTTCATTCAACAGTGTGAATCGTTGTTGCAAATCTAAAGCAAAAATAAAAGAAGGCGTGCTGTCGATGATGTTGCTTAAAAGCTCTCGGTTTTCCCGCAGTTCATTTTCTATGGTTTTGATATCGTGGATATCCGTACAGGTCCCAAACCACTTGTAAATTTTTCCAACCTCATCAGTAACAGGCGCTCCACGAATTAGCCACCAGCGATAAACGCCATCGAAACGGCGTAGCCTGCATTCAAGGCTATAGGAGCCATTATTGTTTACGGCGTTATGCCAAGCATCCCATGCGCGTTGCTGGTCGATGGGATGAAAAGGAGTATTCCAGCCATGTCCGTAGCTTTCTTCCAACGTCATGCCGGTGTATTCGACCCACTGCTGGTTAAAATAAGTGTTCCAGCCGTCTGCACGGGTGACCCAGACGATCTGTGGCATGGCTTCGGCCAACGAGCGAAATTCCTTCTCACTGTTTAAAATGGCTTCGTTAAGTTGCTTGTGCTCTTTTAGGGCCTCTGTTGCAGTATTAGCTAATAATTGTAACTGCGCTTCGACTTTTATTCTTCGTTGTATTTCATATTGCAATTGTTTTGCACTTGGTAAGGATAAGGCCTTTGGAACAATCCATAGCATCAATACCGAGGAAGAAATCGACAAAATAGCCGTAATGGCTTTAATCAAACCGTCAAACCAATAGACTGGTATCCAAATTGTAATAGCTGATAGTAAGTGCGTAGTGCCGCAGGATAAAATAAATACAGCAACCATTAAAGCTAACCACGGGTAAGGCAGGTCTTTTTGCTTACGGACAAAATAGATAATAATTAGCGGAATGGAATAGTAGGCGACAGCAATCAGCAGATCGGATATCACATGCAGCCAAAGCAAAACTGGACTCCACGATAAACAATAGCCATGTGGAATAAAGTCTTTAACGCCAAAAAGATCAAGTAGTGATTGCATTACTAAGCACGTAAAAGCTGTAAATTTTACGACATCTTTTCCTTTAACCCCAAAAAAAATGTTTCATTAACCGGCAAATATTAGACAAAAGGATGTGTTCTGTATCCATGCCCGTCCTTTGGCGTCGACCGCGCCTGTTCAGCCCGCGTAGCCACGATTAGCGTCAGCGCAATCGTGGGAATGATAAGCTTTCGGTATAGCGGAGCATTTTTCCCTCGGTTACGCTTCCCGAGGCTACGAGGATTGTCTTAGAAAGGGGTTAAACCCGCCATTTAAAAAAAGACTGATTGACCGCTCCCGGCCGATACTTCACTTTGGCGGACGAACTGGAACTCTCGAACTGAATCTTCCTTTTATAGCTGTTATTTGGTTGGATAAAAACGTCCAGATAGCTGTCGTTAGGATAGAATAAAACCGTATAGCATTCGTTTCAATCACTTATTGGATCAAGTAACCATGGCGCGAGACAAAGGGTTAGAAGAACTGCTCCATGGTATCAATTAAATACATCGGCAACGCGAGTATCATCGTTGACTCTCTGGAAGTCGGCATCGGCGCCAACATTAGGAATATTTGCTAATGCTTCAGCGAACGATTTACGTGGCGGTTTTAGCAAAACTTCCGCCAAAATGGCGCGGTGTTCGGCTTCCGTCGAACGTTGATGTTCCACGGCTCGTTGCTTCAGCGCCTTTATGATTGATTCGTCAAGATTTCTAACAACTAAACTTGGCATGGAACTCTCCGGGATTTATTTGCTATCAATGCAATCGTAGCTTAAGGCAATTGCAAAAATATGTAATTTTTCTATTTCTACCCTCTCATTCAACAAGAGTTGTTTAAGCAAATTTTCGATTTATTTTTAGCTTTTTTCCGCTGACTTTTGCGGCTATCGTCAGGTTCCCGGTGTTGAAATTAATACAGCCATTCAGTGGTATCGTTTGATTAGCCGTCAACGGGTTTGAATTAAGCGTGGTATTGCAAGTCGGCGAAGCTTGGGCGGACAAAATACCGGCCCCGGCGATTATGTTGAATAAGGCGATTTTTAAGAGTGTTTTCATCTTTAAACCCCCTGGATGATCACGTCTTAAAATTCTAGTTCAATTTCGAATACTTGCCTGTTAACGGTTAATTAGGGGGGTAGTTGTGTTTATACCCGCTTCCCCGCCGTCGGCATGCAGCCGGCGGCGGGGATGGGTTCAAGGAATTGCCGTAACCTTATACAGGAACAGCGGACGTGATGTGTATGCCGTTTACATCCAGGGTATGGTTAGGTTCGCTGCTAACGCCCACCAATTGGATCAGCGTGTCGGCCCCGGTCGCGCTGGTAGCGCCGTTTGTACCGGAGATGAACAGATACTCGGTTCCGCCATTGGTGAAGAAAGCGAAATCGCCGGCTTTCTCGCCGCCCGCGCCATCGGCAAAGGATTGCACGATAGCGGCTACTTCCGCAAATAACGTTGTAGAAGTTGCGGTGTTAAAGGTAGCGTCGCCGGTACTGTCTATGGAGGCGATGGTTTTTGTCGCCGCCGCGGACGTGCCGCCCACGACTAAAGTAGCCGCCGCATCCTGGATGGTGTCGCCGCTGATCAGACCTGTCAGGGTATTGGCGACCGACGACCCGCTTCCATCGCCGGCGCCGCCGCCGAATACGAACGTATCGCCGCCTGTTCCGCCAGTGACGGCGTCGCCTTTGGCGACAGTGATGGTATCGGCGCCGTTGTTGGCGGTGATGTTGTCGCCGCCGGCGGAAGTATCTTCAATATTAAAGTTGCCGGTCAGGTTGCTCAGATTAATGCTGATATTTTTCGCGGTTCCGTGAATAGTTTGGATGCCGCTGATCTGCGTAGCCGTCGGGTCGAAGCTGGCGCCGATTTGCAGGGTATTATTGCTGCCCGTGCCGGTAATGCTGTCGCCGCTGGTAAAGCCGACAACGGTATCGTTGCTGGTGGCGCCCAGATTGATATTATCCGTCAACGACGCGGAAGAGGCGTTGGTAACGGTAGTATCGTTAGCGGTAACATTAACGTTGTACGTACCGGTGTCGGAGGCGGCGTTGCTGCTAAGATTCAAGTTATGCCCATCCGTATTGAAGGTGACGACGCCGTCGTTCACGGTTGTGGCCGAAGTCGACCAATTGCCCGCCAGCGACGCATCCAATTGA
>JBEKBU010000131.1:0-11763 GCA_050015235.1 Methylomonas sp. | reverse complement strand
ACGTATGATTTTGTTCAGCATCAAGCACTTCCAGCAATGCCGAAGCCGGGTCGCCGCGAAAATCCGCCGCCATTTTATCTATTTCATCCAGCAGGAACATCGGATTCCTGGTTTTTATCTTGGCCAGATTCTGCAGAATTTTTCCGGGCATGGAGCCAATATATGTGCGTCTGTGGCCGCGAATCTCCGCTTCATCTCTAACGCCGCCTAAAGCCATGCGTATATATTTCCTATTGGTGGCGCGGGCTATGGATTTACCCAAAGAGGTTTTACCCACGCCCGGCGGCCCGACTAAACATAAAATAGGGCCTTTCAATTGTTTAACCCGTTGCTGCACGGCAAGGTATTCGAGTATCCGCTCTTTTACTTTTTCCAAACCGAAGTGCTCTGTTTCCAAAACTTGTTCGGCCATTTTTAAATCATGGCGCACCTTGGTTTTCTTTTTCCAAGGCACGTTGATCATCCAGTCGATATAATTCCGCACCACAGTCGCTTCGGCGGACATCGGCGACATCATTTTCAGTTTGTTTAATTCGGCCATAGCCTTTGAGTTTGCTTCCGCGGACATCCCGGCGGCCTTGATTTTTTTCTCCAAATCTTCAACTTCATTTACCGCCTCATCCATTTCGCCCAATTCTTTCTGAATAGCTTTCATTTGCTCATTCAGATAGTATTCGCGCTGATTTTTCTCCATCTGTTTTTTAACCCGGCCACGAATTTTCTTTTCCATCTCCAGAATATCGACCTCGCCTTCCATTAGCGTCATTAAATTTTCCAAGCGTTTGGAGACATCCAGCATTTCCAGCATGGACTGCTTCTCTTCGACCTTCAGCGCCATATGCGCCGCCATCGTATCCGCCAGACGTCCGGCATCGTCTATACCCGCCAAGGAATTAAGCACTTCTGGCGGGATTTTACTGTTGAGTTTGACATATTGGTCGAAAGAATTGACCGCGGTACGCTGTAAGACTTCCAGTTCCTGCTCCGGAATCAGAGTTTCATCTTCCAATTCGAGTACGCTTGCCGCACAATAATTATCAATTTCCTGATACTGAATAATTTTGCAGCGTTTACTGCCTTCTACCAATACCTTCACGGTGCCGTCCGGCAATTTAAGCAATTGCAAAATATTTGCTAAAGTTCCCACTTTATATAAATCATCGAAACCGGGCTCGTCGACTTCGGCCATTTTTTGCGCCACCAGCAACACTTGCTTATCCAATCTGATCGCAGCGTCCAGAGCGTCAATAGACATGCCTCTGCCTACAAACAATGGAATAACCATATGCGGATAAACCACAACATCACGTAGTGGTAAAACCGGCACCAGTTCGTCTTTACTTTTAGAATGGGTCATTTCATGTTTTCCTATGTCAGGATTTAGATGTATTTGTCATAATCCTATATGAGGTCGATCCGATAATAAACAAGTTTTTTTCACAATTGAATATAAAGCCGCAGTTGCTCACATTTAATCGCTTAGCCGCACTTACTTTCCCCACAATTCAGGCAAGTCATACAGCCATCCATCAAGACCATCGCCTTGGTGCTGCATTTATTGCATAGTACGGCTTTTTCCGGAAAGTCGGAACTACCCGTACCGCCATGTTGTGCTTCAAATTCCCGGCGTTTTTCTTCCAGAAATTGTTTCTGCTGATTGCTCATCACTTCCGGTTTGATCATACCGATATGTTTTAGATGCGTCTCTATCGCGCAACCGATCTCGGCAACCAATGACGGCATAAAAACACCGCCTTTTTTAAAGTAGCCGCCACGCGGATCGAATACCGCTTTCATTTCCTCAACCAAAAAGCAGGCGTCGCCGCCTTTTCGGAAAACCGCGGAAATAACTCTTGTTAGAGCCAGCACCCATTGGAAATGCTCCATGTTTTTTGAATTAATAAAAATTTCGTAGGGCCGGCGCTCTTCATGCGCGGTGCCCTGATTCAAAATCATGTCGTTGATAGTGATATACAGAGCATGTTCGGATTGCGGTGTTTTTATTTTATACGTGGAGCCCAGCAAAATTTCCGGACGCTCTACGTTTTCATGCATACTTTCCAGCAAACTTTGTTCCGGCGCCGGACTTGTTACCTGATGCTCTTTATTCAGGACTTTATAACCGACAATTCTTTTCGCAATTTTATGTGTCATATCTATCGCCCTCATCAGAATTTACCGTAATAACCTTCTTTAAGCGCATCGAATAAATTAGCTGCGGTATGCACTTCACCATCGTATTCAATTTCTTCATTGCCCTTGAATTCAACAACATGGCCATCTTCCAGCGTAAACTGATAGACGGTGTTTTCCAGATCGGACTCTTTGACCAGTACGCCTTGAAAAACTTCCGGATTAAACCGGAAAGTTGTACAACCTTTTAAGCCTTTATCATAAGCATACTCGTATATGGATTTAAATTCCTGATAAGGATAATCCGTCGGCACATTAGCGGTTTTGGATATCGAGGAATCAATCCATTTTTGCGCCGCCGCTTGAATATCCACATGTTGCCTAGGCTTAATGTCATCGGCTGCAATAAAATATTCCGGCAATTGCTGCTCAGGTATATCGCTATACGGCATAGCCTCAGGGTTTATCAAATGCCGGTAGGCCAATAGTTCAAAAGAAAAAACGTCAATTTTTTCCTTGGTTTTTTTACCTTCGCGGATTATATTGCGCGAATAATGGTGAGCAAAACTGGGTTCTATGCCATTGCTGGCGTTATTCGCCAATGACAATGATATGGTGCCGGTGGGAGCAATTGAACTATGGTGGGTTAAACGGCACCCCACTTCCGCTAATTCCGCAACTAATTCCGGTTGTTCCCGCGCAAGTTGCTGCATATAGCGGCTATATTTGGCGTGTAAAACCTTCCCGGGAACTTGATCGCCTAGTTTATAACCGTCTCTAAGCATTTCCGGACGTTTATGCAGCATTTCACCGTCTACGGTAAAAAGTTGCTCCATAATAGGAGCCGGACCTTTTTCCTTGGCCAATTCCAGGCCTGCTTTCCACCCTTCAACCGCCAGTTCTTTCGTGACTTGTTCGGTAAATTCAAGTGAAGCGGCGTCGCCATATTTCAACCCCAATAAAGCGATCGCCGACCCTAACCCTAGATAACCCATGCCATGCCGGCGTTTGCCGATAATTTCCTGGCGTTGTTTCTCCAACGGCAGGCCGTTGATTTCCACCACATTATCCAGCATACGCGTAAAAATACGTATGGTTTTACGGTAAGCCTCCCAGTTAAAGCTGGCGCTTTTAGTGAAAGGATTTTCGACAAAGCCGGTCAGATTGATCGACCCGAGCAAACAACTGCCGTATGGCGGCAAAGGCTGCTCGCCACACGGATTAGTCGCGCGGATATGTTCACAAAACCAGTTATTGTTCATTTCATTGACTTTATCGATTAAGATAAATCCCGGCTCGGCATAGTCATAAGTCGAAGACATGATAATATCCCATAAGCGCCGGGCCGGCATGACCTTGCTGATCCGGCAGGCGACCATGCCGGCTGGATTAACTACATAACCTTTTTTATTAGGCAAATCCCGCCAGACGATTTTTTCAGCATCATTTAGATCGAGATGGTCGATTTTTACATCCCGCTCTGTAACCGGAAACGACAAAGGCCACGGCTTATCGTTTTTAACCGCTTCAACAAATTCGCTAGTGATCAGCAAAGACAAATTAAACTGGCGTAAGCGGCCATCTTCCCGTTTGGCGCGGATAAAATCCACTACGTCCGGATGAGCGACATCGAAAGTCGCCATTTGCGCCCCCCGGCGTCCACCCGCCGAAGAAACGGTAAAACACATTTTGTCGTAGATATCCATAAACGACAATGGCCCGGATGTATAGGCCCCCGCGCCCGAAACATAAGCATCTTTCGGGCGTAAAGTGGAGAATTCGTAACCGATGCCGCAACCGGCCTTCAGAGTTAATCCGGCTTCATGCACTTTAGCCAGAATATCATCCATGGAGTCTTCTATAATACCGGAAACAGTGCAATTGATAGTGGAAGTAGCCGGTTTATGCGCTAAGGCTCCGGCATTTGAAACTATCCGGCCGGCCGGAATAGCGCCTTTACGCAACACCCATAAAAATTCCTTATAATGCAGTTCTTGTAATTCCTGACTCTGCTCCACTCCGGACAGGGCTTTGGCAACCCGCTTGTAGGTATCGTCTATGTTATTATCAATTGCTTTACCATCTTTGGTTTTTAATCGGTATTTGCTGTCCCAGATGTCCAAGGAAGCGCTTTGCAAAGGAATTTCGGCATTGCTAGCCGGCACTACGTGAAGTTTAGCGGTCATTCGTCAGTTCCTAATCAAGAGTGGCGATATAAATTTTTTTTATTAACGTTTTGCATAGGCTTAGATACTGATGCGCATTTAATTGCAAAACATTAGCCTTGCACAAAATACCGTATATAGTATTTTATGAAAATTTTAACACAATATATTGTGTTGTCGACGAGTTTTTTTGACTAAATTTCTTACTGGTAATTTATTCAAGGATTTAACAAATTCACTCTTTTTTACTAACTTTTCTACGAAAGGTTACAGACTCAGGAGCGAACCTTTGGATAGAAAACCGTGTAAATAGAAAGATCATCAATCAACTTTTTACCTATAAAAGTCAGTAAATAATATTTAGGCTTATCTGATGAACAAAGGTTCGGCAATTTCCGACACGACTCACGCCCCCCTAGCCGCGAAAATGCGGCCGACGCATATCAATGAAATGATAGGCCAGCAACATATCCTAGGCGAAGGCAAATCGCTTCGATCCGCTATCGATCATGGCGCCCTCCATTCTCTTGTATTCTGGGGACCGCCGGGGGTCGGAAAGACCACGCTGGCGAAAATTATCGCCAACAGCAACAATAGTCACTTTATCGAATTATCAGCTGTCACGGCAGGCGTCAAAGAAATCCGGGCGGCGGTAGACGAAGCAAATCGAATTAAAGCCGAATCGAATCGGCAGACTGTGGTATTCATTGACGAGATACATCGCTTTTCTAAAAGCCAGCAAGACTCATTACTAGCGCCGATAGAAAATGGCGCCATCTTATTATTTGGCGCTACCACGGAAAATCCGTCATTCGAGCTAAATAATGCATTGCTTTCGAGACTACGCGTGTATGTACTGCGTAATCTGGAAGTAGACGATTTGAAGATATTGATTAACCGGGCATTGCGAGATGAACAGCGGGGACTGGGCGGCAGAAAGCTGTATTTAGAAGAAAATGTTTTGGAGCTCATTTGCAAAGCCGCGGACGGCGACGCCAGAAGATGCCTCAATATTCTGCAAATTGCCGCGGATTTGGCGGATTGTAGAAACGGACTGGAAGTGATCGACTATAACGTTGTCGACGAAGTACTGCAAGGTCACGCCAACCGTTTCGATAAACAGGGCGAGTTGTTTTACGATCAGATTTCAGCTTTACATAAATCGGTAAGAGGCACTGATCCGGACGCCGCGCTGTATTGGTATTGCCGGATGATTAGCGGCGGTTGCGATCCTTTATATATCGTCAGACGCGTTATCCGCATGGCTTCCGAAGATATAGGCAATGCCGATCCGCGCGGGTTGCAGATTGCCTTGGACGCCGCCCATGCCTACGAACGTCTGGGCAGTCCGGAAGGCGAACTGGCTATCGCACAAGCCATCACTTATATGGCTTGTGCGCCAAAAAGCAATGCGGTTTATGTAGCATTTAAGGCCGCGTTGGCCGATGCAAAAACCAGCGGCTCCCTTGAAGTACCGATGCATCTAAGAAACGCCCCTACAAAACTAATGAACGAATTGGGATATGGCGCTAATTACCGCTATGCGCATAATGAAGAAAACGCTTATGCGGCCGGAGAAAAATATTTTCCTGATAAATTGGCGAATCGCCGTTATTATCAGCCAGTCGAGCGTGGGCTGGAAATCAAAATTAAGGAAAAGCTGAATTATTTAAGGAATCTTAAACCCTAAAGTAATGCAGTAATTATCATTTTTCGGCTTCGACATGTTGGGCTATAAACCATGGCTGGGAGGGGTAGCCTTCAAAAGCTTACCGATAGCAGACAAGTATGGCTGTTGGCGCCGGAGCGCCTAGCAGAGGTTAGACCGGCATGGAGGCCGGGCGAAAGCTACACGTCCTCTGCTAGGCGCTCCGGCGTCAACAGCCGGGCAGCCTGACGGCGCCATAAAATTCGCTGAATAGTTACTAAAGAATTTAAAAAGCTTGCTGTCTGTCAACTAGCTCAACATAGGCCATGGGCGCATCGTCTCCGGGTCTGAAACCGCATTTAATGATGCGTAAATAACCGCCGTTACGTGTTTGATAACGTGGGCCTAATTCATTAAATAACTTGGTAACCACTTCTCTATCGCGTAACCGAGAAAAAGCCAGACGTCGTTTTGCGACACTATCCACCTTAGATAAGGTGATTAGCGGCTCTGCAATCATGCGAAGCTCTTTGGCTTTTGGTAAAGTGGTTTTAATCAATTCATGTTTAAATAATGAGCAGGCCATATTGCTGAATAATGCTTTTCTATGGCTGCCATTTATATTTAACTGTCTACCTGATTTACGGTGTCTCATTTTTTCAATGCCTTAATTTCAAATGCCCATTTGGGACTGATCAGCCAAATTCTCCGGCGGCCAATTCTCCAATCTCATTCCTAAGGACAGGCCTTTTAAAGCCAATATATCCTTTATTTCCGTAAGAGATTTTTTTCCAAGATTAGGAGTGCGTAATAATTCTACTTCTGTACGCTGAATTAGATCGCCAATATAAAAAATATTTTCTGCTTTCAAACAATTTGCCGAACGGACCGTTAATTCCAGATCGTCAACGGGTCTTAACAAGACAGGATCAAATGTCTGTTCTTCGATAATCTCTTCTTCAGGGACGGATTCGTTAATTTTCTCAAAATCGACAAATACCGATAACTGATCGTGCAGAATAGCCGCCGCCAACTTGATGACTTGCTCAGGATCGACGGTGCCGTTCGTTTCAAGTTCAATAATCAGCTTATCAAGGTTTGTGCGCTGCTCAACACGCGTACTTTCAACATGATAAGCAACTTTAACTATCGGACTGAATGCGGCGTCGACCATAAGTACGCCTACGGGAGCATCGTCAAATTGTTCTTTACGCACGCTGGCGGGAATATAACCACGGCCTCTTTCGACTTTAATTTTTAAATTGAAAGTACAAGCCGATGTAATATTCGCAATAATTAAATCAGGATTAACAATTTCAACGTTATGAGGCGCTTCGATGTCCCTGGCGGTAACCGTACCAACGCCTGATTTTGAAAGCGTTAAGGTAACTTCATCTTTAGAATGCACGATTACGGCTAATTTTTTTAAGTTGAGAATGATATCGATTACATCCTCTTGTACGCCTTCAATCGAAGTAAATTCATGAAGAACGCCTTCTATGGCGACTTCAGTAACCGCACAGCCGGGAATAGAAGAAAGCATCACTCTCCGCAAAGCATTCCCTAAAGAATGCCCAAAACCGCGTTCTAAAGGCTCTATCACAATTCTCGAATGGTTGGCCGATTTACTGATTACCTCAACTAAGCGTGGTTTCAAAAGTCCAACAATAGAACTCTGCATAAGTTTAAATCCCGGGTTAATTACTTGGAATAAAGCTCAACAACTAACTGTTCATTGATATCGGATCCTAAGTCAGCACGATCAGGAATAGATTTATATATTCCGCTCATATCTTTTGGGTTAACTTCAACCCACACTGGAAAACCGTATTGTTCAGTTACCGTCAACGCATCTTTTATACGTTGCTGTTTCTTTGCTTTTTCTCTAATTTTTACCTGATCGCCGACGTTGAGCTGATAAGAAGGTATGTTAATTGTTTGATCATTAACCAAAATCGACTTATGCGAAACTAATTGTCTTGCTTCAGCTCTGGTTGAGGCATAGCCCATGCGATAAACGACATTATCCAAACGCGATTCAAGTAGATTCAACAAGTTCTGACCTGTTGCGCCTTTTTGCATATCGGCCATCTTATAATAATTTCTAAACTGTTTCTCAAGAACACCGTATATACGGCGCAATCTCTGTTTAGCACGCAACTGAATGGCGTAATCGGAATTTCGGGTACGCTTAGCTCCATGCTGGCCCGGTCTCTGATCTAATTTACATTTGCCATCAAGTGTTTTTCCTCTGCTCTTGAGAAATAAATCAGTACCTTCTCTTCTGCTTAATTTACAAACTGGCCCAATATATCTTGCCATCTAAATTACTCCACTATCCTAAACACGACGTTTTTTTGGCGGACGACAGCCATTGTGCGGAATTGGCGTAACGTCTACAATATTTGTTATTTTAAACCCTAGACTATTTAAAGATCTAACGGCTGATTCACGACCGGGACCGGGGCCTTTAATCATTACGTCCAGGTTTCGCATACCATATTCCTGCGCAACCGCGCCGGCTTTTTCCGCAGCTACCTGAGCGGCGAATGGCGTACTTTTTCTGGAGCCTCTGAAGCCGGAACCCCCGGATGTAGCCCAAGATAAAGTATTACCTTTTCTATCGGTAATAGTCACTATTGTATTGTTAAAGGATGCATGAACGTGGACGATACCATCTGATACTTCCTTTTTAATGCGTTTTTTTACTCGATTTTGAGTTGCCATCAACTTACCTTAATTTAAAATCTTATTTAGTAACAGGTTTACGCGGACCTTTTCTAGTGCGTGCATTTGTCCTTGTTCTTTGCCCTCTAAGCGGCAAACCTCTACGATGCCTAATGCCGCGGTAACAGCCAAGGTCCATTAACCTTTTTATATTCATAGAGACTTCTCTTCTAAGATCACCCTCAACTGTCATGCTTGAAATAACTTTACGAACAGTTTCCAGCTGATCTTCCGTTAGCTCGCGAATTTTCACATTGGGTTCGAAGCCAACTTCTTTGCAGATATTGATTGCGGTTTGTCTGCCGATTCCATAAATAGCAGTCAAAGCAATTTCCGCATGTTTATGATCAGCAACGTTAATACCAGCGATACGCGCCATTCAGATACTCCCAAAATCGGTACTATAAATATAAAGTTAAGCGGACTATTATAACAGCCCAAAAAATTTCTTGCAAAAAAATCTCTAGCCTTGACGTTGTTTATGTCTGCCGTCTTTACAAATTACGCGCACTACGCCGTTCCTTTTTATAATTTTGCAACTTTTGCAAATTGCCTTAATAGAGGCTCTAACTTTCATAAATTACTCCGGATAAAATTTGTTATTTTTTCAGGTTTGCTTTTTTCATTAAACCTTCGTATTGCTGCGACATCAAATGCGTTTGCATTTGTGAAATAAAATCCATAACCACAACTACAATAATCAGCAATGAAGTGCCGCCAAATGAAAACGGAACATTCCAATATACGATAAGAAATTCCGGCAGCAAACAAATTAAGGTTATATACACGGCGCCTATCAACGTTAGACGCGTCATCACTTTGTCGATATAATTCGTAGTCTGTACCCCTGGCCGTATACCAGGCAAATAGGCCCCGGATTTTTTTAGATTTTCCGCTGTTTCCTTTGAGTTAAATACCAATGCGGTATAAAAAAAGCAAAAGAAGATAATCGCCAACGCGTAGCAGATTACATAAACCGGCTGACCCGGAGACAATACAGTGGAAATATCCAACAACCAACCGAAGCCGTCAACATGACCAAACCATCCGGCAATGGTAGCCGGAAATAAAATAATACTGGATGCGAAAATAGGTGGTATTACGCCGGCCATATTCAGCTTCAACGGCAAAAAAGAAGTCTGGCCCGCGTAAACTTTATTTCCTTGCTGTCGCTTCGGATAATTTATAGTAATTCTGCGTTGCCCTCTTTCCACGAAAACAACAACGCCGGTTACTAATATAGCCAATGCGAACAACACAATAATAAAAGCGCTGTTCATTTCACCGGTACTCGCCAGTTCAAGCGTTCCATGAATAGCATTAGGCAGCCCTGAAACAATTCCGGCAAAAATAATTAGCGAAATGCCGTTGCCTATACCACGCTCCGTGACTTGCTCACCCAGCCACATCAAGAAAATAGTGCCTGTTACCAACGTTATGGTCGTCACTAAAATAAATCCAAAACCGGGCTGCAACACTACGGCTAAACCGCCAGCCGTTTGATTCTGTAATGCAACGGAAATGCCGACAGACTGGAACATAGCCAATACGACGGTTCCATACCGGGTATATTGCGAAATTTTCCTGCGTCCGGATTCCCCTTCTTTTTTTAATTGCTCCATAGCCGGTATGACTATGGTCATCAATTGCATGATAATAGAGGCGGAAATATAGGGCATAATGCCCAATGCAAATAGACTCAAACGCATCAAAGCGCCGCCGGAAAACATATTAAACATGTCAAGAATTGAACCGGACTGCTGCTTAAACATTGTGGCTAATGCATTCGGATCTATCCCCGGAACAGGAATATGGGCGCCAATCCGGTAAACGACAAAAGCGCCAAACACAAACAATAGTCTGGACTTCAGTTCTCCGAACTTGAATTTTCCGGCGGAAACATCATAGCCTTTTGTACTCACTTAGGCCTCAACTTTGCCGCCGGCGGCTTCTATAGCTTGTTTGGCGCCTTCGGTAACATTAATGCCTTTTAATGTAATTGGTTTAGAAACGGCGCCCGTGTTAAGCAATTTTACTTTTTTAGAAAAAACGGGAATTACGTTGCGTTCAATTAGAATTTGCAAATCAATTTCCGCCAAGCCGAGTGCGTCTAATTCGCTTAATCTGACTTCAGCGCTGTATTTTTTGGTTCTTGAAGTAAAACCCACCTTAGGCAAACGTCTTTGCAATGGCATTTGTCCGCCTTCAAAACCGACTTTATGATAACCGCCACTACGCGCTTTCTGACCCTTATGGCCTCTTCCGCAAGTTTTTCCGTCAGTACAACCAATGCCTCTACCAACGCGTTTGGCTTTTTTTCTGGCTCCATAGGACGCCTGGATAGTATTAAGATGCATCACACTTCCTCAACTTTCAGCATATACGCAATTTTATTAATCATGCCGCGGTTTTCAGGCGTATCTTGAACATTTACGGACTGCCTGATTCTACTTAAACCCAAGCCTTTCAAACATAGCTGATGGTTTTTTAACCGGCCATGTTTACTTTTAATCATCGTAACACTTAATTTTTTGCCCAACATTTCCGTTACCCTAAGATTTGTTCAACGGATAAACCCCGTTTCGCCGCAATCTGTTTTGCATCGCGCATTGAAGTCAGTCCATTAATCGTAGCCCTGACAACATTAATCGGATTGCTGGTGCCTATGCATTTTGCCAATACATTATGTACGCCAACGACTTCAAATACCGCGCGCATAGCGCCTCCGGCAATAATACCGGTACCATCCGACGCCGGTTGCATATAAACTTTCGCGGCGCCCGTATTTGACATCACTGAATATTGCAAAGTACCGCCTTTTAACGCGACTTTGCGCATATTTTTGCGCGCCTGTTCGAGTGACTTTTGGATTGCAACCGGAACTTCACGGGCTTTGGAAACACCATACCCGACACGGCCGTCGCCATCGCCAACCACTGTCAGGGCGGCAAAACCGAACACCCTGCCGCCTTTTACTACTTTTGCCACACGTCTGACAGATACAAGTTTTTCCTGTAATCCGTCTGTGCTACCTTGAGCTGGAGCTGTCGCCATACATTTCCCCTAAAACTTCAATCCGGCTTCACGCGC
>JBEKBU010000130.1:0-11775 GCA_050015235.1 Methylomonas sp. | reverse complement strand
GCGATCAGATCGATAATGCGGGCGGTTAAATCTTCGCTAGTGCCGTTGCCCTGTTCCAGACGAAAACGCTTATTGGCAAACAGCGGCGTTAAGTTGGAAAAAGATATTTTATTTTTGGTGCCTTCCGGAGATTCGAAATTAATGCTTTCGACTTTAAGCATGGCGAAATAACGTTCGCCTTCTTTGGGCGGCCTGATTTTACCGCTGACCGTGTCGCCGGTACGCAAACCAAAGCGGCGTATCTGGCTGGGGGAAACATAAATATCGTCGGGGCCGGCAAGATAAGAAGCGCCTGGAGTACGCAAAAAACCAAATCCATCCTGGAGGATTTCCAACACGCCGTCGCCATAAATATCTTCGCCGCTTTTAGCTTGTTTCTTCAGGATACAGAATATTAACTCCTGTTTCCTGGCTCTGTCGATATTTTCGAGTCCTAATGACTCGGCTATGGAAATTATTTCACTGACTTGTTTAAGTTTTAGCTCGGTAAGATTCATATTGTTTATGAGAAATGAAAGAAAAGCAAAGCGGCAGAAAGCCGTTTACAGCGGGAGGTAGTAGTGGATAAACTAAGGGTATAGAGTAAAAAGTATATAAGATCTATTTTAGCAAATTTTCCGGACTTATCAAAACGATTTCTGATAAGTCCGGAAATGTATCAAAATCAGGCGTTTCTATCGATAAACGCAGTCAGTTGCGATTTGGTCAATTCGCCTACTTTTGTGTCCTGCACTTCGACGTTTTTTAATATCATTAACGTTGGAATCCCCCGTACTCCATAATATTGAGGGGTTTTCGGATTTTCGTCAATATTTAATTTAGCGACTTTGATTTTGCCGGCATATTCGGCAGCCACTTGATCCAGAACCGGCGCTATCATTTTACAAGGGCCGCACCATTCCGCCCAGTAATCTACCAATACGGGAGCATCTGCCTTAAGGACGGTTTCGTTGAAATCAGCATCAGACACATGAAGGACTAAGTCACTCACGCCACTCTCCAATTAAGTTATTAAAATAAGAACTATAGAATCCTTAGCAGGAAATTGTCAATCGATTTCAAACAAAACATTTTTGAGCTATCCTATTACACCATGAAAAAAACACATTTGACGGAAACACGTTTTAGCAATCTGGAGCTATCCGACTCCATTATCAAAGGCTTAAATGAAGCAGGATTCATAAACTGCACTCCTATTCAGGACAAATCCTTGCCGCTTTCCCTGCGGGGCAAGGATATTGCCGGGCAGGCGCAGACCGGAACGGGTAAAACCGCGACATTTTTGTTGGCGGCCTTTCAGCATCTGATAAACGATGAAAGTGAAAAAATCGCCAACCCCAGGGCGATTATTTTAGCTCCTACCCGGGAACTGGCCATTCAAATCCACAAAGACGCATTGTTGATGGGGCGGTATCTCAACCTTAAGTACGCGCTGATATACGGCGGCGCCGATTATCAAAAACAACTCGAAAAAATTAAAAGCAATGTCGACATCATCATCGGTACGCCCGGACGGGTGATCGATTTTTACCGGCAGGGCGCTTTTACCTTGGAGAATATCCAGGTCATGATACTGGACGAAGCGGATCGCATGCTTGACCTTGGTTTTATCAAGGATATCCGCTACTTACTCCGCCGTATGCCGCCGCCGGAAAATCGCCTGAATATGCTTTTTTCGGCGACTTTGTCCTACAAAGTGACTGAGTTGGCTTATGAACATATGAATAATCCGGTGCTGATCCGCATAGAATCCGAGGAAGTAACTTCCAAGGCCATTAAACAAACCGCTTATTGTCCGGCTAACGAACAAAAAATTCCATTGTTATTAGGGTTGTTAAAATTTTCCCAGACACAACGCAGCATTGTTTTTGTCAATACCAAGCGCAGCGCGGAATTGCTCGGCGATTATTTGCAGGCTAACGGATACAACGCCGCGGTGCTGAGCGGCGATGTGCCTCAGGAAAAACGCCAAAAGCTGTTAAACGATTTTCAGGAAAATCGCCTTAATTTGCTGATAGCCACGGATGTGGCCGCCCGCGGACTGCATATTCCGGATGTTTCGCACGTTTTTAATTACGATTTGCCTCAGGATGTCGAGGATTATGTCCACCGCATAGGCCGCACCGCACGGTTCGGCGCCAGTGGCGAGGCTATCAGCTTTGTCTGTGAAGAATTCGCCTACTCCATGCCGGATATTGAAGCCTATATAGGCGAAAAAATTCCCATGCAGGCGATCACGCCGGAACTGCTGCAGCCGGATATCATAAAACCCGAACGCCGCATGCCGAAACCCCGCACCGCCGCCAAAACACAACAAAACCGGCGCGCCTATAAACCAGCGGCCAGCACAGCTAGCAAACCGGCAACAAAGCCCGAAAATCCATAATCGATGCAAACTCGGTAATGTTTTTTTGCGGGGAGCGGCTATCCGGTTTATTGATGGAGACCAAATGAGCGATTCCGAAACTCGCGGCGCTCCGCAATACCGCCAGACTATCGTCAACCAGCAGAGTTTGCCGTTTGTCGAAAACATGCCGGTTTTGCAGGGTTTGCCAAAAGCCTTGCTGCTCTTTGGCTAAACCATAATCGTGCGAACAAACGATTTCATCAAAAAACTCCCGTAAGCAAGTTTTCTCCATTTTTAAATTTAAACTGTCGCGATGCGCATTTGTGACCAATAGCAAACGTTTACCGCTGGCGCGTACGGCGTCCAAAAAATCAGTCGCATGCGGATGTACCGCTATCAGCCCCGCTAGCTCCAGTTTTAAACCGGCGATATTTAACCGCAGCTCCGCGCTCCAGTAATCAAGACAATACCATTCCAGACGGCCTTCCATCGCTTTAAAGCGCGGCATTAACTCCAGCTTGGCTTCTTCTAGCGTCATATTATGTAATTCCGCGTATCTTAAAGGAACAAACTCATGCCAAAAATGGTTGTCGAAATTAAGATCCAGTAAAGTGCCGTCCATATCCAGCATTACAGTTTCGATTTGGCGCCAGGCGAGCATATCGATTTTCCTTGCTGTTCCACAGAAATTAATATTTTGAAGGTATTGATAGGATTCAAACCGTAAACCGTAAACCGTAGGCAAATGGTAACGAAAATCATCAAGCAATGCCATTGCAACTCTGTTACGATTGAGAAGCCATTAAAATCGACCGCTAGTCCATGAGCAGAAAACCACCCGTCATACTCAATAAAACCGTCATTGCTGAAACGCGCCAATTCCGGATTGAAGCGCTGGATTTGCAATTCAGCAGCGGTCTACGCTGTCAATATGAACGCTTGACGCGCTCAACGGGTATGGGCGCCGTTTTAATCGTTCCGATGCTTGACTCGCAGACCGTTTTGCTAGTCCGCGAATACGCCGCCGGCATACACCGATATGAATTGGGTTTGCCGAAAGGTAAAATCGATCAAGGCGAGACGCCGCTAACCGCCGCTAACCGGGAGCTTAAAGAAGAAACCGGCTATGGCGCCCGTCATTTAATGCATTTGCATACTGTCTCGCTGGCGCCTAGTTATCTTGAACATACTATAGACATTATTCTAGCCGAAGATTTATACCCCGAAAAACTGGCCGGCGACGAACCGGAAGAATTGGAGGTAGTGCCTTGGGATATCAATCGTATCAGTTCGCTGTTATCAACCGGCGAATGCAGCGAAGCGCGTTCAATCGCCGCCTTGTATATCGTCGCTGAATTTATTCAGCAACGGCGACGCGAGGCGCGTTAATGCAAATAGTAAAATTCTTGACCGGAAACTTGAGCTAATGCTCGCTATGCAGTATATTAATTAATATGTGCGCCAAAAACTCCTTATCATCCTTAGCAGCCCAATGTTCGCCGATTAACTGCGGAATGCCGCTCGCCTTGCTTTATAGACTGCTGCCCTGCTGGGCGCATAATTTATCCTTAGCTTAATAAAACAAATTTTTTCCCTATTTTCGGTGCTCAAGCGCCGCGAATTTCATGAACGGAGCGATCATGAAAGATAAATTAATTATATTTGACACTACCTTACGTGACGGCGAACAAAGCCCCGGCGCATCGATGACGCGCGATGAAAAAATCCGTATCGCCAAGGCGCTGGAACGTTTAAAAGTTGATGTGATAGAAGCGGGTTTTCCAGCCGCCAGCCAGGGGGATTTTGAATCCGTGCAGGCTGTCGCCGACGTCATAAAAGACAGCACGGTTTGCGGCTTGGCGCGCGCGCTTGATAAAGACATAGATCAGGCCGGAACAGCTCTCAAAGGCGCCAAAAGCGCCCGTATTCATACTTTTATAGCCACCTCGGCCATCCATATGCAAATGAAATTGCACATGCTGCCCGAGCAGGTTATAGAATATGCGGTGCGCGCGGTCAAACGCGCCCGTCAATATACCGATAATGTTGAGTTTTCACCGGAGGATGCCGGACGTTCGGAAGAAGATTTTTTGTGCCGCATTTTGGAGGCGGTAATTGATGCGGGCGCTACCACTTTAAATATTCCCGACACCGTCGGTTATAGCATGCCGCAACAATTCGGGGCTACTATCGCCAATCTTATACAACGCATCCCCAATGCGGATAAAGCTATTTTTTCCGTGCATTGTCATAACGACCTGGGCTTGGCCGTCGCCAATTCGCTTTCAGCGGTCATGCAAGGCGCCCGGCAGGTTGAATGCACCATCAATGGCCTTGGCGAGCGCGCCGGTAATGCTTCCTTGGAGGAAGTGGTGATGGCGGTGCGCACCCGCCAGGATTTTTTCCCATGTTACACCACTCTTGATACGCGTGAAATTGTCGACTGCTCTAAATTGGTATCTTCCATAACCGGTTTTCCGGTCCAGCCGAACAAGGCCATCGTCGGCGCCAACGCTTTTGCGCATGAATCCGGAATTCATCAGGATGGGGTATTAAAAAGCCGGGAAACTTATGAAATTATGCGCGCCGAAGATGTAGGCTGGTCTACCAATCGTATGGTTTTAGGCAAGCATTCCGGCCGAAACGCCTTTAAAACCCGTATGATGGAATTGGGCGGGGAATTTAATAGTGAATCCGAACTAAATGACGCTTTTTTCCGTTTCAAGCAGTTAGCCGATAAAAAACACGATATTTTTGACGAAGATCTGCAAGCCTTAATTTCCCAAACCGGTTTTGAAGCCGAAGATGAACATATCCATTTACTCAGCCTGAAAGCCTGCTCTGAAACCGGCGAAATACCTAGCTCTACCGTCACCCTAAGCGTGGACGGCAAAGAACTCACCGGCGCCGCTCAAGGCGGCGGAGTGGTCGACGCCAGTTTGAAAGCGATTGAAAGTCTGGTTAAAACCGAAGCCACCTTATCGCTTTATTCGGTTAACAATATTACCACCGGCACTGACGCCCAAGGGGAAGTGACCGTGCGGCTGGAAAAAGCCGGGCGTATTGTCAATGGCTCCGGCGCGGATACCGATATCGTTATTGCTTCGGCCAAAGCTTATATCAATGCGGTCAACAAACTGCAAAGCCCGGAGCAGAGACGCCATCCGCAAAAAGGCGATGTTTGAACGCCGGCTGCCATGGACAACGCCACCCGTCTAAAATATCTGGATGCAATAGGCGTTGCTGTCTGGGTTCCCCGGCCGGCTCAGGCTTCGGCCGGTCAAAATAAAATTTCAGCCGGCTATGCGCTTAACGTCGGCAATAGCATACCGGCTAGGCCAAATCCATCTCAAACAACCGAAAATGATTGGCGGCAACTGCGAGAGCAAGTTGCCGCCTGCCGCCAATGCGCACTATGCGAAGCCCGTACTCAAACCGTTTTCGGAACAGGTAACCGGCATGCTAGCTGGATGTTGATCGGAGAAGCGCCCGGACAAAGCGAAGATTTGCAGGGCGAACCGTTTGTCGGCAAGGCCGGCCAGTTGCTCAACGAAATGCTGCGCGCCATAGGTTTGCAAAGACAAGAAGTTTATATCGCCAATATGCTTAAATGCCGCCCACCGCATAATCGCGACCCTTCGGCTGAAGAAGTGGCGGCCTGCAACGCATTTTTAAAACAGCAAATTACCTTATTGCAGCCGAAACTAATCGTCGCGGTTGGCCGAATCGCCGCTCAGAATCTACTGAACAGTAAACTTAGTTTAAGCAGATTGCGCGGCATCCAACATAAACTAGATAATATACCGTTGGTGGTGATACCCCATCCGGCCTATCTGTTACGGAATTTGCCGGAAAAAGCAAAAGCCTGGGAAGATTTACAATTTGCGCTGTCGGTATACAAAGAACTAGCTTAAAGATATGTGGAAACTACTTAATCAAATGAAAAACTTCGTATTTTACGATGCGGATCGGGAATTTTACTCAAAAGTGTTCCCGGGCTCGATTGCCGAAAAGGACTTGCTGAGATTACGCAAAATGGATCATGTCGACTTGCCCGCCGTTCTGGAAATTGAAGAACAAAATTACGAATTTCCTTGGCCGGAAGGTATATTTAAAGACTGCTTGCGCACTATGACTTATACCAACTGGGTATGCGAAGCGCCCGGCGATATCATAGTCGGTTATTGTATTATCTCAATCGCCGCCGGCGAGTCGCATATCATGAACATCAGCGTCTGCCCGAGTTTTCAACGGCAAGGGGCAGGCCGCAAGATGCTGGATCATCTGATCGAATTTGCGCGTCCGCGCGCTGAACAACTGTTTTTGGAAGTGCGGCCAAGTAATCCAGGCGCAATCGACCTATACCGGAAAACCGGTTTTCGGGAAATAGGCGTGCGCAAGGATTATTATCCGGCTAAACAAGGCCGCGAGGACGCCATCATGTTTATGCTGGATTTGGCGCCGATGTTATAGCTTTTGTAAATTTGACAATTACCGTCCGCGGTGACTTTTAGCGCCGGGCAAAGGCAAGCGCGGCATGGTTGCCGGCGGTAATGGTCATGCCACTATCATCAATACTGAGCGGCTTTTCTGTCGACCAATACCACTTTTTCAACATTGAATGATCGGCATTCATTTCTGGTATTAAAATGCATCTTGATGGCTCTATCTAACATATTCATAGTAAATGTTAATTTTGCGGAGTGAAAAGAAAGATGGCTGGGATGAGTTTGTCGGGAATCAAGCGGATCAGCCGTACCTTGAGCGGCGGGAAGGTCATCGCTGGCTTGATTTTAGTTTTAGGAATAACCTTACCCGCAACCGCCGAACAAATTCGGGTCGAGCTCCCGGTATACGGCGAAAGCCGCTTGACGCCAGCCATAACGGCTGCCGATGCAAACATTAGGTCAACCGTGCGGGAAGGCGGCGGAGAACCGGTCGGATTCCTAACCGGATTCCTTGACGTGGGCCGGTTTTCCGGCGATGGTTACGAGACTAGCCTCACTAATTTTCTCCGCGACAAATATCAAGGAAGCATGGTCAAATTCTACCAGCCTTCCTTTTGGGAGGCTTATCGCGGGCGCATCATCGCTACGATAAGCTTGGCCTTTTTTCAAGCAGCTCTTATCGCGGTGCTCTTGATAGAGCGGAACAAGCGCCGACAGACCGCGGATAAGTTGCTGGAGAGCGAAAAACGCATGAATCTGGCCGCGAATGCGGCTGGCGTGGGCATGTGGCTCTGGAACATCGACCTCAACGATATCTGGGCCACCACCCAAGCCCGCGCCATGTACGGTATCGGCGCATCCGAGACTATCAATTTCGAGCGTTTCCTGCGAACCCTGCATTACGCCGACCTTGAGCCCACGAAAAAAGCCATAGCTTCCGCATTGACCTCTAGCGCTGATTTCCAAACCCAATATAGGGTAATACATCCCGATGGCAAGACTTATTGGCTTTCAATGCAAGGACAGGTGAAAACCAATGCAATTGGGCAACCCGCCGCCATTGTCGGCATATCCATTGACATCACCGCTCGAAAATCGGCGGAAATCGCGGCCGAACAACATAAAAATGAACTAGTCCGCATGGCTCGCGTGAGCCTTGCCGGACAACTCTCCTGCTCTATCGCCCACGAACTGAATCAACCCTTGACCGCCATACTCGCAAACGCCCAGGCGGCGCAACTGCTGCTAAGCCAGGGGCTTGGCAAGCGAGATGAAATCAGCGAGATATTGAAGGACATTGTTGAAGAAAGTCAGCGGGCCGCCGATGTTATTCAGCGCCTCCGTTCGCTATTCAACAAAGGGGAGTTACAACGCCGGCCGCTAAATCTCAGTGAAGTCTTGCGGGAAGTGAGGAAACTTATGCATAATTATCTCGTTACGCGCCAAGTTGTGCTCATGACGGAACTAGAGAACGACCTGCCGGCGGTGGAGGGAGACCGGGTGCAATTGCAACAGGCGCTATTGAACCTTATCGTTAACGCCTGCGAATCCATGTCGGAGAATGAGCCCGACGCACGCACATTAACAATCCGATCATGGCGAGGCCACGGCCTGATATTGATCGAAGTGGCCGATACCGGCCCGGGAATTGACACCGGCGCGGAAAATCGCATTTTCGATTCTTTCTTTACCACCAAGGCCAACGGCATGGGTATGGGGCTCGCCATCAGCCGCTCCATAGTCGAGGCGCACGGCGGACGACTCGTGGTGTCGAATAACTCGGATCGCGGCGCCGCATTCCGCTTCAGTCTGCCGAGCATGACCGGCGCCGGCCAATGACCGCTAGGGCGCCCACTATCAACCTGGTCGACGACGATCAAGCGGTACTTAAGGCGCTAGGCAGACTACTACGCTCCGCGGGTTACCGCGTCAAAACTTTTTCTTGTCCGGAAGCTTTCCTGAGCGGCTATGATCCGGCGGCGGCGGGCTGCCTGCTCCTGGATTTATCGATGCCGGGCATGAACGGCGTGGAATTGCAGCGGCTGCTTAACGATGCCGGCGCGCCCCCGCCCATCATCTTCCTCACCGGTCAGGCCGATATCCCGGCCGCCGTCCGCGCCATTAAGGACGGCGCGGTGGAATTCCTGACCAAACCGGTCGCAGACGAGACGCTGTTCGCGGCCATACGGGAAGCCCTCGATAAGGATGCTAAAGACCGTCTCACCCATGCCGAACTAACCCTGATCAAACGCCGCATTGCTTCACTTACTCCCCGCGAACTGGAAGTTCTGAAACATGTGGCGGCGAACAAACTCAACAAGCAAATAGCCGCCGATCTGGGCACGGTGGAAAAAACCATCAAGGTGCACCGCGCCCGTGTAATGAAAAAAATGCAGGCGAAATCGCTCGTCGAACTGGTGCGGCTCGCCGAGCGAGCGGGCCTCGTCCCGGTCTCAGACTGAGCAGTCCAGCCATAATCCCAAGTCTTGTTGGCCCAAGGGCCAATATACCCTCGTTGCTATTTTGTGATAGCATAAACCCGAATCGAAACCAGGACTTAAATACCCTATAGTAATCAATTGATTATGAAAAGCAGGACGCCATGTCTTAGTAAAATGCGGCAAAGTTAAGCGCATAATAAATTGCTTTCTAAATTTCCCGGGTTTGGGTTTACCCTCCCATCTTGAAACATTTGACGTCAAACAGCTTATACCCTCTTATAGGAGAATAAATATGCATCAAATTAAAAAATCCAGGCTTGCGATTTTCGCCAGTTTTGGGCTCGGTCTTGGGGCCGTCGGTAACGTAGCGCCGGCCGCCGCCTCCAACCTCACCATCAACGCAACCTTCGATTCCTCGATCACCAGCCTTTCGAACGCCTCGGCGATAGAGTCCGGGATCGACGCGGCCATTACCAATTTTGAAAACGACGTCACTACTAACGCTCCAGTCAGCGTCAGCATCGACTTCAAAAACGTGAGCACCGGCCTTGGAGCCAGTAATACTCCGCAGATGGACTTGAATTACTCCACCTATCTCGCCGATCTGCAGGCGCTGCCGAATCAAACGGCGAACCAAATTAGCGCCTACGCCACTTTGCCGGCCGGCCCGGATACCGGGATCAATAACACCACGCAAGTTAACCTTACCGCCGCCAATTTGGCGGCCCTAGGCGATACGGCGGACGCCAACAGCTTGGTCAGCGGCAACGGCGGTTTCAATAGCACCGTCAGCTTGAATACGTCGATAATGAATATCTCCGCATCCGACACCAACCCCAACAACTATGCGTTACAATCGGTAGCCGCGCATGAAATCGACGAAGTGCTCGGCATCGGCGGTAATGGTTCTCAATTGTACCAGCCCGGCGCTACCCCGCCCGCAACGCTGCCGACGGATATAGGCCCCTTGGATCTATACCGTTACAGCGCCCCTGGCGTGCTAAGTTTCACTTACGATCCAACGACTTCAGCTTATTTTTCAATTAATGGCGGCGTAACGAATTTAGTCTATTTTAATCAACAAAACGGCGCCAACGGCTCCGACTTCGGCGACTGGGGCAATCCTCAGGGTACCGCGGACGGCAACACGCCGCCGCAAGTGCAAGACGCTATCGGCACACCCGGCGCCCCGCCGATAACCCTAGGTCCAAACGAACTGACAGGGCTGAATGTTGCGGGCTATGGGCTAACCCAGGCGGGTCTGTTGGCAGACGGTTTGACGGCGTCGGCGGTGCCCGATCCCGCCAACCTCTGGCTGATGCTGAGCGGTTTATTAGGCATAATGGGCTTCCGCGGCCGCCGTAAAATAGCCATGTAACCCGTCCGGCAGTTTTTACCCGCTGAGAAGGGCTCTTTATGAGCCCTTTTTCATTCTTAATCGCGCATAGAGCTCTGGTTTTTGCAAGTCCTTCAACTTTACGCCTGGACGTTAAGGTTGTCGTTAAGACATAAAATCAAACAATTCCCGCATTTTCAAGCCAGGCCGCTCGGCGCGCATAAACGCCTCACCGACTAGAAACGTAAATATGCCGTTATCCATCATAAGTTTAACGTCATCCTGACTATGAATGCCGCTTTCCGTTACTATTAGGCGATCGTCCGGAATCAATTTTTTAAGCGCTAGCGTTGTGGTTAACGAAACTTCAAAATTATGCAAATTCCGGTTATTTACCCCAATCAATTTGGTATCCAATTTTAAGGCGCGTTGCGTCTCCGCCGCATCGTGCACTTCGACCAACACGTCCATCCGCAATTCAGCGGCAAGGCCGGCGAGTTCTTGCATGCTATCGTCAGTGAGAGCGGCGGCGATCAGCAAAACGCAATCCGCGCCTAATGCGCGGGATTCGTAAATTTGATACGGATCAATTATAAAATCCTTACGAATTACCGGTAACGGACATTTTTCCCGCACCATTTGCAGATTTGCTTCGGAACCTTGAAAAAACTCCTTGTCGGTCAATACCGATAGACAACTTGCGCCATGCATGGCGTAATCCAACGCAATTTCGACAGGTTGAAAGTTTTCCCGGATAACCCCCTGACTGGGCGACGCCTTTTTGATTTCAGCGATAACAGCCGGTTTACCGGCAGCGGCTTTAGATAACAAACTCTGGTAAAATCCGCGAGGAGCGCTGACGCTATCTATAAAATCCCGTAAAGCCGTAACAGGCGTGTTCAGTTTACGCCGCGCGACTTCCTCCATTTTTTTAGCCAGTATGTTTTTTAAAATATCGGGCGTATCGGTCATATTAAAGGTAAGAGTTAAATAAAAAATTATTGTTATGCGCGCTTAATCCAAAAGATTTAATGAGCGACCAAGCGTTTGAAATAAGACCCCGACACTCTGACCAGATCTATCGTAAAGTTAATCGGCAACAACCATTTCGGACAATTTTTCCAAGCGAACCACCAACGCGCCATTAAATTACCGGGCGAGCGGATACTGGTAAAGTAATCGACAAAACTATTTAGAGTAAAC
>JBEKBU010000129.1:0-11855 GCA_050015235.1 Methylomonas sp. | reverse complement strand
TATGTTGATAGTCAAAAGTGAGCCAGGCCGTTTTGTACACGTTTAACTTATAGAAAAGCTCCAATACATGTTCAGGGCGGAAATTGATTTTGCCGTCGCCGATGAATTGATCGATACCGCCCATATTCAGATAGGCGATATGCGCGGCGGAAATCCAGCTAATGGCGTAACCGGCGCCGATGGCGTCCTTGTTCCGGCCCCAGTTTTCGCCGTCTAGCAGCGTTCCGTACGACAGTGAACGGTCAGCCGAAGTAAAGGAATCGTCCTCGGTTTGGCCGTCCGAATACATGCCGCGCAAAAAGACGCCCAACCCATGTGCTAGGCTTTGCTCCATGTTCAGGCCGGCGCCCATTTTGACATTGGTTTTCCGCGCCCAGCACAGATCCGGCGCCTGGGCGTTGGTATTGCCGTAATTGTAGGAGACGCAGTTCGCCGCATTGTATTGCGCCGGGTTACTGTTAAAGGCGGAAACGGCGTCGCTGAATTTCCCCATAAACGCCTGGTTTCTATAAGCCAGCACCCTGATGGCGCCAGGCTGGCCGCCGATGGCGTGCCTATGCTCCACTTCGATCTGTTGGCCGAAATATTTAAACAATCGGTAGCTAAGCGGCTTACCGTTCGGGTCTTGCGGCGGCATAAAGCGCCCGAATCTGAACGCCCAGGCGTCATGATAGAATTCGGCCGCGGCTCCGGTAGAGTAGCCATGGACGTCGGCGGCGAAGTCATAGGCGGCGTTGGTCATGAAGGCCATGCTGACAAACTGCTGGCGCACGTCGCCGGCATAAGCGTTTTTATCGAAGATGTCGATGATGCTCATCGTGCCGACGGAGACAACCAGACGCCGGCTGTCAAAGGCCCCGGCCAGTTGTAACGGCCCCGAAGCCGCATGCTCGCCGGCCCCGCCCATGTTGAAAGTCTGCCTTAAATAGAATCGCGACGTATACCAGGAGGAATTTTGCGCGCCGCTTTTTTGCAGTTCGCCGTTTTGAATAGCGCCGCCTAACCCCTTTAAATTGGAAAAAGCGTCTTCGGCGATCATTTCCGGCGCATAATAGATTTCGCCGCCGCGCCAGGGGGTTCTTAGCCCCGCGTAGAAATCGACGGTATTGGTATTGCTGCGCTCGGCTTGCGGCAGCAGCGAGTTCGGTCCGCCGCCAAGATTGGTATAGGCCGCCGGAAACGAAGGTTTCCATTGGGAAACCACGGACGCCTGGCCGTGAACATTCCAGTTTTCGTCATCCATAAAGTGCCAGCCTTGATCGGCCAGGAGCCGCATAATGCTGAACGGCTCTTCGATATCCAGTTCGTTGGGGTCGGAAATGGCGAACGCATTCATTGCGGTTGCGAGCAGCAATAGGCAAATAACCAACAAGGCGGAAAACGGCCTGTTATGGGTTTTTTTAGGAAACATTAGTCTAATAAAATAGGCGATTTTAAATACTGCCCCATGCCTGTTTGCCGTTCCGCAAGGATTTTTACCCCGTAACAAGATGCCCGAACAAAACCTATATTATTGACGGAATATTGCCTTTAGGTATTATTTTTTACCTGCTTGTCAAAATTCTTCCGCAATGCCAATCGGCGAATAGTTTTGATAAGCGTAATAAATTATATGCTTTTTTATAGTATTGGTTTATTATGCGCATAGAGTATGTATAGCAGGGTTACAGAATGACGATCAATATAGCGCCCACAAAAAAAGCCACTAATATAACGCTTTCCGCGGACGTACTGATAGAAGCCAAGGCTTTGGGTATTAATATATCCAAAGTTTGCGATAACTATTTGCGCGAACTGGTGCGTAGCGAACGCGAACGGCGTTGGCAAAGCGAGCATGCCGAATTTATCGCCGCATACAATCAAACGTTGGAACGGCAAGGTTTACCCTTGGAAGAATGGCGGATGTTCTAAAGTGGCGCGATTCGACGTTTATCGCAACCCCGGCGCTCAAGCGGCTGACGTTCCATATTTGCTGGACGTGCAAAGCAATATTTTAAGTAGCTTGGAGACGAGAGTCGTAGTTCCGCTACGCTTACACAGCCGTTTTCCGGCGTCCAAACTTCCCGGTAATCTGTCGCCTCTTGTAATGGTTGAAGATTCCGAATGCATTATGGAAACGCCTAAACTTGCCGCCGTACCGTTACGTATTCTGAAAACGCCAGTGACTACGCTAGCCGCTTCTCATTATGAAATTACCGCCGCTTTGGATTTTCTGTTTCAGGGCTTTTGAGCGTGCGGTTTCTGAAATTGCTGCAAAGCCGCATATTTAAGGCATTTAAATAGATGTCGGCGGTAAGGTTGAGCCGCGCCCAGTCGCCTTATTCTACAAACTACTCATCCGATAGTTGGAATGGGGTATTGAAATGCATCGACCACCAATTTTCTGGCGCTTAAAATGGTTTCTGGTTTTGCTCGTTCTGATGGCTATGGACCTTGGCCCGATTCCATTTACCGCATCTTTGCTGATATTTGTTTATCTATTTAGACCCGCCTGGTTCAAGAAATTTATCGACAAACTCTACACGGGTAAGTGACTTTTCGATGGCTGACTATGGTTGGGGAAGTCGAACAGTACTGTCGTGGGTTTGCCTCGTTCCGCAAAGAACATTTAAAAGTGGCTCTATTCTTGCTTAATAGTTTGTAGCCCGCAAAACATCGCCGATGCTTTGCGGGTAAACCCATGCTCTTAGTCACCTGATAAAAAGGAGGACGCTATGAAAAATACTATTCATAGACTTGCAACTTACACGGCCTTGATTTTGATTTCAGCCATGCCTTTTTCAATGGACGTTGTCGCCGCTAGCGGCAAAGACGACCTGGCCGCCATCGCCACGGCGGACGATGCCGAAAAAGATTTAAACCTAATCAAACGCCGGGAAAATCAAGAACGATGAAATAACTCCTTGTTTTCAAAAGCTTGCCGATAGCTGACCGCCTTGGCTTTTGGCGCCGGAGCGCCTGGCGGAGGTTAGCCCGGCATGGAGGCCGGGCGCTAAGCTACAGCCAATCTGCGTAGGGCGGGTTGTAACCCGCCAAGCCGTTATTTGATCAAGCGGCCATGGCGGGTTACAACCCGCCCTACAGACTGACCGCCTTGGCCTTGCGGGGCCGATTCGTTGTTGAATTGAAATTGCGGGAAGCCAATATCCTGCTAATCTTAAAATTGTTAAACGGCGTAAGCGGGAATAGCGCGCCGCAAGGATAACGAGTTATCCATGACGGCTTAAAAGCAGCCGTTATATTTAGGATGCGCGCGATATTTACGCCAAAAAATAATCTTTTAGTTAAAATGCCTGTTTGAGTACAATATCTCGATTAGTGAAAGGTTTCGGCTAGCGTTTCTACCCGTCCCTAGTTTATCCATAAGTTTCATGATGACTGGCTACCGGTTTTGTCGCTAGTTGGTTATGAAACTCCCTAAGTCAACAAAAGTTAATGGGGTTATCAACCGTTATAATAGGTTTATTTCAACCGTTTCCAGCGATTATTCCGCATTTAGCCATTTTTGAGTCTAGCTATTTACGCATGATAGAATATGGTGCAATTATTGCTTATAATAAAAAGGTTTATATATGGAGTTTGTTAAATGAATTCGCAACTTGCGACTTACATTATTATCCTGTGCGCCGGTCTGACGCTGGCTGGCTGTGAAGAGAAGAATAATACCAGCACCCAGGCGGCCATGGCTTCCGAAGTCGAAGATATTACCGACAACAACGTCATCAAGTTTAGCAAATCCGTCAGCTTTCCCATGGTTAAGGCGGTTTCGCACATGGTTTCGCAAGAACTCAGGGTTAATGGATCGATAGCCCCGGATATCGCCCGAACCGTCGCCGTAAACGCGCTCAGCGGCGGCCGTATCGCCGAAATCCACGCCCGCCTGGGCGACGAAGTCAAAAAAGGCCAGCTGTTATTGAAAATACACAGCCCCGATCTGGCCAACGCCATCGCCAACTTGAAGCAGGCCAGAGCCGATCAGTTATTGGCGGAGCGTTATTACAACCGGAACAAGTTTTTGTACGATCACGGCGCCGTCGTCGCCCAAAAAGATCTGGAAGCGTCGGAAGACACGCTGAGCGACGCCCTGGCCACTACCGAAAACGCCGTCACCCAAGTGAAATTATTAAACGCCGACCCCAGCCGCCCATCGCCGTTTGTGGAGTTGCGGGCGCCGGTGTCCGGCGTGATCGTCGAACAAAATATTACCATGGGCGCCGCCGCCAAATCCCTGGACGCCACGCCCAATCTGTTCACGATCGCCGACCTCAGCCAGGTCTGGCTGCTTTGCGACGTCTACGAAAACTATCTCTCTCAGGTGAATCTGGGCGATACGGCTAAAATTCATGTGCTGGCCTATCCCGAACTGCAATTGCAGGGCAAGGTCGTGAATATTTTCAGTCTGCTCGATCCGGCTACCCGTAGCACCAAAGTCCGTATCGAACTGGATAACAGCGCCAGGCTGTTGCGCCCCGGCATGTTCGCCACCGCGATTTTTGTTTCGGAAGCCAAGGTGCCGCGGATTGCGGTGCCGGCCGCCGCCACTTACAAGATGAACGACAAGGACTGGATGTTTTTTCCGCAAGGCCCCGACAAGTACCGGCGTAGCGAAGTCAAAGTCGGCGACGCCAACCCGGACGGCACGTTGCAAATCATCGCCGGCCTCAAAGACGGCGACGAAGTGGTCGCCAACGCCTTGCAGCTTTCCGCGGCGGCGCGGGCGGAAAACCCGACGGCCTTTGCCGAACCGGCGACCGGGGCGGTAAAATGATCCAAAGAATCGTAGCTTTCGCGCTTCACGATAAATGGTTGATCCTGTTTATCGGTTTCGTGATATTGGTCAGCGGCGGCATTGCGTTTCGCAATTTGCCCATCGAAGCTTATCCGGACGTCGCTAACGACTGGGTGCAGATCATTACCGAATGGCCGGGCCAGTCGGCCGAGCAAGTAGAGCAGCAGGTCAGCTTTCCGGTCGAGATCGGGGTGGCCGGCATTCCGCATCTGACCAATTTACGCTCCATTTCCATCTTCGGTCTGTCCGTGGTGACGCTGATTTTCGACGACAAATCGAATAATTTCGAAAATCGGATGCGGGTGTTCGAGAAGCTGAGCGAAGTGAACGTGCCGCCCGGCGTCAATCCGGGCATAGGGCCGGATTATAGCCCGGTCGGGCAAATTTACTGGTATACGCTGGTCAGCACCAACCCGGCGATCGATCTGATGGAGCTCAAGGCCATTCAGGATTGGGAATTGCCCAGACTCTTCAAAAGCGTGCCCAATGTCGTCGACGTTTCGGCTTTCGGCGGCATCACCAAGGAATATCAAGTCAGGGTCGATCCGAATAAACTGATGGGCTACGGGCTGAAAATCACCGATGTCAATAATGCGCTGATAGCCAATAACGTCAATACCGGCGGCAGTTTCATAGAGAGCGGCAGCCAACAGATCAATATCCGCGAAGTGGGTCTGGTGCGCAATGTCGACGATATCGCCGCCACCGTCATTCAGGTTCAGGGCACAACGCCGATCCGGATCCGCGACGTCGCTACCGTGTCGCAAGGGCCGAAGATCCGGCTCGGGCAAATCGGCAAGGCCATCCATCATCAGGACGGGCATGTCATCGACAACGACGATGTGGTCGAAGGCATCGTCTTGCTGAAAAAAGGCGCCCAATTCGACGCCACCATCAAAGGCATAGAGGAAAAGGTCGAGGACATCAACGCGCATTGGCTGCCGCCCGGCGTCAAGATCGTCCCGCATCTTGACCGCGGCGATCTGGTGCGCTATACCTCGCATACGGTGCTGCACAATCTGACGGAAGGCATGCTGCTGGTCGTCGCGATATTATTCCTGTTCCTGGGCAATATCCGCAGCGCGATCATTGTGGCGATGACCATTCCGTTTTCGCTGCTGTTCGCATCGATTTTCCTGAATTACTACGAGATTCCGGCCAATCTGCTGTCACTGGGCGCGCTGGATTTCGGCATGGTGGTCGACGGCGCGGTGGTGATGGTCGAGAATATTTCCCGGCATTTGCAAATGCGCAAGGAGCAAAGCAAACCCATCGGCGAAGTGATCGCCCATGCCGCGCACGAAGTGCAACGCCCGGTATTCTACGCGATAGGCGTGATTATCGCCGCCTATTTGCCGATATTCACGCTGCAGCGCGTGGAAGGCAAGCTGTTTCATCCCATGGCCTGGACGGTTACTTTTGCGTTGCTCGGCGCTTTGGTGTTCTCCATGGTGATGGCGCCCGTCATCGCCAGCTTTTTGCTGCGCAAGGGCGCCAAGGAATGGCATAACCCGGTCATGGAGGCGTTGAGCCGCCAATACCGCAAGGCGGTCACCTGGTGTATCGGCCACCGCTGGATTACCGTCGGTGTGGCGGTTATCTCCCTGGCCGGCAGCGTCTGGCTGTGGGTGGGCGGGGCCATAGGCTCCGAATTTTTGCCGCATCTGGACGAAGGCGCCATCTGGGCGCGCGGCACGCTGCCGTCCAGCACCGGCCCGACCGAGGCCCGGCGCGTGGTGCAGCAGGCGCGGCAGACCTTTGCGAAATTTCCGGAGGTTACCCAAGTAGTGACGCAGTTCGGACGGCCGGACGACGGCACCGACGTCACCGGCTTTTTTAATACCGAATATTTTGTCGATTTGAAATTGCGGGACGCATGGCGTCCGCAGTTTCAGACCAAGGAGCAACTCATCGACGCCATGAACGCCGAGTTGCAGAAAATGCCGGGCATCATCTGGAATTTCTCGCAGCCCATCTCCGACAACGTACAGGAAGCGGTCAGCGGCGTCAAGGGCCAACTGGCGGTCAAGCTTTACGGCGGGCCGACCGGCGAGATCCGGCAACTCGAAAAAAGCGCCGACGAAATCATGGGGGCGATGAGCAAGGTTAAAGGCGTCGCCGACCTGGGCGTGTTCCGCGTCGCCGGCCAGCCGAATATGAATATCAGAGTCGACCGCGCCAAGGCCGACCGTTTCGGCATCAACATGTCCGACGTGCAGGATGCGATAGAGACCTCGCTAGGCAGCCGGGCGGTCACGCAAGTGCTGCAGGGCTTGCGCCGCTTCGATCTGACGGTGCGCTATATCCCGGAATACCGGAGCACGCCGGAAGATGTAGCCAATGTCCGCCTGCTGGCCCCCAGCGGCGAGCGCGTGGCCTTAAGCCAATTGGCGACCATTACCATGGAAGACGGCGCTTCGATGATATACCGCGAGGGCGGTCAGCGCTATATCGCCATCAAATATAGCATACGCGGCCGCGATCTCGGTTCGACGGTCGAAGAAGCCATACAGAAAGTCAATGAGCAAGTGAAACTGCCGGAAGGATTCCATATGGACTGGGCGGGCGAATACGAAAGCCAGAAGCGCGCCGAAGCCAGGTTGCTGATTGTCGTGCCGGCCACTATCCTGATCATCTTTTTCATCCTGTTTACGGTGTTCGACTCCATCAAGTGGGCGCTGTTGATCATGGTCAACGTGGCGCTGGCCCGTATCGGCGGTCTGCTGGCCCTGTTTATAACCGGCACGCATTTCAGCGTGTCGTCGGGGGTCGGCTTTCTGGCGTTGTTCGGCGTCTCGGTGCAAACCGGCATCATCATGGTGGAGTACATCAATCAGCTCAGAGTCAGGGGCTTACCGATCATGGAAGCGGCCGTGGAAGGCGCGGTCTTGAGGTTGCGGCCCATCATGATGACCATGCTGGTGGCGACCTTGGGATTATTGCCCGCCGCCATGTCGCACGGCATCGGCTCCGACTCGCAGCGGCCGTTCGCCATCGTCATCGTCGGCGGCTTGCTCGCCGATTTGCTGATGAGCGCCTTGTTGCTGCCGACGCTTTATGTCTGGGTCGCGGACGTGAAAGACGAGCGTTTGCCGGAACCCGAGGAAAATTTCAACGAATAGCCGCTTATGCCCGCTATCCCCGGAATCATTAAAGCTTGGTGCGCCACTATGAATAAAACCGATCAGCGCTGTTTTCCACCCACGACCCGGCCGGCGGCGACGCCCGTGGCCGCCGCGCTCGCCGGTTTGCTGGCGTTTTGCCTGTTAGCCGTTAATGCGAAAGCGGAACCGGTTAATGTCCAGGCGGAAGCGGCCGCCTTGACGGAACAGCAGGCGCTGGCGCTTTTCTACCAGCGTAACCTGGATCTGTTGGCGGCGCGGTATAACATCGAAAACGCCAGAGCCAACGAGATCATCGCTTCGGCTATTCCCAATCCGATCCTGCAGCTCGAGATGCTGGAGCTCGGCCATAATATGAACCAGAATTCAACCTCCATAGGTTGTAGCCAGGCCTGGCAAACGACAGGTCAAAACCATAACTGCGGCCCGGCGGTTTATACGACCTTCACCCAGTTGGTCGAAATGGCCGGCCGGCGCGGTTTGCGGATGCAAAGCACGGCCATAGCCACCCAGGCGGCGGAAAGCGATTTTCGCGACGCGGTGCGGATTTTCAGCAACATGGTCAGGGACGCCTATTACGGGCTGGTGCAGGCGCAGAAAAACCGCTGGTTGATGCGGGAGATCGTCGATTATTACAAGGAAATCGTCAGCAGCAACCGGTTGCGCTATCAAGCGGGCGATATCGCCGAATCGGATTTTATGCGCATCGAGATGGAAGCCATGCGCGCGAACTCGGATCTGGATAACGCCCAAGCCGCCATGGAACAGGCGCAAGCCGCGCTGGCCCAGATCCTGAACTGGCCGGATAAAGGCATGCTATTCGTGGCCGAGGAGCAATGGCCGGCGTTCAAGGATATCGGCCAGGCGCTGCAACGGGAGCAACTCATCAACAAAGCTTTGGCCTTGCGCCCCGATTTGCAGGGCGACAAGCAGCGCGCCGATCAGGCGGAAAAAGATTTGATTCGCGCCCAGCGTCTGATCTATCCGGATCTGACCTTCAATGTCGGTCAGGCGAACGATCCTAGTAACATCGTCAAGAATACTTATTTCCTCGGCGTGAGCGCGACGGCGCCATTATTTTATCAATTCCAGGGCGAAGGCAACCAGGCGCTGATCAATCTCAACCAGTTGCGGGTGGCGGCCGAACAGACCGAACTGGGCGTACGCTCCGACGTGGTGAATTCCGTGGCGATGTGGAAGAGCTCCAATAAAGTCGTGCAACGCTACGAAAACGAATTGCTGGAGCGGGCCCGCAAGGTGCGCGAGCGCATGGAGCTGGCTTACCGGAAAGGCGGCACGACGGTGCTGGATTTTATCGACGCCCAGCGCGAATACAAGTCGGTGATGCTCGATTACTACACGGCGGCTATCAATCGCGTCAACGCCTATTACGATTTGGCGAAATCGCTAGGCGTGGAGCCGGACGCGGAATTGGCGGGGAAGACGGAGAATCCGATGGAAATCAGCGCCGAACGCCAGCGCAAAATTCAGTGAGGCCGGCCATGGCCAAACAGCAAACTTTTTTAAAGCGTGAAATCATGAAATATTACCGAATTGCGATAGTGTTGTCCGCGGCCGCCTTATCGGCAGGCTGCGCCACGCCCGAGAAAATGCCGGACGATCTCGCCAAGTCGCAGCCGCGTTCGCTCTACATATCCGTACAGCGGAATCAACGCTTGCCGCCCGAATTTATAACGCTTTTCAAGCAGGAAACGCGGAAACGTTTGCCCAACACCAACGTCACGGTGGATGAAAACAGCGTCGACGATCAGGCCGTCGCCAATGCGGACTGGGTGATTGCGCTACGGGCGACCCGCATCAAGCCGAATTATTTCAATAAGCCCAGCGATAACGCCACGCTGAACGGTATGACCGATTATGTGGTCGGCGCGGCCGTCATCGGTACGTTTTACGCGCCCATAGCCCCCGGCATATATCAAACCGACATCGATTTTCTGGAGGCCAACGTCCGCAACGCGGAAAGCAAAACCTTAAAGACCTATGTCGCCCAACAGGACGGGGAAGGCTGGATGTTTCCGATCCCGGTTACCGCCATCAAGCTCTGGTTGACCGGCAAAGACCAGCCCCAGCAAATCTGGCTCGATCTGATCGATACGCTGTACGACAAAATGTTGCGCGACGATGTTTTTAATAGCGGAACGCCCGCGGTCGCGAAACAGGAATGATGACGGCGGCCCGGTTAGGATGGCGGGATGGCCCGCCAGGCGATTTGTTAAAGGGTGCAAACCATTGAATAAAAACGATCAGCCCTGTTTTTTACTTTCGCTCCGGCGTGCGGCGCTACGCGGGGGGGCGGGCATTGGTTTGCCGTTGATTTTATTCGGCCTGTTATCCGCTCACGCCATGGCGGAGCCTGTCACCTTGACGGAAAAACAGGCCGTGGCGCTGTTTTACCAGCGTAACCTGGATTTATTGCTGGCCCGTTATAACATCGAAAACGCCATGGCTAACGAAATCATCGCCTCGGCGATACCCAATCCGACCTTAAGCCTGGAGATGTTTGAAATCAGCCATAACTCAAATCAAATACTTTCCAGCAATAATGTCCTGCCGAACGGCAACCTGCAGAGCGTAGGCGGCTCCTTGGGCTGCACCGGCAACGCCCTGATACCGGCCGGACAAAGCGTCAACTGCGGCCCGGGCGAATGGTGGACATTCAGCCAACTGATCGAAATGGCCGGCAAGCGCGGCTTGCGCATGCAAAGCGCCGCCATCGCCACCCAGGCGGCGGAAAGCGATTTTCGCGACGCGGTGCGGATTTTCACCAATATGGTCAGGAATGCTTATTACGGACTGCTCCAGGCGCAGAAAAACCGCTGGCTGCTGCGGGAAATCGTTAATTATTACCAGGATATCGTCAGCAGCAACCGGCTGCGGCATCAAGCCGGCGACATCGCCGAGTCGGACTTGCTGCGCATCGAGATAGAAGCCATGCAGGCGCAGTCGGAGTTGGATAACGCCGAAGCCGCCGTCGAACAGGCGCAAGCCATGCTGGCCGTCACCCTCAACTGGCCGGATAAAAGCATGCAATTCCTCGCCGATGAACAATGGCCGGCGATTAAAGATATCGGTCAAAACCTGCCGGCGGAAGTTTTGCTGAATAAGGCTTTAGCCTTGCGGCCCGATTTGCAGGGCGATAAACAACGCGCCGATCAGGCCGAAAAGGATTTGATCCGCGCCCGCCGCCTTAAATTTCCCGATATCACCATCAACGCCGGAGAAGCCCGCGATGCCGGCAACGTTAACTTGAACACCTATTTCGTCGGCGTTAGCGTGCCGTTGCCGATATTTTATCAATATCAGGGCGAGGAAAGCCGTTCGGCCGTCAATCTCAATCAAACGCGCCTGGCCGCCGAACAAACCGAACTCGGAGTGCGCAATGACGTCGAAAATTCGCTGGCGTCCTGGAAAAGTTCCGACATTATAGTCAAGCGTTATGAAAGCGAGTTGCTGGAGCGGGCCCGCCAAGTGCGCGAGCGCATGGAATTGGCTTACCGGAAAGGCGGAACCACGGTGCTGGATTTTATTCAGGCGCAACGCGATTTCAAAGCGGTGATGTTGGATTACTTTACGGCGGCGACTAACCGCGCCAACGCTTATTATGGTTTGGCTAAGGCGTTGGGTGTGGAGCCTGAAGCCGAATTATCCCGGAACAGCGATTTTCCGATGGAGATCGATAGCGCGCGGCAACGTAAAATCGAGTAACGAATTTAGGCGAGCCGGAGCCATTCCGGATTAATACCGGAACCGTTTCCGGCCGCGCCCATACTCATTCACTATCTACGGCTTGGTTAGACGACATGATGCCGTCGATGGTAATCGGTATCAGATACAACACCACGACCATTAACAAGGTATTCTGATAAGGCTGTTCGTGCGTGGCCGTTTCAACGCAGTACAAAGCCAGGCCGCCGCTGAATAGA
>JBEKBU010000128.1:0-11885 GCA_050015235.1 Methylomonas sp. | reverse complement strand
CGGACAATCCACTGCTTCGGCAAAGCCCATATTAGCGATATCGCCGGCGCGCAAATTAATTTCCGCCGGACTCCCGGCGCCTTCGATGATGACAGTCTGATATTGCATGCTGAGACGCCGCCAAGAATCCAAAACAGCTTGCTTGGCGATTACTTTGTAATCTTGATATTGCCTTGCCGTTTGATTAGCCACAACCCGGCCCTGAATAATAATCTGCGCGCCGGTATGCGAGTTGGGCTTAAGCAGCACCGGATTCATGTCGCTATGCGGCGGCAAGCCGCTCGCGGCTGCCTGGACGGCCTGAGCGCGGCCCATTTCTCCGCCGTCTATAGTCACGGCGCTATTCAACGCCATATTTTGCGGCTTAAAGGGCGCTACGGAGACGCCTTGCCGCCGGTAATACCGGCACAATGCGGTTACCAAGGCGCTTTTGCCGGCGTCGGAAGTCGTTCCTTGCACCATTAACGCATTAAACGGCTTAGGCTGACTCATCCGCATTATTTAGTTTGGTTTTAAATATTTTTTCAGAGCAAAATCAACCTGGAACTACTTTAAAAAACGGCCTTTGGCGTCTTTAGGAATATGTCCCAGGAAAATAAGAACGCCTTCAATGAATCCCCACATCACGCCGTATCCGCCGGTCACAAAAGTGACCACTATCTGCGCCAAGCCGATACCATAATAGCCTAAGTAAAAACGGTGCAAGCCGATTGCCCCAAAAACGATGCCTAACAAGGATGCCAATATCCGGCTTTTTACGGGCTTTAATTCCCTCAGATAGGCGCCAACCAAACTTATTTCGGTAACCCGGCCATCCTCATGATCGAAATCAACGTCATCTCCCGCTCTAGGCGGCTCGTTTGATGTCCATTGGTCTAAATTAAATTCGTAAAATTCACCGTCGTATTTGATTACGCCGGACTGGTTCTTTTCGTCGTAGCTTTCTATGCGCGCAAGCATGTCTGTACCTATATTATTATATTTATGTGCTTGTGTTAAATTTGTTTAAACTCAGTCATCCTTTAGGCGAACAGCCAATACATCGCATTTGGCATGGTGCAATACGCCGTTGGCTGTCGAACCCAACAACAAGGCAAAGCCATGCCGGCCATGAGAGCCGAGCACAATCAAATCAACCTGATTTTCTTCGGCGACGCGCACAATCTCCAATTTCGGACTGCCCAGCTCAAACCATTGCCGGTCGGTTGGAATATCCATTTCCGTGGCGAATTTTTGCAAGCGCGTTTTAAAACTAGTCATTAATTCGTCGGTGAATTCGGCGTCAAAAGTCATTGGGCTGTACATCGGATCGGCGACGGCAAAATTTTCAAATACATACACCACGCTGAGTAGCGCCTGATTCTGAATTGCGATTTGCTTGGCTGTTTTAGCGACCTCTTGACAGTGGTCTGAAAAATCAGCGGCTAGCAGTACGTGTTTATAGAGAGACATAAAACCCTCGCTAGGATTGCATGGAAATTACAGGAAACAGCAACGCTATCACCTGAGATGAAATCAATCTGTATAACAATACTAATCCTAAACCAAATGATAGCGGTTTATCCAGCGCATATCTGTATATATTACCGGAAACAGCCCAATGCCATATCAGCAGCAGCAAAATGATGAGCCCGTTTTGGCTGGTAAACGCCGGAACCGCAAAAAAACTAATGACGGAGTCAACGCCCAGCAGCGCGCAAAACGTTTGCGGAAAACGGGCCAATTTCCCGGAAAAATAAAGTAAAGGCCAGCTAAATACAACGATCAGCAAAAATTCGACCGCTGTTTGCAGTAACGCTATCGGCCAGACTTGGTTTAATGACAATATCAATATATGGACACAGACAAAAATAACGACGACTATGTTAAGTAATAAGCCGGAGGGCGGCACATCCTGAGGGCCTTTACGAAAAATCGCGATTTGAAAAAATAATACGATGAATGGGAACATTGTTTACTCCACTTGCTGCAGAGTTTCCTCGGCATGCAGCCATTCGGCTTCAGCTTGTTCAAGAGCCGCATCGACTTGAGATTTAGTATTTAGCAATTCTTTTAATTTTTCTTTGTTTTCATCTAGATAAATATCCGGATCCGCTAAGTTTTCTTCAAGTTCCCGTTGTTTCTGATGGAATTTCTCCACGGCTGCTTCGGCCTTTTTAACCGTATCCTGAAAAGGTTTTAAGCGATTGCGGCGTTCCGCCTCGATTTTACGCTGATCTTTCCGGGATATGTTGGCGGGATTGTCAAAATCCGCTACGTCAGTATTTAATTTCTTCCGTTCCACCAACCATAACCGGTAATCATCCAAATCACCGTCAAAATTCTGAATTTTACCATCCGCCGCCAATAGTAACCTATCCGTGACGGAACGCAATAAGTAGCGATCGTGAGAAACCAATATCAGGGCGCCCCGATAATCCTGCAAAGCCATGGTTAACGCATGCCGCATATCCAGATCAAGATGGTTGGTCGGCTCGTCCAACAACAATAGATTAGGATTTTGATAGACCAGCATAGCCAAAACCAAGCGCGCTTTTTCGCCTCCGGAGAACAACCCAACCGGTTCATTAACTTTGTCTCCGCAAAAATTAAAGCCGCCTAAAAAATTACGCAGGTCTTTTTCGGTAGCCAGGCTATCCAGTTTTTGCAAATGACCCAACGGACTATCTTCAATCTTTAATTGCTCCAACTGATGCTGAGCAAAATAACCGATATGTAACGCGTCCGCCTTATGCACTCTACCGCTTAACGCTGACATTTCCCCGGATAAGACCTTAATTAAACTGGATTTACCGGCGCCGTTAGCGCCCAGCAAACCTATTCTATCGCCCGGCGCAATGGAAAGCGTCGCTTGTTGGATGATGACCCTCTCCGCATAACCAATGTCGGCGTCCTCTATTTTCATTAAAGGATTAGGCAGCTTTTTCGGCGCTGGAAAACTAAAAGAAAACGGCGAATCGACATGCGCCTGGGCGATAATGTCCATCCGCTCTAGTGATTTAATCCGGCTTTGCGCCTGCTTAGCCTTGGTAGCCTGGGCTTTAAACCGATTGATAAAACTCTGAATATGCAAAATTTCGCGCTGCTGCTTTTCATAAGCCGATTGTTGCTGCGCCAGCTTTTCCGCGCGCATCCGTTCGAAATCCATATAATTGCCGGTATATATTTCGGCTTTTTGATGCTCGATATGGATGATGTGATCGGTAATAGCGTCCAGGAAATCCCGATCATGCGAAATCAGCAACAGGGTGCCCGGATATTTGCTCAACCAATCCTGCAGCCAGATAACCGCATCCAGATCCAGATGGTTGGTCGGTTCATCCAGCAACAGCACATCGGAGCGGCACATCAAGGCCTGCGCAAGGTTTAAGCGCATCCGCCAGCCTCCGGAAAAGGAACTGACCGGCTGATCTTCCTGAGCCGCGCTAAATCCTAAACCATTCAGCAAGCGCGCCGCGCGCGCTTTGGCGGTATAGCCGTCTATATGCTCCAAAGCCGCATGTAAGTCAGCTTGTTTTAAGCCGTCATGGTCATGTTCGGCCTTGGCCAATGCATTTTGCAAGCGCCGCAATTCCCGGTCGCCATCCAGCACGTAATCCAGCGCCGAACAAGATAACGGCGGCGTTTCCTGGGCTACATGCGCTATTTCAAGATTCGGCGGCATGGAAAACTCGCCTTCATCGCTATGCAATTCGCCGAGCAGCATGGCGAATAAACTGGATTTTCCCGCGCCGTTGGCGCCGATTAAACCTATTTTTTGGCTTTTATGAATAGTGAATGACGCTTGGCTAAACAATAAACGGGAGCCGCGCCGAATGGCGATGTTTTTGAAATTAAGCATGGCGTTGACGGAATCGCGGTTAGGACGACGGAAAAGCGGCAATTAGAAGAAAGCAAATTTTATCGCGTTCAGGTTACAGCTGGCAAAAATACCCAATTCTTAAAACAAGCGGCCTGACCGTAAAAATTTTGCTCATGGTCGTACACATTCCAGACCACGGCGTTTTGTATCATAAAGCGCTTACCGCTTTTGGCGATCCGCACTCCGGTATAATTTTCAATATAACCCAGGGCCGTCACTTCCGCTAACAGCCGTTCCCGCTCATCACGGGCAACCGGTTCGGCGGATAAACGGGAAGGCATGCCAATAATTTCCCGCCAGGACATTTCGAATAGTTGCATAGCCGTTCCATTGGCGTAATTGAACACGGGATCGTCATCGGCATTATGCGATAACAAAGCGAACCCGCCCGTATAAATTTGTTCGGCGGCGGAACTCCGCGCTTCCGCGTCTAATAAGGGACGATGCAGCAAACGCCGATAACTTTCCAGCAAAAGCCGGATATGGGCAGCGTAAAATTCATTAGCCCGATTAGGCGGTTGGGTATTTAGCATAACTAAAAAGCCCCAACGCCAATCAGGCGCCGGGGCTTTTCTCGTACAGGCCGGGACCGGCTTTTACATCATGCCGCCCATGCCGCCCATGCCGCCCATATCAGGCATTGCAGGCGATTTCGAATCGGCAGGCGCTTCAGCAACCATTACTTCGGTGGTAATCATTAAACCGGCGATGGAAGCGGCGTTTTGCAAAGCCGAACGCGTAACTTTCGCGGGATCGAGTATACCCATGGCGATCATGTCGCCGTATTCGCCGGTAGCGGCGTTGTAACCGAAATTGCCGGTTCCTTTTTTGACTTCGTTCAATACCACGGAAGCCTCTTCGCCCGCATTAGCGACGATTTGACGCAATGGCTCCTCCATCGCGCGGCGCAAAATATTTATGCCCACGGATTGATCGTGATTTTTACCTTCAACGCCTTCCAGAGCGGATAAAGCACGGATTAAAGCGGTGCCGCCGCCTGCAACCACGCCTTCTTCCACGGCGGCGCGGGTTGAATGCAGCGCGTCTTCAACACGGGCTTTTTTCTCTTTCATTTCGACTTCGGTAGCCGCGCCAACTTTGATAACCGCTACGCCGCCAGCCAGTTTGGCCAAGCGTTCTTGCAGTTTTTCACGATCATAATCGGATGTGGCGTCTTCGGCCTGAGCGCGGATTTGCGCGACACGGCCTTTGATTTGTGCTTCGTTGCCGGCGCCATCGATAATGGTGGTGTTTTCTTTGTTGATTTGAATGCGTTTTGCGGTGCCCAGTTGATCGAGTTCGGCTTTTTCCAGGGATAAGCCAACTTCTTCCGAAATTACCACGCCGCCGGTCAGAATGGCGACATCCTCCAACATGGCTTTACGGCGGTCGCCGAAGCCTGGCGCTTTAACGGCCGCTACTTTAACGATGCCGCGCATATTGTTGACCACCAGAGTGGCTAAAGCCTCGCCTTCCACGTCTTCAGCGATAATCAGCAAGGAACGGCCCGATTTGGCGACCCCTTCCAGTATCGGCAGCATTTCGCGGATGTTGGAGATTTTTTTGTCATACAGCAATACAAACGGATCGTCCAGCTCCACGCTCATATTTTCTTGTTTATTGATAAAATATGGAGACAAATAGCCGCGGTCGAACTGCATGCCTTCAACAACGTCCAGATCGTTTTCCAGACCGGTACCTTCTTCAACGGTGATGACGCCTTCTTTACCGACTTTTTCCATGGCGTCGGCAATAATCGCGCCCACTGAACTATCCGAGTTGGCCGAGATGGTGCCTACTTGGGCGATCGCGTTAGAATCCACGCAAGGCGTAGCCGCTTTTTCGATAGCCGACACGACTATTAAAACCGCCTGATCGATACCGCGTTTCAAATCCATGGGATTCATGCCGGCCGCAACCGATTTTAAGCCTTCGTTGACGATAGCCTGAGCAAGAACCGTCGCTGTAGTGGTGCCGTCGCCCGCCACATCGGAAGTTTTTGAAGCCACTTCCTTGACCATTTGCGCGCCCATGTTTTCGAATTTATCTTTTAATTCTATTTCTTTTGCTACTGAAACGCCATCTTTGGTGATCGTCGGCGCGCCAAAGCTTTTGTCTAAAACCGCGTTGCGGCCTTTAGGGCCTAAGGTTACTTTTACGGCGTTGGCCAGAATGTTAACGCCTTGTGCCATTAATGCGCGGGCTTCGCCGCCGAATTTTACGTCTTTTGCTGCCATTTCTTATGTCCTAAAAATTAAATTTGTGAAAATGAAAGTTCGGATTTGGCTCTGGATTAACCCAAGACGCCCATAATGTCATCTTCGCGCATGATGATATATTGTTCGCCGCCGACTTTGACTTCGCTACCGGAGTATTTGCCGAACAAAACTTTATCGCCAACTTTAACTTCTAAAGCGCGAACTTGACCATTGTCCAAAGCTTTGCCCGCACCAACGGCTAACACCACGCCTTCACTGGGTTTTTCCGCGGCGGAACCCGGCAGAACGATGCCGCCGGCTGTTTTGGTTTCTTCTTCAACACGTTTAACGACAACGCGGTCATGTAACGGACGAATATTCATGAATGTCTCCTTTATGTTCAGTTGTAAACAAATGATAAAAAAACTGTTAGCACTCTACTGAGTTGAGTGCTAATAATATCCCGCTTTTGCACTCTGTCAAGCACTTTGGCATTATCTACGTCTTAATCCGCCAATTTAATACTATGAACGATCAACAGTTACTCCGTTACAGCCGCCAAATCATGCTGCCGCACATCGATATTGCCGGTCAGCAAAAATTACTAGGCGCTAAAGTTTTAATCATCGGCGCCGGCGGCCTGGGCTGCCCCGCCGCCATGTATCTGGCGGCGGCCGGAATAGGGCAAATAAGCGTTTATGATGACGATCAGGTTGATTTAAGCAATTTACAGCGCCAGATTGCCCATCACACCCCAGATATAGGGATGGATAAAGTCATTTCAACCCTTAATACGCTAAAAAAGCTTAATCCGGACGTCACGGTGCATGCTCATAAACAGCGGCTGCAGGGCGCCGAGCTGTTCCAAGCGGTGCAAGACGCCGATGTGGTGCTGGATTGCAGCGATAATTTCGATACGCGCTTTGCGGTGAATCAGGCGAGCGTGGAAACGGAAACACCACTGGTGTCCGGCGCGGCAATCCGTTTTGAAGGCCAGATCATCGTTTTTACGCCGGGCATAAATAATAGCCCTTGCTACCAATGTTTATATCAAAGAGAGGGTGAAGAATTGCAGAACTGCGCCCGTAACGGCGTTATCGCCCCGATTACCGGCATAGTGGGCAGCATGCAAGCGCTTGAAGCCATGAAGTTGATTTTGGGAATCGGCGAAACTTTAACCGGGCGTCTGTTACTTTTGGATGGGCTGAGCATGGAATGGCAAACGTTGGTGTTAAGGAAAAACCCGCATTGCCCTTGCTGCGGCAAATAGGATGCGCTTTCAACGTTCAGCACATCCCATCTTAAGCATCACTACATTATTAAACCGTGGTTTTAAAGTTAAAGTACGCTCCAGAATTATTTCTTAGAAATGATCGCCTTAACGGCGTTAATCAATTTTTCGGCCATGTTTAAAATCGGAGACTCGCTGTCGCCGTGCGGCTCTATATTGCCGAACGGCTCGCCATTTTTAGCCACATACCGGTAGATGAAATAGCCTAGCGGAGTAAAAGCGATGCAGGCGATCACCAGCATCCAAAACCCCAATACCAAAATATCACCCATACTTACCTCCTCAAAATATTGTTTTTTTATAATATTTACCCGTCTATTTCTTTGAAAACCTTAAAATAAACGAACTAGACGCGTGATTGGTAAAATTACCTTTATATTAGGCGATACGGACTATAACCTTATAATTGTTGAGGGACAAGTTTAAATTTGCCGAACCGCGAAAAAGCGTTCCGCTTGGAGATAAAAACAAATCGGACGTGAATTTTTAAGCGCGCCGCTCGGGCGGGATAAAGAGCTAATGACCTTTTTTCTTACGGTTACTGAGACAAAATCCGTAACAGATTTTTATAATCCTCAGCCATTTTTACATCTTCCTCTTTTAATTCCGCAATCCGTTTACAGGCGTTAATCACGGTCGTATGATCGCGGCCGCCGAAGGCTTCGCCTATTTCGGGATAGCTGTGCGACGTTAGTTCTCGCGCCAGGCACATGGCGACCTGACGCGGACGCGTGATGGATTGTTTACGATTCTTGGCCGACAAATCGGCGACGCGGATTTTAAAATACTCGGCGACGGTTTTTTGAATATTGTCGATACTGACCAGTTTATCTTGCAGGCTGATTAAATCGTGCAGAGCCTCCTTGGTAAACTCCAAGGTGATTTCCCTGCCGGTGAATTGCGAATTCGCAATCACCCTTCTTAATGCGCCTTCCAAATCCCTGACATTCGACGGGATGCGTTTGGCGATAAAAAAAGCAATATCCTGATTAAGATCTATCCCGGCATTTTGCGCTTTTTTTATAAGAATGGCGGTACGGGTTTCCAGATCGGGCAACTCTATGGCTACCGGCAAACCCCAGCCGAAACGCGACTTGAGCCGGTCTTCCAGACCGTTTATTTCTTTCGGATACTTGTCGCAAGTCAGCACAACCTGATGTTTTTGATCAAGCAGGTTATTAAACGTATGGAAAAACTCTTCCTGAGAGCGCTCCTTGCCAGCTAAAAACTGAATATCGTCCATCAGCAAAATATCGATAGTGCGATAGTACTCCTTGAAATTATTGATACTGTTCTGCTGCAAAGCCTTAACCATATCCTGCACGAATTTTTCCGAATGCAGATAAACGATATTGGCGTCCGGATTTTTGGACAGCACGGCATTGCCGATGGCGTGCATTAAATGAGTTTTGCCTAATCCCGAACTGCCATATATAAACAACGGATTGTAAACCTTGCCGATGTTGTCGGATACCGTTATCGATGCGGCGCGCGCCAATTGATTCGACTTACCTTCCACAAAGCTCTCAAAAGTAAAGGCTTTATTTAAAAAATTAGGCTGATTCCTCTTTTGCGCCTGACTTTTTACCAATGCCGGCGCTTTAATCATCGGCGATTTTTTGGTGCCGATTTCAAACTGTACGGCCAGAGTGGCGTTTGAAAATTCATTGACCGCATCTTCTATGATGGAAAAAAAATGCTGCTTGATATGGTCGATAATGAAACGGTTGGGCGCCAGTAATTTCAAATGGCTATCCGATTCAAGCGCCTGTAACGGTCTTATCCAGGTACTGAAATCGTTGCCAGGGATCTCGTGTTCAAGCTTGGACAGACAATTGTTCCAAATACTACTCATCGCACGGTAAAAATTACAATTAAAAAATTATCATACCATAGCGCCCGCCATCCATTAGGTTAAAAAAGTCTTTTTTTGCTCATCCCATTCGAAAGCTTGTGCGCCTTCAGAGCAGGTAATCATAGCGTCGTTCGCCAACTTTTTGCTTTCAGACCAGCCTTCTTTAAACTCAAGTATTATGAAGGTTTGATCCGGAAACGAACCGAATTCAAAAAATTAGAAAATGTCGTGAAATTTTCATATTCCGATGATAGTATATTCAAAAAGAAGGATATAATGAACGTGGAAATAGAAAAACTGTATAAATGTCTTTGCGACTTGCAACGCTTACGGATACTCAATCTCTTGAGGCAAGGGCCGCTATGCGTGTGCCATTTGCAAGAGATACTTGACGAAACGCAGGTTAAAACATCCAAGCAATTGCAATATATGAAAAAACTCGGGTTTGTTACAGCTAAGCGCGAAGGTAATTGGATGGTTTATAGCTTGCCGGCGCCCGCCCATCCATTGCTACTAGCCAATCTTAGCTGTTTGCTGGATAGCAGTGGCGAATATCCCTGTTTTGCGGATGACCTCGGGAAACGTTCCGCAATCCTGCAACGCTTCGCCGCTAACCGGGCGGAATGTCCGCAAGTAGTTTTCAGTCCACAGTCTCCCAGGACGGTGTTTAACGGCAATGAATCCATTGGTAATTAACCGGAGGAAAAAGTGAGCGACAACGTTTATAACATTTTGATCTTATGTACCGGCAACTCCGCCCGCAGCATCATGGCGGAAGCCTTGTTCAACTCCTTGGGGAATGGACGCTTTAAAGCCTACAGCGCCGGCAGCCATCCGGCCGGCAAAGTAAATCCGTTCGCGATTGAACAAATTCGGAAATTGAATTATCCGACCGAGAATTTACGCAGCAAAAGTTGGGACGAGTTTGCCGGGCCTGACGCGCCGAAAATGGATTTCGTGATAACGGTTTGCGATAACGCCGCAGGCGAAGTTTGCCCGATATGGCCCGGCGAGCCGATCACCGCGCACTGGGGGTTTGAAGACCCCGGCGTCGATGGCGCGGATGAAGAAAAGCGGCAATCATTTCAAAAAGTATTTCACTTCATCATGAACCGGGTACGGTTATTTACTAATCTGCCGCTGGCGAATCTGGACAAACTCGCCATTAAGCGCGAAATGGACGCTATCGGCAATATCGAGAACAACCATGAGTTTGTTTGAACGTTATTTGTCTTTATGGGTTGCGCTTTGCATCGTAACCGGCATTGTTTTAGGCCAGTCATGGCCTGGTTTGTTTTTGGCTATCGGCAAAATTGAGTTTGCCCGAGTCAACATACCGGTCGGGCTGCTTATCTGGGTAATGATCGTACCGATGTTGGTCAAAGTCGATTTCGGCGCCCTGCATCAAATCAAAAATCACTGGAAAGGCATAGGCGTTACTTTATTTATCAATTGGGCGGTAAAACCTTTTTCCATGGCTTTTCTGGGCTGGCTGTTTATCCGGCAACTATTCGCCCCCTATCTAGCCGCCGATCAACTGGATAGTTATATCGCCGGGCTCATTCTACTGGCCGCCGCGCCATGTACCGCGATGGTGTTTGTCTGGAGCAGACTGACCAACGGCGACCCGTTGTTTACGCTTTCTCAAGTGGCGCTAAACGACACTATCATGATTTTTGCCTTTGCGCCCATCGTCGGGCTGCTGCTGGGCATATCGGCGATTACCGTTCCATGGGCGACATTGTTCGCCTCGGTCGTACTGTATATCGTAATACCGGTGATTTTAGCGCAATTGCTGCGGAAAATCCTGTTGAAGAAAGGGCAGGCGTCATTTGAGGCGGCTATGACGGCCATGGGCCATTGGTCGATTGCCGCGCTGTTACTCACACTGATTTTATTGTTCGCCTTTCAAGGCGAAGCAATTCTCAAACAGCCGCTGGTTATCGCGATACTGGCCGCGCCTATCCTGATTCAAGTGTTTTTCAACGCCAGCCTTGCCTATTGGTTAAATCGCATGGCCGGCGAAAAACATAATATCGCCTGCCCGTCCGCGCTGATTGGAGCGAGTAATTTCTTTGAATTGGCGGTAGCGACCGCGATCAGTTTGTTCGGTTTTAATTCAGGGGCGGCGTTGGCGACCGTCGTTGGCGTGTTAATTGAAGTGCCGGTGATGTTGTTGGCGGTAAAAGTGGTTAATAGCAGCAAGGATTGGTATGAAAGAAGCAGCAAAACAGCTAATTGAACAAGTATCGGATCAGGCGAGCCGGGATGACGTCATGTATGAGTTTTATGTCAAGCAGAAGCTTAAAAAAGGCTTACTGGCAGTTGCGGAAGGTCGTACCGTATCACCATGTCGAGGCTAAAAAACGGCCGACGAGTAATGCAGGTTGACTGGACGGAACCGGCACTGGAAGATTAGGCGGGGATTCACGGCTATTTTGCCAAAGACTCGCCGTTTTACGCCCGGTAATTTATCGAGCGCATTTTTGATATCGCCGAAAATCCGGCCGATTTTCCGGCAATTGGCCGGAAAGTACCGGAAGCTGAAGATCGGGATGATGCAAGGGAATTAATCTTTCAGGGTTACCGAATAATTTATTTGCGCCAACCCAGCCAAGTATCGATCCTAACCGTTATGCATGGCGGTCGGAATTTAACCGGCATAAACAATAAACCCTG
>JBEKBU010000127.1:0-15544 GCA_050015235.1 Methylomonas sp. | reverse complement strand
TGACGTGTAACCTCATGATTCGTGGTGAATGTTCCCCTCCTAGGAGGGCTTGAGGTTACATTTTATATTCAATTAAATCGTAGGGGTTTTCTCCGCGTTAGCGGCTTCGTCCAACAACAAAAATACGGTCTTGCCGGAAATTGTCTGCGCAACTTAAAGTTTCCGTAAGCGCGGGAGCGACCTGATCGCTTGGAAGCTGACCAGTTTATGCTTTTGTTCGTCCCATAGATTCAGCCATAACGATTTCAAACTCTTACGCAAGGTTAGCGGCTTCACTATCTGTAATAGCGGCGCCTCCTTCTGGCAGCGCTGTAGATTGTAGTTAGGAATATTGGCCCGGATATGGTGAATATGATGCAGGCCTATATTGCCTACCAGCCATTGCAAAACGTTCGGCAACTTATAATATGAGCTGCCGGCCAGCCCCGAGCTGATTAAATCCCAGTCTTGCCGGCGCTCCCAATAGGCGTCCGCATATTGGTGTTGAATATAGAATAACCACATGCCAACCACCGACGCCAGCAGAATGATAGGCAATTGGATCAGCAAGTAATTCTGAAATCCTATGCTAAACCCCATCGACACAATAATCGCGGCGATGGCCAAATTGGTAAAAATCACGCTGGTTCGTTCGCGTTTTTTTGCGCCACGGCCGGGAAATCGCTGTATGACCAAAAACAACGCCAGCGGGACGATGCTGAACAACACCAGGGGATTGCGAAATAACCGGTACGCCAAACGCTTGCCCGGCGAGGCGGACAGATATTCATCGACGGTCATGGTCCAGATATCGCCAACGCCGCGGCTATCCAAATTGCCTGAATTCGCATGATGAATAATATGAGTACGCCGCCATTCTTCGAAGGGCGTAAAGGCCATAATACCCAACATGTAACCCAGTACCTTGTTCGCCGCTCGCGATGGTAAAAAAGCGCCGTGACAGCAATCGTGAAAAAGAATGAATATGCGCACCAGAAAACCGGACGCCGGTACGGTTAATAACAAGGTTAGCCAATATGGAAAATCGTATAGCACGGTTAAAATCAACAGCGTCCACAGTCCTAGATAAGGCAACAACGTATTGGCGATTTGCCGGAACGCCTGGCGATAGCTCGGTTGCGCATATTTCGAGACGGCCTGGATCAATTCTTTGCGGAAGGTTTGCGTATTGGTGTGGCGGGTAAGCGATAAAGCTTCGGACTGTGTCACTGGTTGCGGCATAGGTGTAATACTTAATTTCAAGAGTGATGATGACGCTCTATCGCCACGGTTGCGCCTGACGCGCGACTAAAATGACGCTTTCGAAGAGCCGGTGTAAAACAATAAGACCCAAGACCTGCTATTGGGGTTTGTGGAGGGAAACCGGTAAAGGGCTGGCGGTTAATGAAGCGGCGAGAAATAATCCGGGGAATTTCGAGCGGTATTCGGCTTTCCGGATCCGGATTGCAAATAAACCGGCGGCTAGTTAACCGTCTTTTTTCAATAACAACTTTAAGATGAAATAAACATGGCAAAAGTTCAACCGTTGATTGTAGCGTTAGCCGATTTTGTTTGCGCCGTTAATCACGGCGCGCCGGCGGAAATGATTGCAGCAGGATAATAATTACGAAATGTAGTAACCGTTACGAAATATCGTGTCGATATGTCCCGTTTCACGTTAAGGAGTCCATTCGCCTTATCGAGCCATTAGTCCGATAAGTCCTTGTATAACATGATCTTCCTCATTTTTTCATTTTAATTTTATCCGGCTGGCGTATTAATTGAATTGATTAGATTGAATTTCCGCTATTTAGCGGCGGCAAGGTAACCGCAACTTTAAGTATAATCTTGAATAAAACCGCATGGTTTAAAGGATAACAACGTGAAAACACCACTTTTTAGATATATCGTATTGGTTATGGCCGTGAGTTTGCCCGCCGCGCCCGCCTGGTCGCTGACCCTGGAGCAACGGGTAGCCGCATTGGAGCAGCACGTCGACGCTTTGCAACTGGCGAACACACTCCTGCAAATTTCTAACTCGACTTTGACGAGAGAAGTAACATCTTTGACGGCGGAAGCGTCATCCTTACAGACCGCTGTTAACGCGGTCACTAACAACACTGTCCTGAAACTCGACGGCGTGCTCGATACAGATGCGGAGGGCGACGCCGTGTTTCGCGGCGTGAACGTACAAATAGTCAACGGGTTAGGCAATACTCTAAGCAACAATGGTAAAGGCAACCTGGTGGTCGGGTATAACGAAAGCGACTACACCTTCCATCCGGTTTGCTCCCAGGGCCCCGCGTCGAACCAGTCGGACTGCGAGGCCGCGGGTCAATTCTGGATGGGAAGCCAACACTCGGGTTCGCACTACCTGGTGTTAGGGTTGAAAAACTCCTACACGCAATCGAGCGGCATAATTTCCGGCTATGGCAACGCTTCCACCGCGCCGTTCGCGAATGTAACAGGGGGCGTTTACAACGTCGCCAGCGGCGAAGGCGCCAGCGTCAGCGGCGGGGGCGGTTACCAGACCGACGGCTCCGGCCAATTCATTGGCGGCTTGGGTAATACAGCCAGTGGCATGTACAGTAGCGTCGCGGGCGGCATAATGAATACGGCTATCGGCGATAAGAGTACGGTTATGGGCGGCGCCAAAAACCAGGCTAAAGCAATAGGGAGTAGTGTGGTTGGCGGGGAGTCGAACGTGGCGGGCGGGGCGTCCAGTAGCGTCCTGGGAGGCGACCGCAATCAGGCGAATGCAAACAACAGCACCGTAACCGGAGGGTACAATCAAATCAATAATGTTTATGTTGAATGAATATCGAACAACGTTAGCGGAACGCCATTCGCAACGGATTGCTATCGACAACCTTAAATCACTTTTTCGGAGATATTCCATGTTTAATCGCAAACGTATTACCTTGCCGGCCGTATGCCTACGCTCGCTGCTGCTTGTTTTCTCAGGCGTGTCGGCCGTAGCGGCCGCGCCTATCGATGTGGTTACCGAGCCGGGCAACTATGCCGCCTCCTTTCCGCTCGGTTATTATCAGCCGTACGGCTCCACGAACAATCCGGGAGTAGGCGCGGTGTCCTGGATACAGACGGCGGGCTTCCAGGACGTGACGATCTCGGCCACGCTATGGCAGGTGAACCAGGGGCAGCCGCCCGGGACCATCAACTTCGAACTGGTCGACGCCATCGGAGCGGGAACATCGTTCGCCCAGAACGGGATCGCGGAGGGTTCGGTGAGTCCGGCGTTCAATCCGACCGATACCACGCTTGTCACCCTGCCGTCGTTAGGCCCGGGAACCTACTATCTGGTGATAGACAGCCAGACGGCCAATACAAGTTGGTCGTACGGCTATCCGTCGGGCGGGACGCTCGCGGCGGATCCTTCGGTGTCATTCAACGGTGACTACGTGTCCAGGGGCGCCGGGGTAAACGGCTCTTACACGCCGGGTTCCGGCTTTATCGAGGCGCCGATCCCGTTCGAGTTCTCGGTAGTGGCGGCCGGGGCGGCCGCGGTTCCGGAGCCTTCGACCGGCGTACTGGCGCTGACGGGCGTCGCCGCGCTGTTGGCCAGACGTTACCGCTGGATTTAGAGCCGCCCCGGCTTCCGCCTCTACCCATCCTGCGCGTTATTTAGCCTCACTGAACATGAGTAAAGATTTAGCCAATGTATGTAAGTATTTAACGCATGGCGTGTACGTCATTGCGGTTAAAGATAAGGAGCGCGAGCATGCTTTTACCGCCGCGTGGGTAATGCAGGCGTCGTTCGATCCGCCCTTACTCGCGTTCAGCATCAATCCGCAACACTATTCCTACCGGATTCTAAAAAATGGCGGGCAATGCAGCATAAATGTCTTGGCCAAAGCGCAATTGGCCATCGCCGCGCATTTCGGGGATTCCAGTATTCGCGACAAGATGGCGGGCTACAGATGGCGCCCGGCGCAAAGCGGCGCGCCGGTGTTGAGCGAAGCGTTAGCCTATTTCGATTGTGTTGTTAGTCATAGTACGTCGGCGGGAGATCACGAAATCGTCATTTGCCGGGTGTTGGACGCGCATGTTTTGCACGCCGGCGCGCCTATGTGCTACGGCGATACCGGGAATATGGACGGCGCGGGCTTTTAACCGCACCTCGTTCACGGTATCCATTATTCATCGTCAAACTGCATCAATAGTCCGTTATTTTCTCGGCTGGCGGCATATATAGTTAATTTAAGTTCAGTATTTCAGTTTGTTCGTAAAGTGGGTATCATTTACAGCCAAACGTATTATCCAGGCTATCGACAGTCCATGTTGATCCGCCAAGGCTAGTAGCTGTTGATATTGTTCAGTAGGTATGGAAACGGTTGTTCTGACTGTTTTCATAGGCGCACCATTTTTCATCACTTCGCATCATTATAATGCATTTGATTTCTAAGCAGTGGTCAAATCTTATACGGCCTGCGTCAACAGATGTCGTCGCGCCAGGCGATGACATGCGCCCGCGTCACGTCGCGGAATTCCGCCGGCGTCCGGATGCCGGCGAAGGTCATAAAATCTTGCAGGGCGTTTTGGTAGGCGCGGCGGGTCGCGGCGTTGGTCAGGTTGGCGAACCATTCGACTTCGGGCGGCGCGTCGGCCAGCCGGCGGAAGTCTTCGGCGGTCAGGAGCCGGTTTTCGGATTGAATCTTAGGCAGTGTGGATTCGTTCATCGTCTACAGGATATGCGTCAGATTGATGAAGTCGCGCACGGTCAAGATTTTCGTGCCTTGATAGCGCTCGATGGATAGCAAGTCCGGTTTATCGCCGGTGACCAGATAATCGGCTTCGCCGCCCACGGCGATAGCTAAAAGATAGTTGTCGTATGGGTCGGCGGAAGCATCGACCGGCGGCAGCGTATCAACCAGCGTGGCGATTTCCCGCAAATCGTTGATCAAGCGGCCAGCCAGCGCGGGTTTCAGCCGCTGGCTGATTTTCGGATAGCGCGTGACCCGCATCAACTCGTCCAGTTGCGGGCTGGCCGTAAGCAGGTTGAACTTGCCGCGCCGCCAGGCGGTGATCAGTTGCGCCGGCGGCGAAGATTCAATCAGCAAGGCGCTAATCAGCACAGTGGTGTCCAGGACAACCCGCATGGTTTATTTCACTTCCACTGTGTCGCTCGTCGGTTTTTGCCGTCCTTCGTGGCGGACGGCTGCGGTTGCTTCGTTAATCAGGTCTTGGGCGACGGCGGCATCTAGATCAGCAAATCCGGCGCGGGCTTCGCTAAGCGTTTGATCGAAGATGCGCCAGCGGACGGCTTCTTCGATAAATTTCGACAGGTCGCCTTTTTTCAGGCCGCGCTGCGCCAGCAAGGTACGGATGGCGATGTCGGTGTTTTTGGAAACCGTCACCGTCCAGCGGGTGGTGTTAATGTCTGTGTTCATCATGGCTTACCCATAAGGTGATAGCAGTATAGATGCTTATCATCTTAGCGGGTTAGGTTGATAAATGCTAGTGTTTTTTGTGGGCGGGCTGCTGGATGTATTACTCTTGATAAAATCTGTTATCAAGAGTAAGTATAAGTCCAGCGAGAACGACATTCCCTACCGCGCTTTTATCTACCGCTCTAATATCACGATAAGAGAGTGTTAATTTATAGTGGTTTTTTATCAATTCCAGCGTAGCTTTCTTACCCGTAGTCCAACCAGAACCAAATACGGCATTATTGACCGGAACATTGTTTTTAAAGTAAATCGCTTTCATATTTGCAATTCCGGCAGCCTTGGCGATGATGAAAGAAATAGGTTTAAGGTGTCTGGCTTTGGCCGGACTTTCTTGCACTGGCTTTCATGTAAGATCGCAGTATGGCGTTGATACGGGTTTGGTATCCTTTGCCATTCTGCTTGAGCCAGTCCAGTAAATCGGCATCCAAACGTATATGCACCTCGCGCTTACGCTGAGGCAAGCCAACAATAACATTTTCCCAGTCAAAAGCCCCAGAATCCTCTTCTTCGCCAAGAGAGGCTTCCAGTTCTGCTTCAGTTATTTGCGCCACCCGCGCCCAGTCGGTTTGGCTCTCGCCACGGCTCCGCATTGCTGCTAATTCAGCAGCCGAATAACTGACAATATTTTCTTTTTTCTTCATCTCTCGACCTCCTCGCTGAAATGAATCTTATTTTTTGTCCTCGTAGAGTCCAAATAACCGTAACAAAACTGTTGCCGATCAACCCAACGCTTGCAAAGCGTTCTTCTTCATCACGAGAAGAAAATGCAGTGAAGATTGGTCGTCCATCAAACAAAACATCAAGCTCTAAAAAATCAATGCCGTGTTTTTCGATGTTTTTTAGCCGTTTTGTTTTATCCCACTCAAACATACGACATTATGTCCATAATATGTGTACATAGTCAAGTCAAAAGCCTAGTGCTATCGAACTTACGTGATTCCGTGCTTTGTCTGTTCCCGTGCCATTTGCTCCTTGTGCAGAGCAATTTCTTCAAGAACCAATAACTGATATTCATGCTTTCCTATTGGTTTGCTTCCCCACCAGACATCCGAAGCGTAAACTTCTATCAATCCAATGCCGCCACGATAGAGATCTGCTTTTATCCAGTTTCCATCCGCATCAATATGGATGCGGCAAGGGTCGCCTTCCCATGAATAATAATGGTATGTGATTTTTCTATTCATAAATTGGTAGTCTTATCAAAGGCAAAGGGTTGCCGTTCCAATCATCCGGCAACATGATAAATCTTGCAACTACTTGCCATGATCTGATTACGCATTACGGACAGCTCTCCCTACAAGGGCGACCGTAAGGATTGCTTCGTAAATGTGCAATAGCGGCTATTATAATGCGCATCAAGCCTCAAGAGAGTATTTTTCCATATTTAACATCATTTTCAGAACTTTTTTAAGCGATTTAAGCGAAACAGTTGATATGATAAAGGCAATCGTTGGCTAAACATGATGATTTTGCCTCAAATAACCTAAAATCACCTGAGTTAATTTACTATTGCCCATTTACGAAGCAATCCTTACGGTCGCCCTTTTTCACTAAACCCCGTCAATGCCATAATCTTGTCTAACGCTCCATAGAAAACCCGCCCCGCTTTTGTTCGCGCTGCTCCAAAAAATCGGGGTCTTTTGATAATTCGGCCCCCTCTAGCCTGTCCCTGTTGTAAACCTGAACTTGCATCGCTTGCTCTTGTTCGATGTATTCCCGCTTTTGCTCCGGCGTTCCGTCCTGTAACTTTTCCAAGTCCTTAACAATGCCAATTCCGGCCGTAATATAAAAAAAGTCTGGAGGGCTATCGCTTAAAGCATAATCAAGGCTTTTAAGTTCCCAAATCTCGCCGCCCTCGATGCCGCGTTGCCAGTCTTGGGCAAATGGCGCCGCCTCTTGTTGTTCCTGTTCCATCCTGCCCCGCTCGAAATTTGCCTTTTTTTCTGTTCCTGTTCGGGGTTATAAGCCCTAAGCCGCGTAGCTTTCCAATTTCTTTAAAAATCAATAAGATGGAAAAATGATTCTGAAGCGGTTGTGTGTTTTATGTGACTGTTTTAAAACGAATAAAAAATTCCGAGGGTTTGGGCTGAGAACCCCTAATAAGGCGTAAACCGACTCCACGCATGCATGGCTTTATGGAAATGGGCCGGCGGAGCTCAATCCAACGCCGCCAAAGCGGCTTCCGGGGCTTTGTCGAGAATTTTTAATAATGCTTTGGCCGCTCCGGTAGGGCAACGCTTACCCTGTTCCCAATTCCGGATGGTTTCCAGCGAAACATTGATGTGCTTGGAAAATTCGGCTTGGCTTAGGCCTAATCGTTTTCTTACCCGGCGCGCATATTTTGCCGCGTCCAGCATGGCGTTGGCGTCGTCTATGCGTTGCTGCGCGGTTATATCCTGTTCGGATGTGGCGTCGAGCCGATTGAAGTCCACTCTGCCTTCGGGGAACGACGCGGGATTGCAAGGATCAATACTCACGTTTACTTTTTTCATAACGATATACTTCACGTTGATTAGCTTTCCTTGCGGAAATAATTCGGATATTGGAGCCGCGAGTAGTATAAATTACAACAAATAGCCGTTGATCGCTCACCCAGAAGTTGATAACGTTCTTCGCCATAGTCCCGCCGCGTGTCTTTTTGAACGAATCGATTGCCTGACAGCCGGCGCAATCTCAAAATTGGCTGAATAGTTACGTTTATTGTAAGATAAACAAAATTAGATTGCCGGACTTCTCCACTTCAACCCAGGAAAGCACTATGATTAAACTCTACAACTTTGGACCGATAGGCGATGTCTGCGACGCCAGCCCGTTTTGCGTCAAGGTCGAAACGTATTTGAAGTTGGCCGGCATCCCCTATGAAACGCATAGCGGCGCGCAGTATTTACGTAAAGCCCCGAAGGGTAAATTGCCTTATATCGAAGACAACGGCAAAATAATTCCCGATTCCTGTTTTATATTAAAATATCTAAAGGAAACCTACGGCGACAAAATCGATCAGCATTTAAGCGCCGCGGATAAAGCCATCGCCCACGCCTTTATCAAAATGATCGATGAAAATCTCTATTGGGTTATGGTTCATGCCCGCTGGCGGCTCCCGCAAAATAGACCGGTTTTGAATCAATTGTTTTTTGGCCCTATCCCGTTTCCCCTGAATAAATTGATTGCGTTTAAAGCGCATGGCGATGTGAAGCAAACGTTGTATAAACAGGGGATAGGCCGGCACTCCAATCAGGAAATTCTGGAAATAGGCGATGCGGATTTATTGGCCTTGGCTGATTTGTTAGGCGACAATACCTATTTTTTCGGCGATAGGCCGACGTCATTGGATATTGCCGCTTACGGTATCCTGGCGCAACTGGTGCTGGTAGACTTTTTTACCGGCCCGATTTTCGATCAGGCAAAAACCTATAAAAATCTTGTGGGCTTTACTCACCGGTTTCATGAAAATATCATGAAGGCATGATCAAAATAGCAATGGTTAAATTTCTGGCGTTACTTGCCCTGACCGCCGGGATAGCCGGCTGTGGGCCGTTTGGCGCGAGCGCCGCGCCTGACGCGGTGTTTAAAACCATCGGCGGCGAGAGCATTTCGGTGGCGGATTTGCGCGGCAAGCCGGCCTTGATTACCTTCTGGGCCAGCAATTGCCCGGCTTGTCTGCGCGAGATGCCGGATTTGATCGATCTGTATCGGCGTTATGGGGGGAGTAAGCTCAACATCGTCGCCGTGGCGATGTATTACGATCCGCCCAATCAAGTGTTGAACGTCGTTCATGAAAAACGCATTCCTTACGCTGTGGCGTTAGACCCGTTCAACGAACTCGGCAAAGCGTTCGGCAACGTGGAGCTGACGCCGACTACTTTTCTATTGGATAAAAGCGGCCGCATCGTTAAACGGACCAACAGTCCGATTGAATTAGCGGCGCTGCAAGAACAAATGGCGGGATTGGATTGAACTAAGCTTTGGCGGTTTGCAGGGCGTTCGCGGCGATATGCGGCGGCAGCAAATCGCAATCCAGCAGGCCGATATAGCCGTCCGACGCGGTCACCACCAAGGTTTTGTTAAAAGCGTGCACGATTTGGCCGGCGGGGAATTGGTGGCTTTCCAGCCAGCCGACCGCGCGTTTGACGACGAAGCCGTTGTTATTGAGCAGGGCGATGCTTTCGGTCGAGCCGAAGGCGCGGATATGGCGCAAAATGGCGGCTACCGGTTGCTTGAAATTAATGTTGCGCTCTTGAAAAGCGGTTTTCGGCCAGTAATGGCCGGGTTGTTGCGGTTGCGCCTGATCCCAAAGCGGCGCGAAATTCTGGGCGACTCTGCCGGCCAGCCGTTTGGCGGCCAGTTGAATTTTCAGATCCAGGCTTTCGTGGCATTCGTCGCTTTGCAGCGGGAAATTTTCGACGGCTATGATTGGGCCTTGGTCGATTTTAGGCGTAATCTGGTGGCAGGTCACGCCCCAATACGGCCGGTTCTCCAAAATGGCGCGGGAAACCGGGTAAGGGCCGCGCCCGTCCGGTAACGGCGAGGAGTGAAAATTGACCGCGTAACGTAAATACGGCCGCCAGTCGTGGATTTTCCAGTCGTAACTGGCCACTATCAGCGCTTCGCAGCCTTGTTCGCTCAATTCCGCCAAATCCCGCTCCGTCATGCGCGAGAGCTGGATGGCGGCGTTATGCCTTTGCGCGAAGGCGATGACCGCCTGCTGATTCGATAGCGGGTGCGTAACCGGAATCGTAAACAGTTTTAACGCTTGCCAGCCGGCGCCGGCAAACGCTTCGAATACGCCGAGAAAACGGTCGGTGGCGGTGATGGCGAATTTCATGGCCGCCGGCTCGCTGTCAAAAGCGCGGCGCGGTTAAGGGCGTTCGGCAATATTGGCTACCGCTTCGGCGACGATGTCCATTAATTCCTGGCCGCCTGTTTGCTTGTATTCGATAATCTGGCGACGCATGCGCGGCTCCCAGAAATTGCGGATATGCTGTTCGACGCCTTGTATGGCGGCGGCCCGATCCGGCTCCGATTTGAAGAAAGCGCCGATATTATTGGCCATTTTTATTAAATTGCTGTTGTCCATGGTTTATGCGTAGGCTGCGGATTCTAATTGATGTTGTAAGCGATGCGGGTGCGTATAAATAACGTGGTTGTCGTTGCGGGTAAAACCGACTAAAGTCAATCCGCATTCGGCGGCTAATTGTACCGCCAAACCGGTCGGCGCGGAAATAGCCGCCAGCAGCGTAATGCCGACGCTGGCGGCTTTCTGCACCATTTCGTAACTGGCGCGGCTGGTGATCAGCAGCCAGCCGGCCTCAAAATCGGCGTTCGACTTCGCCAACGCGCCGATCAGTTTATCCAGCGCATTATGCCGGCCGACATCTTCGCGCACCATGCGGACGCCGCGTTCCGGCTCCAGCCAGCCGGCGGCGTGTACGGCGCCGGTGAGCTGGTTTAAAGTCTGTAATTTATGCATTTCGTCCATGGCGCTGCTAAGGAGGGCGGCGTCCAGCGGCAGGCCGGCGCCTACCGGTCGCGGTTGTCTGACCGCCTGTTCCAGCGTGCTCGCGCCGCACAGGCCGCAGCCGGTGCGGCCGGTCATATTCCGGCCCTTGCCTTGGATGGCGGTAAAGCATGGCTCCGGGATAGTCATGCGCACTTCTATGCCTTTGGAGCGTTGCACGACGCGTATGGCTTGCAATTGTCCGGGCTGCTGAATAATCGCTTCGGTCAGACTGAAACCCAGCGCGAAATCTTCCAGATTCAGCGGCGTAGTCAGCATGACGACATGCGGTATGGTGTTGTAAACCATCACCACCGGCACTTCTTCGGCTACGCAATCCTCTTTCCGGTGGTGAGCCGGGCCGCGCCAGTAATCGAACGTCGCTTTCCGATAACTGCTCCAGCCCAGTTCACTGATGTCGTCCATATTTTATTCAGACCTTTTCGCCGGTTACCACGCGGTTTTCCAGCAGCGACAATTGTTTGTCGCTGAAACTGCGGTATTGTTGCTGCCATTCGGAAGGTTGGTTAACCTTGGCGACATGCACGGCGGTCACTTTATATTCCGGGCAATTGGTCGCCCAGTCCGAGTTGTCGGTGGTGATGACGTTGGCGCCGGAATGCGGGAAATGGAAAGTCGTATACACAACCCCAGGCTGCATGCGGTCGGTCACCCGCGCATGCATGACGGTTTCGCCGGCCCGGCTTTTTACGCCCACCCAGTCGCCGTCGGCGACGCCCAATACCTCGGCGTCGTGCGGATGAATTTCCAGCCGGTCTTCTTCGTGCCAGGCGACGTTCTCGGTGCGGCGGGTTTGCGCGCCGACATTGTATTGCGACAGGATGCGGCCGGTCGTCAATATTAAAGGATATTGGCTGTTCGTGCGCTCCGTGGTCGGTATGTACTCGGTAAGCATAAACCGGCCTTTACCGCGTACGAAATGGTCGGCGTGCATAATCGGCGTGCCGTCCGGATGTTCCTCGTTACAAGGCCACTGGATGCTGCCCATCCGGTCGATTTTTTCGTAACTGACGCCGTGGAACTGCGGCGTGAGCCGGGCGATTTCAGCCATGATTTCGGAAGGATGGCTGTAATTCATCGGATAACCCAGCGCATTCGATAAATCCTGCGTCACTTCCCAGTCTTCCTTGCCCGCCAAAGGGGTCATCACTTTCCGTACCGGTGAAATCCGGCGTTCGGCGTTGGTGAACGTGCCGTTTTTCTCCAAAAATGAAGAGCCCGGCAAAAATACATGGGCGAATTTGGCGGTTTCGTTCAGGAACAGGTCTTGCACCACCAGACATTCCAGCTCCCGTAACGCATGCAGCACATGCTGGGTGTCCGGATCGGACTGGGCGATATCTTCGCCTTGAACGTATAAGCCTTTAAAACTGCCGTCTATCGCGGCGGAGAACATATTCGGTATGCGTAAGCCGGGTTCGGATTCGAGTTTAACGCCCCAGGCCGATTCGAACAAGGCGCGGGTGTTGGCGTCCGATACATGCCGGTAGCCGACGAATTCGTGCGGGAACGAGCCCATGTCGCAAGAGCCTTGCACGTTGTTTTGGCCGCGTAACGGATTGACGCCGACGCCTTCGCGGCCGACATTGCCGGTCGCCATGGCCAGATTGGCGATGCCGATAACGGTTGTGGAGCCTTGGCTGTGTTCGGTGACGCCCAATCCGTAATAAATGGCGCCGTTAGGGGCTTGGCCGTATAGGCGGGCGGCGGCGCGCATTTCATCTGCGGGGACGCCGGTCAATTCGGCGACCGCTTCCGGCGAATTTTGCGGCAGGGAGACGAAGGTTTTCCATTTTTGGAAAGATTCGACATCGCAGCGCTCCATGGCGAACGCTTCATCGGCCAGGCCTTCGGTAACGATGACGTGCGCCAGCGCGGTCACCACGGCGACATTGGTGCCGGGTCTTAATTGCAAATGATGATCGGCTTTTACATGCGGGCTGTTGCGCACCAGATCGATGCCGCGCGGATCGACCACTATCAGTTTAGCGCCTTGGCGCAAGCGTTTTTTCATCAACGAACCGAATACGGGGTGGCCGTCGGTCGGATTGGCGCCGATGACCATGATCACATCGGCTTGCATGACCGAGTCGAAGGTTTGCGTGCCCGACGATTCTCCGAATGTGGATTTCAATCCGTAACCGGTCGGCGAGTGGCAGACGCGGGCGCAGGTGTCGACGTTGTTATTGCCGAAGCCGGCGCGGATCAGTTTTTGCACCAGATAAGTTTCTTCGTTGGTGCAGCGGGAAGAGGTGATGCCGCCGACCGACTGATGGCCGTATTTGGCCTGGATGCCTTTTAAGCGCTGCGCGGCGTGCTGTATGGCTTCTTCCCAGCTGACGACCTGCCAGGGGTCGCTGATTTTATCGCGGATCATCGGCGTGGTGATGCGGTCTTTATGCGTGGCGTAACCGAAAGCAAAGCGGCCTTTGACGCAAGAGTGGCCGTGATTGGCCTGGCCGTTCTTGTCGGGAACCATGCGCACCACTTGTTCGCCTTTCATTTCGGCGCGGAACGAACAGCCGACGCCGCAATAAGCGCAAGTCGTGATGGCGCTGTGCTCGGGCTGGCCGTTATCGATAATGGATTTTTCCATCAGCGTGGCGGTAGGGCAGGCTTGTACGCAAGCGCCGCAAGACACGCATTCCGATTCCATGAACGGCTGATTTTGGCTGGGCGAGATTTTCGATGCGAAGCCGCGTCCGTCGATAGTCAGCGCAAACGTGCCTTGCACTTCCTCGCAAGCTCTGACGCAGCGCGAACAGACGATGCATTTGGCCGGATCGAAGCTGAAATACGGATTGCTGGCGTCTTTTTCAGCGTCCAGATGGTTATCGCCTTCATAACCGTAACGCACTTCGCGCAGCCCGACCGCGCCGACGGTATCCTGCAATTCGCAATTGCCGTTGGCGGCGCAGGTCAAGCAATCGAGCGGATGATCGGAAATATACAGTTCGGCGATGCCGCGGCGGATGGTCGCCAGTTTTTCGTTTTGCGTACAGACTTTCATGCCCGCCGCTACCGGCGTGGTGCAAGAGGCCGGGTAGCCGCGCGCGCCTTCGATCTGCACCAGACACATCCGGCAGGAGCCGAACGCGTTCAAATTGTCGGTTGCGCATAGTTTAGGAATGCTGATGCCGGCTTCCGACGCGGCGCGTAACACCGACGTGCCGGCGGCGACAGTAACCTTACGTCCGTCGATTTCCAGGCAGACACTGTCCTGAGAACTGCTTGCGGGTGTTCCGTAATCTATTTCGTTATTGATTGACATAAGCTATCTCCTGGTTAACGATTAGGTTTTGGCGCCGTGCGGGCCAAAATCCTCGGGGAAATGATTTAATGCGCTTAACACCGGAATCGGCGTCATGCCGCCCATCGCACACAAGGAACCGAAAGTCATGGTGTTGCATAAGTCGCGCAATAAACCGGTATTCATGTCTTTTTGAATATCGCCGGTAATGCGGTCGATTACTTCAACGCCACGCGTTGAACCTATGCGGCAAGGTGTGCATTTACCGCAGGATTCTTCGACGCAAAATTCCATCGCATAACGCGCCATCTCCGCCATATTGACGGTATCGTCGTGCACGACGATGCCGCCGTGGCCTAAAACCGCGGAAATGGCGGCGAACGCTTCGTAATCCAGCGGCGTGTCGAATTGATCGGCGTGCAAATAAGCGCCGAGCGGGCCGCCGACTTGCACGGCCCGGATCGGCCGGCCGCTGGCGGAGCCGCCGCCGTAATCGTAAAGCAGCTCGCGTAAAGTCATGCCGAAAGCCGCTTCAAATAAGCCGGGGCGTTTGATGTTGCCGGCCAATTGCAGCGGCAAGGTGCCGCGCGAGCGTCCCATGCCGTAATCGCGGTAAAATTCGCCGCCCTTATCCAGAATAATGGGAACGGAGGCCAGCGAAATGACATTGTTGACTACGGTCGGTTTTCCGAACAAGCCGACTATCGCCGGCAGCGGCGGTTTAAAACGCACCAGGCCGCGTTTGCCTTCCAGGCTTTCCAGCAAGGCGGTTTCCTCGCCGCAAATATAAGCGCCGGCGCCAAGGCGGACTTCCAGATGGAAGGTTTTACCGCTGTTTAAAATATTTTCGCCCAGATAACCGTGCCGGTAAGCGGCGGCGATGGCTTCGTTAAGCGCCGCGCCGGCATGCGGATATTCGACGCGCAAATAAATATAGCCCCGGTCGGCGCCTACCGCCAGCCCGGCTATGGTCATGCCTTCTATCAGCACGAAAGGGTCGCCTTCCATGATCATGCGGTCGGAGAATGTGCCTGAATCGCCTTCGTCGGCGTTGCAGACGATGTATTTTTGATCGGCGGGGGCGTTAAGCACGGTATTCCATTTAATGCCGGTAGGAAACGCCGCGCCGCCGCGGCCGCGCAATCCGGAGTCGCTGACGTGTTTGACGATGTCGGCCGGCTGCATCGCCAGCGCGTTATTCAGGCCCCGGTAGCCGGCGTGCGCCAGATAATCCTCGATTTTAACCGGGTCGGTAAGGCCGACGCGGGCGAACGTCAGGCGGTTTTGATTTTTAAAATAGGGCAGTTCTTCGATGTCGCCCAAATACAAGGG
>JBEKBU010000126.1:0-11985 GCA_050015235.1 Methylomonas sp. | reverse complement strand
TTTAAGCCGCACAATTTGCGGAATTATTCGCCACGGCGGCCAAGCAAACTATCATTATAAAAGAATACGGATAATTATAGTTCATTTTCCACTCCGTCATTTCATTGTAATCCGAAGATAGCCAGTTGTTTATAGCTGGCGACGTAAACTTTACCGTTAGCGGTAACCGGGACGATATTAGAGTTACTGCCACCCATGTAAGGCCAAGTCCCGGCGCTAGCCGAAAACAGCGTCTGCAAGTTATTCGTGGCATCCAATGCGTAAAGCATGACGGGCGAAGTTATATACTGGGGGCGTGAAACCGCCCAAACTATGGGCGATGCGCCTCCGGCGGAAGAAATACTGGTAAAGAACCCTGAATTCGTCCCGTCGCCGATAATCTGCGAAGCGCTCTCAAAGGCAAGCTGAGGCTGAGAAGTCGCTGAAGTTAGAACTTTCCAGCTATTGGCCGTTAGACCGCCGCTGCTGACAACATGCGTGACGCCGTTTACATCGTTAAAATAGATTTCGCCGCAAAAACAACTCCCGATTTGGTAAGCGCCTAGCACGTTATCCGCGCCATTGCCGCCGGCAAAACCGCCCAGGTTGTTATTATCCATCAGGTACATCACGCCCATCTTACCGGCGGCAACGGAAAGATTCGGCGCATTGCCGGGTTGCGGAGGCAACAAAAGTATGCCGCCGGAGCCGAAGTCCAAGTCGTTTTCATCCAGAATCGCCATGTCCGCGGGCGTAAAAATATCCAGCAAAGCCGTCAAATCGGATGACAGCTTGACAGCGCTCTCTTGTATATTGTTGACGCCGTCATAAGGCATGGCGCTGTTTCCGGTCACGAAATAGAGCGAGCCCGATTCGTCGGCCGATATGCCGTTTCCGGACATCCAAACGGATGAGAGAGCGCTTTGGTTTTGTTGCGAGGCAAGCGCGTTAGTCAAATTATTCGCGGCTAAAGGGGTGAGCGTATCGGCCGACCAGCCTAAAACCCAACCTCGGGATAGATTATTGCCAAGGTCGCAGAAGCTGCCGAATCCCGCATAAATATTACCGTTCGCCAAAATGAGCGCCGGACGTTGCCGCTGCAGCAAGGCGTTAAACGAGAATGTGCCGCCGTCCGACAAGGTATGGGAGGCCGAAACGACCACGGGCGCCAGTTTGTCGGTCAGGTTGCCGATGTCGAGCGCATGGATACGATACACAGGGCCGTTGGCTTCGTTGGTATAAGCGATCATGTAAAGCAAATTCGTCGCCGGATCGATGACCGGCGTCCCGGTAATGCCGACATTAGGTCCATTATTGTTGCAGCCGATCGGATAAGGAACCGGGGCGCCGAAATTCTGGCTCAACAGCACTTGTCCGCTTGAGGCGTCAATGGCGTATACCGTATTGCTTCCGGTGGCGACATAAACAACATCATGGATACCGGCATAATTCCCGGCGCTAATTTGCACGTTAGGCACAACCAACGGTTGCGCATCGACCTGATCGTCAAGGGTCACGGAGCTCCGCATGCCGAAATGGGCGGCATCGGCGACGGACGCCGGCGTTAACAATGTTTCATGCGAATTCCAGCCGCTGCGGGAATTGTCGTAATGATAAGTTGTGGCCGCGACCGGCTGAATGGCCGTCCCATACACGTTGGCCGTAAAACCGAATTTTATATGGGCCGGGTTGGAGAATTTAAGATTGACGCCGGCTAATGTTTGCCCAGGCGCCCAGCCGGATTGAGTTAACATCACCCGCAGGGTGGGATTGCCGTTTCCGTCGTCGCCGCTCGCGTTTGCAAGCGTAACATTGGCCGGCAGTCCTGTAACCGCCAGCGTAATCGAGCCGTAAAGCGTTTTACCGGTATTTGTCAGCGTCAAAACCGAATCAAACGTGCCGGTCGATCGGTTAAGAACCGACCCGGACGCTTGTTCCGTGATCTGGTTGCCGACACTGGTCAGATTTGCGGGAATGGCTGCCGGACTCGCGGTATTCCACATCAGTCCCACAGCCGTCAACCATAACATCGATTTAGTTTTTTTCATGGTAAACCCCAAAATTTGGTCGCAAGCAAGGATAACGATCAGTCCTTGGACTGATGCGCGGTAAATGGATGATGGCTTTGAATTAGCCTAACGCTGGGCTGTTCTTTTACAATAGAGGCCAAACAAACCGGCGGCGAACAGCCAGATACCGGCGGGCTCCGGTACGGCCGAAGTAACGTCCGCGGCGGCCGACCATGTCACGGGTTGGTTGATATCGGCCGTGGCCGTATAAACATTTAAATTACCGAGGGCGCCGCCGTCGATATTAAACTCGAGCAAAGCATCGGCGCCGGTAGGATCGGTGGTGGTGAATAAATTATTGCCGTTGCCGTCCAGCAAAAACACCGATAAAGAATCCGGAACAGTGGCGGCCGGGTCGAGATTTTGCGTCAGGTTAACGCTAAAACCGATATCGCTCCCCAAGGTAATCGGCTGGAGAATTTCGTTAAAAAACGCTGTGTTTAGTAGCGTCGCCGTTGTGGTCAGATCGCCAGCCGCGGCTCCGCTTAAAGTTGCTGTTCCCGGAGAAAACGAGCCGTCCGTGACGAAATTCGAAATAACGGCCGAGTTGAGTAAGTCGCCGTCGCCGGCGATAAAATCAAATGCAATTTCCGCGGTTGTTCCGCTAAGAGAGGCGGTGTTGATATTGGCGTCAATTTCAGTTGCATACGCGTAAACGCCCCCAAAAAAATTGAACGCGACGATTTGAAAGCATTTAATGATGAGGCTTCGATATTGCATGGCGATACTCCTGATGTTATCGATTAATTTCCGCGATTCTTTTCATGGCGAATGCACGGGACTTCAAACTACCGATTTGGCTTGGGTAATGTGTTTATGTTTGATTCTGTTTCATGGCTTCAATTGACTTCCGGGCTTCTTTGGCAATTAAATTTGGTCCGCGACCGAAACAAAGAATAGTCTTTCTAAATAAAAAACGAGTTGATGGAGTTCACGCTATTGACTTTATGTTTAAGTTATGTTCTAGGGGTCGGTCACAAAAAATCAACTCCAGGTAAAAAAATCGGATCGGCGTTTATTTTTTGCGGCTAGGCGAAGCAAACCCTTGATGCGGAATTAAGCGCATTCCTACCGCATTACGGCGGGTGCGGATTTTGACCGGCGTTAACAACAGGCATGGTGGGCGCCTGAGATTATAGAAGTTACGCATGGCGCATATTCTGTAAGTTTTTGGCGATTTGGGCGGTATTTCGATGTGTCCTGTTGATTATGCTGCAAAAAAGTCCATTGTTTGGAAAATTGAATCTAAAATACTGGAAGGGAGTTTTGCAATAGCAGAGCTGGGAGACTGATTTCGCGATATTATCTACGGTTATCAATGGCGTGTAGCGTCATTTCTTTGAAGTCATGTAAAATAAACTGAAGCGATTGTTTATCAAAATCGACTCTTCTAGGAACGGTTCCGTCGAAAAAATAGAAGTTGCCAAATACTGCAAAAAAAATCAATACAAAATATACGTCGAAATAATTTGAATTATCCTCGGAAACCAAATACGACAATAAAACTAAAGCTGAACCAAATGATAGCTGAAACCATCTGCTGGTATCGGTTCCACCTATAAACCCTAATATAACCGGTGCAAAAATGGTAAATATAATCAACCAATTATCGAATGGATTAGAATTTTTTGTAAATAACTTCGATAAATAAAAACCAAGCATAAAAATGATGACTATTTCGAAAATCTGGCCGGGCCTATAGCAAATTTTTATTTCACTTTTGGTCTTATAAAGATCGTAATAATAGTCGGCGGCAGGATAGTTGACCTTGCTTTTCAATAAATTAGTAAAATTGTCAACAACGATGTCGGATTCTACGCCAAATTTAATCAGGTATAAAAAACAAATCAAGAACACTAAGCCTTGCAAAACTATTTTCGTTCTGGATACGGATTGAAAATATTGTATGCATAAATAAATAGGAATAACGCAAAAGAAAGCTTCTTCGTGAATGAACAAGGTTGTTACCATTAACAAAAAACCTATCTTCCTAAACGATAAGGCGGCAAACAACATCAAATAAAGCAAATGTTCGACAAAACCGAATTCATGAAAAAGAAAGCTGCCGGTAGGCGCGATAAAAAATAAAATAAAGATAACTTTATTGGTTGGTTTTTGTTTGATTGCTTCCCGCAACAACAGAAAAATCAATGTGCCGGATATTGCGATTTGTAAGGCGGTAATAAAGTAAAAATTAAATCTGATGTCGCCAAAAAAAGATAAGATCGTACCGATTAACGCGCGCCTATGGAATCCATCAAAGTAACCTGGAATATAGTAGTTCATCGGCCACTTAAGAGGCGAGTTAAATCCTTGATAAAATGAGAAAATAAAGGCAAAAAACAAATAGAAATTTAAATGCTTGTTAAAGCGATTTAAATCCAACTTGAATTGAGAAATCATATGCTGTGTTCTGATGTTGGAATAAAAAAAAGTGCTTTTCAAGCATTAATCTTAAAATGCGTTCGCAAGTTTTCGTACAGACTTTTACTTTAAAAAATTAATAAAATGGACGGCGCGCAATTTCCGCCTAGCTTGCTTTGAGGCAGTCTTGAATCAATCAAATATCAGCGTTGCGTCATTATATCCGGTATAGAAGCCATGGGCTAGTCAGAATTCCCCGAGACTGACGTAATACATGACTTTTTTGGAACTCATAAGGCATATTCATTACGAGGAATGGTATCTGAGCAATCCGATAGGTCTTTTTTTGTTGGGTAAAATTTGCGATAGCGCCCTATCATAACTTTAAAATTTTCAAAGCTGTTGACAGGTACTGCTATAAAACAGAGAATAAGCCCTGATTAGGCGCCTAGTTTAATTCAGTAATACCAACTCACTTGCTACATCAATGTATACCGATTAACGTTAACATTAGGTACATATGAAGGCTGTAATTCTTGCAGGGGGCCTGGGAACGCGTATCAGCGAAGAAACCTCAATTCGGCCAAAGCCTATGGTTGAGATAGGGGGGAAACCGATCCTATGGCACATCATGAAGATTTATTCCTCTCATGGCGTCAAGGAATTTGTCATCTGCTGTGGTTACAAGGGCTATGTCATCAAAGAATATTTTGCCAATTATTTTTTGCATATGTCGGATATCACCTTCGACATGGAGCATAACAAGATGCAGGTCCATGAACGTTACGCCGAACCCTGGAAAATAACTTTAGTGGATACCGGCGAAGACACAATGACCGGGGGGCGTTTGAAACGTGTTGCAGACTACGTGAAAGATGAAAAGGCTTTTTGTTTGACCTATGGTGATGGTCTCAGTGACGTCAATATTACCGAGATCATCGCTTTCCACAAGGCGCAAAACGTCAAAGCTACATTAATGGCGACTTTTCCACCTGGACGGTTCGGCGTACTGGAGCTTAAGGGTAATAAGGTCCGCCATTTTATGGAAAAGCCTAGGGGCGATGGTGGCATGATTAATGGCGGTTTCTTTGTCCTATCGCCGGAAGTCATTGATTATATCACCGATGACCAGACGATCTGGGAGCGTGAGCCATTGGAGCATCTAGCTCAAGAAGGAGAATTGGCGGCGTTTCATCACCATGGTTTCTGGCAGCCGATGGACACCTTACGCGACAAGATACACCTCGAAGAATTGTGGCAATCCGGCAAAGCGCCATGGAAGGTATGGCCATGAATCCGGCTTTTTGGAATGGCAAGCGAGTGCTGTTAACCGGGCATACTGGTTTTAAAGGAAGTTGGCTATCGCTTTGGTTGCAATCCCTGGGTGCGGATGTGGTGGGTTATGCTCTAGCGCCATCAACTCTTCCCAGTTTGTTTGAGATAGCCGATCTGGGCAAAGGCATGACCAGTATAATCGGTGATATTCGCGACTTGGAAAGCTTGCTTGCCGTCTTTGCAAAACACAAGCCGGAGATGGTAATTCACATGGCGGCGCAACCGCTAGTGCGCTATTCTTACCAAAACCCGGTCGAGACATACGCCACCAACGTTATGGGTACCGTCAATATGCTCGAAGCCGTGCGCAACACGCCTGGCGTTAAGGCTGTAGTCAATATCACCACCGACAAATGCTACGAAAACCGTGAATGGGTCTGGAGCTATCGTGAAAACGAACCCATGGGCGGCTACGACCCCTACAGCAACAGCAAGGGTTGCGCCGAACTGGTCAGCGCGGCGTATCGCTCGTCTTACTTCAACGCCGACGGTTACACACAGCACGGCGTTGCTCTGGCGACTGTCCGGGCTGGTAATGTTATCGGCGGCGGAGATTGGGCTCAGGATCGTTTAATTCCCGATATTCTTGCGGCCTTCGAGCAAGGCAAGCCAGTCAACATTCGTAACCCACGCGCCATCCGTCCCTGGCAACATGTATTGGAGCCCTTGCGCGGCTATCTAACGCTGGCCGAACGCCTTTTTGAGCATGGCGCGAGCTTCGCCGAGAGCTGGAATTTCGGCCCCAACGATCAAGATGCAAAGTCCGTCGGTTGGATCGTCGGGCAAATGGCCGCGATGTGGGGTAACGAGGCCCAGTGGCGAATAGATACCAGCGAGCATCCGCACGAAGCCAATTACCTCAAGCTGGATATTTCCAAGGCGCGCAGCCGCCTCAATTGGCATCCGGAAATATGTTTGAACGACGCTTTACAACTCATTATCGATTGGTCCAAGCAGCGTCTGGCCGGGGCAGACATGCGCCAACTGACTTTGGATCAAATCCTTAGCTATCAAACATTAACAAATAAGTGACAGACATATGCGAAATTCCAAAGCCCACGCCATTCGAGAGCAAATCGCCAAATTAGTGGATGAATACGCTGCCATAACTTCAATTCCACGCCCTTTCTTGCCAGGGGAATCCGCCGTGCCGCCTTCGGGCAAGATAATCGGCGCCGAAGAAATAAAGAATATGGTCGAAGCCTCTCTCGATGCCTGGCTAACCACTGGGCGCTTCAATGCCGAATTCGAGAAAAGACTCGGGGCTTTTATCGGCGTCAAGCACGTCCTGACAGTCAATTCAGGCTCTTCAGCCAATCTTGTTGCGTTTAGCGCTTTGACTTCTCCTAAGCTGGGCGATCGGGCAATCAAGCCCGGCGATGAAGTCATCGGCGTGGCTGCCGGTTTTCCAACCACCGTTAATCCCATTCTCCAGTTTGGCGCAGTGCCCGTGTTTGTCGATGTGGACCCTAGAACGCACAATATCGACGCCAGCAAAATCGAAGCGGCCATTGGCTCTAAGACCAAAGCCATCATGCTGGCTCATTCCTTGGGCAACCCCTTTAATCTCGATATAGTCACGGCGCTCTGTAAGAAATACCAGCTATGGTTAGTGGAAGACTGCTGTGATGCGTTGGGTACAACTTACCGAGGTCAGATGGTCGGCACTTTTGGCGACATCGCCACCCTGAGCTTTTATCCGGCTCACCACATAACGATGGGCGAAGGCGGCGCGGTATTCACCAATAGCGGAAAGCTGAAAACAATTGCCGAGAGCTATCGCGACTGGGGTCGTGACTGCTTCTGCCAGCCCGGCAAAGATGATACCTGTGGCAAACGTTTTTGCTGGAGTCTTGGTGAGTTGCCCAAAGGCTATGACCACAAATACACGTATAGCCACCTGGGCTACAATCTCAAAATCACCGATATGCAGGCGGCCTGTGGATTAGCCCAATTAGACAAGGCGCCGCGGTTCATCCAGGCTCGTAAGGATAACTTTGCTTTCCTAAACGAACGCCTGAAGAGTTGCGAAGAGTTCATAAATTTGCCTGAGGCGACCGAACATTCCGATCCGTCCTGGTTTGGGTTTCCGATCACGCTGAAAGAAAATTGTCCGGTAACCAGGCTGAATCTTCTGACCTATCTGGATCAGCATAAAATTGGCACTCGCCTGCTGTTTGCCGGCAACCTGACGCGGCAGCCTTACATGATTGGGGCCAACTACCGTATCAGCGGTGACCTGACCAATACGGACAATGTGATGAACAACACATTCTGGATTGGAGTGCAGCCGGCGTTGACCAATGAAATGCTGGAATTCGCCGCCAGCAAAATCGAAAGCTATCTCGGGGTGAATTCCTGATCGCCACTTACGATGACCTTCCAAAACACAACATTCAATTCTAAAATGCTCCGTAAAACGGTGTTGGATATGGCTTATGCCGGCTCCACCGTTCATATAGGATGCGCGTTCTCGATCATTGAACTCCTGGCGGTTTTGTACCGGAATCATTTACGATTTCCCGGCAACAATCCGCACGCCGTCGACCGTGATTATCTGGTGCTCAGCAAAGGTCATGGCGTCATGGCGCAATATGCATGCATGCGAGAGATGGGCTGGCTTAAAGATGAGGCATTCTCAAATTATTTTGCTGATGGCAGTGAATTAAAAGGTCTATCTGATTCGCGCATCCCCGGTCTGGAAGTGACTTCTGGTTCATTGGGTCACGGTTTTTCGGTGGGCGTTGGCATGGCGATAGGGGCAAAGCTACGAGGCACTGATCAAAAAACCTACGCTTTGGTCGGCGACGGCGAAATCAATGAAGGTCCTATTTGGGAGGGCGCCCTTTTTGCGGCACACCATGACCTTAAGAACTTCATGGTTATTGTTGATGAGAATGGCTTTCAGGCCATGGGTAGAACGCAAGATGTGCTAAAACTCGGTTCAGTAGAGGCTAAATTCATAAGTTTTGGCTTCGAAGCAACAACCATTGATGGCCATGATGAGGTAGCCATTGACGCAGCCATTACTCAGCTCTGGGCAAGCAATTTGAAATCGCCAAAAGCCCTCATCGCCAAAACCGTCAAAGGCAAAGGCGTGCCCTTCATGGAAAATAATAATATTTGGCACTATACGCGGCTTAATCCGGAAACCTATGCACAAGCTTTGTCAGCGGTTGCAGAGAGCGTGTAATGAGAGCCGCCTTTTCAGAAACGCTGGTCCGCCTTGCAAAATCAGACCCCAATGTTCTGCTCCTGACCGGCGATCACGGCTACGCATTGTTTGATGATTTCCGCAGAGAATGTCCAGCGCAATATATCAATGCCGGCATTTCTGAACAGAACATGGTTGGAATGGCGGCAGGCCTCGCGAAAGTTGGCTTCAGGCCTATTGTATATGGCTTAAGCGCATTTATTCCGGTGCGCGTCGTTGAACAGATAAAACTTGATGTGGCCCATGACCAATTGCCAGTGATTTTTATTGGCGACGGGGCGGGATTTGTCTACAGCCATCTCGGCTCCAGCCACCAATCGACCGAAGACATTGCCTGTACGCGAGCAATACCAGATTTGTCGGTCTATTCCCCAGCAGACCGTTTTGAAGTGGCTGCCTGCATGGAGCTAGCCTACCAATCGAAAACACCTGTTTATCTGCGTATGGGTAAATCCGACCGAGGGGACGTGCATCTTGCCGCGCCGCAAGCAAAGGTTGGGAGTTTATTGGACGTTAAGCCTGGAAAAATTGGCGACATCGCCTTCATTGCTACCGGAGCTTTAGTGCGAACTGTCATGGATATTGCTATTGAATACTACCCCGATGCCGCCGTCTGGAGCGCGCCCTTCATCAAACCAATTGATACCAAGCAAATTATCACTATTTGCGAGCAAATTAAGTCAATCGCTGTCTTTGAAGAGCACTCCGTATTCGGCGGCCTGGGCTCTGTTATTACGGAAATCGCATCGGAGTTTTCGCCTAGGCGCATACTTCGGGTTGGCGTGCGCGATCGTTTCTCGCATCACTGCGGCGCCTATGAGTATTTGCTAAGGGAACACGGTTTGGATCGTTTGGCGATTGAGCAACAACTTCGTGACTTCCTTGTATCGAACTGAACCATGCGCATAGCTATTCTCGGCGCCACCAGCCAGATCGCCAAAGACCTGGTACAGTCGTTCACCGCGCGATGCAATCATGAATTAGCGCTTTTCGCTCGCCGCCCGGAGGTTTTGAAACAGTGGTTGATAAGCGCTGGCTTGTCGGGCCGTTACCCTGTCGCTGATTTCTCAGCCTTTAACGGAGACGAGTACTTTGACGCCATCCTTAATTTCGTGGGTGTTGGAAATCCGGCCCAAGCAGCAGCAATGGGTGCTTCGATTTTTGAGGTGACGTTGGAATATGACGAAATGGCGTTGGACTATGTACGGCAGCATCCCTTGTGTCGCTACATCTTTCTGAGCAGTGGAGCCGCTTATGGCTCAAGTTTTGACGCTCCGGTCGATGAAAACACCAAGGCGGTGGTGGCAATCAATAACCTACAGCCACAAGACTGGTACGCAGTCGCCAAGCTTCACGCCGAATGCCGTCATCGCTCGTTATCGCACCTACCGATTGTCGATATACGGGTGTTCAACTATTTCAGCCACACCCAGGATATTTCGGCCCGATTTTTAATAACAGACATCTTACGCGCTATTCGCGAGAAGACTGTGTTGAAGACCTCACCCACATTCATCGTGCGAGACTTTGTCCATCCCTCTGATTTTTATAATTTGGTTGCTGCTCTGCTAGCGTCGCCCGCCGCCAATGTGAGTGTTGATTGTTACAGCAAAGCCCCGATTGATAAGCCGACGTTATTAGTAACCATGCAAAAAGAATTTGGGCTGCAATATGAAAGAACAGAGGCGACCGCGGTTGTTAATGCAACTGGGAGCAAGCCCCACTACTATTCACTGAATACCCGCGCCGCTAGTTTTGGCTTCGCCCCTTCCTTGACTTCGATAGAGGGAATTCTGATTGAAGCAAGGGAACTATTACTACGCACACATCAAGGTAGTTAGGCATGATGAAGCGGAGTAAGCCAAGTAGTAACCGAAATCGGCGATCTGACCGCCGAACCAAATCAGATCGTGTTGTTGTCCAACGGCCGAAGCGCCGGTCTGAACATGGCCGTGGCGGAACAAAACTTATAGTTAAATTTCTAGTTGTTGGACTTTTAAATACCGTTGTTGGATATGGAATCTATGGGGTCTTAGTTTTATTGAAAGTACCGTACTTAGCCGCGCTTCTTATGGCAACCATTATGGGCGTGATTTTTAATTATTTTAGTACGGGGAAATTGGTTTTTAAATCGCGCGGCGGGCGGATTGTTTTTGCCAAGTTTATTGGCGCATACGGTATAGTTTATAGCATAAATGCCACCGCACTGGATATTTTAATTAAACATTTCCAGTTCGATCCCTACATAGGGCAGGCTTTATGCGTGCCGCTGAGTGTACTGTTAAGTTGGTTCTTAATGAATTACTGGGTTTATACAAATGACTGATACGACGACAAAAAATAAACTGATTAGTATTGTGACGCCTTGTTACAACGAAGAAGAGAACATTGAAGAGCTCTGTCAGCGCATTGCAGTGGTTATGGCGGAGCAGCTTTATGATTATGAACATATTTGCATAGATAATTGCTCGACCGACGGAACGGTTAGAAAGATCAAGGAAATTGCGAAGCGTGATAAGCGCTTAAAGCTGATAGTCAATGCGCGAAATTTTGGACATATCAGATCGCCGTATCACGGCATACTCCAATCCAGCGGGGACGCGTGTGTTTTGATTGCTTCCGACTTGCAGGACCCTCCGGAAATAATTGCTGAATTTATTAAAAAATGGGAGGAAGGGTATAAGACCGTGCTGGCAGTTAAACCAGAAAGCGAAGAATCGACGATCATGTTCGGACTAAGAAAAGCCTATTACCGCCTGATAGGGCGGATATCCGAAGTACCGCTAGTGCAAAATGCCACCGGAGCAGGCCTGTTTGACCGAGTTGTCATCGATATTTTACGCAACATTCAAGATTCTTATCCTTACTTCAGAGGCTTGTTGTGTGAAATCGGCTTCCCCATCGCGCAGGTGCCTTTTAAGCAACCTAGACGGAAACGGGGGGTTACCAAAAATAACTTTTACACCTTGTACGACATCGCCATGCTTGGAATTACTAATCATTCCAAGATTCCGCTACGATTAA
>JBEKBU010000125.1:0-19608 GCA_050015235.1 Methylomonas sp. | reverse complement strand
ATGGGGGGATTAGTACCAATGCAGTTAAGTTAAGCGACAAGTCGTTCCCTCTCCTTCCGGGAGAGGGAGCTGTCCCTAGCTTAACTTAACGGCATTGGTATTAAAGTAATCAGCCGCGCATGTATTGACGATTAGCAGGCGTGGGCATTATCACGCCCACGCTTTTCGGCTGAAAATTAAGGTGATGATGAGAAAGCTTGCGGAGCCAACACCGGTTCAACGGCGAAATCCTTGGGCAGTTCGCCCGTCAAGCTATTCAGGAAAGCGATCAGGTCGTTGACTTGTTGATCGGTGAGCTCCTTGCCGAGTTGAACCTTGCCCATTATGCGCACCGCCCGCGGCAGGGTGGCGACGGAGCCGTCGTGAAAATACGGCGGGGTCATGGCCACGTTGCGGAGGCCAGGAACCTTAAACACATACTTATCGGCGGGGGTCTTGGTTTCAAGGAATCGCCCCTCGTCGATAGCTTGGCTACCCGTCTCCCGCCAGTAATCCGCGAAAATTCCGAACTTCCGAAACGCGGCGCCGCCCACGCCGACGCCGTTGTGGCAGGAAACGCAGCCGGTGTCGATGAATGTTTTTAATCCCTGTAGCGCCTGAGAGGTGAGCGCCTTGCCGTCGCCATTCAAATAAGCATCGAACGGCGATGGCGTCACTAGCGTGCGCTCGTAAGCGCCGATGGCTTTTCCCCAATTCTCCGGTTTCACGGGTTGCGGATCGTTCGGGAAGGCTTGTTTGAAAGCATCCGTGTAACCGGGTATTGCGTTGATCTTGCCGACGACGGCCGCAATATCCGGATTGCCGAAACTGGTTTTCCCCGTCAGGGATTTCATGGCCTGCTCCTCCACATTCATGCGGTCGCCTATCCAGTGGGCCTTGAACTGGAGCGCGGCGTTCAACACGCTGGGCGCGTTGCGGGCGTTCAGTTTATGTTCGACGCCGATAGATTTGGGTAAGGCGTCCGTCCCATACAGAGCGGGACGATGGCAGTTGGCGCAACTCACGGTTCCATCCAGGGAAAGCCGGGGGTCGAAAAACAGTTTTTTGCCCAGGGCGACGCGAGCGGGCGTGACCGGAAATTCCGCGGCCGCCATATCTCGCGGCAGCGGGCTAAACAAGCGCCCGGCTGTCGCCGGCGTAGGTTGCCCGGACTCTTGGGCCGAAACAGCCGTAGCTAGAAAAGCCGTTGTCCAGGCGACACGGCGTGCCCAGCGGAGCAATGCGTTTTTTGCCGTCAATGGGTAACTGGTCATGGTAAGACTCCTTTAGTCAAACTTCATAGCATTATATTATGAGCTTGGCGGAGCGCGTTAATTTCAATACGGCGCCGCCAATCGCCAACGATGATATCCGGTTAAACTCCAAAATTAGACAAGACGGCTTTCGAGAAATGTCCGCATTGGGATAATTTAGCGAGATTTATGCGATAACCTTCATCTTGTTAAAAAGAATAGCAAGTGCTATAGTTTAGTTATATTTTTATATAACCAGTTCAAGTAGTAATCGTTATGCACACAACCTTGCTTCGTAAAGTTGGCGGCTCGACAATGTTAGCGGTTCCGTCGGCTTTTCTCGATCAATTGCATATTAAAGCCGGCTCAATTGTTGGTATGGAAGTCGAAAATGGGCGGCTAGTCATTAAACCGCAATCCTGCCCACGCTATAGCCTGGATGAATTGCTCGCTCAATGCGAAACATCGGCGGAAATAACGGCGGAGGATCGCGCCTGGCTTGATTCGGGGGCTGTCGGCGGTGAATTGATTTAATGGATAGAGGCGATATTTATTTGGTCTGCCTTGATCCGGCCACGGGCGGCGAACAACAAGGGACGCGCCCGGTTTTGATAGTCTCGCCGACCGCTTTCAATCGAATCACAAACATCCCGATTGTGTTACCGATTACAAGCGGCGGTAAATTTGCGCGCACGCAAGGGTTTGCCGTGTCTCTAATGGGAGCGGGAACCGATACAACCGGCGTCATTCGCTGCGACCAACCCCGAGCTATCGACCTTGTTACTCGCAAAGCCAGAAAGCTGGAAACAGCGCCTGCTTCCATCATGGATGAAGTATTTGCCAGACTAGCCGCAATCTTTGAATATTAATTTTATTCTTCATAAGTCCCTGGTATGTTACCCGTATCGGTTCTGATTTTAGGGTGCTGCTGTCAGCACTACCTCCGCCACTGCGTAATTTTCAATATTAGCGCCAAGAGCCCATCTTGGCGTGACCCAAAAAACGAAAAAAATCTGGAAATCGAATCTCGGTAGGTTTGCGATAGCTATGTCGTGATGAGATAAAAAGTTGTCTTCCATAACCAGAAGACAGTATTCATACTTTTTTATTGATTTGGACAAAACTCACATGAAAATTCCACAATTATTGTACAGAGGTGATGCCGATCCACTGAGGGAACGAAAACTCAAGGAAGTGAGGCCAGGGAAGCTACAAGGTGGTTTGCTTACTAACCTCAGTAATGGCGGTTCTGGATTAGAAATATTCTCTTATCCTCTTCCCGAATCAGTTGAGCGACATGTTGCAATCGGCTGGGAGAAAACGCACTTTCTATCGTTCTCAAAATCTCGGGATAAAGCTTTGGCATTTGCTGCAAATCCTTCGAAAAGGACGCTACAAGAGGTGAAATCAAGTGATAACTGGGATACTGCGCTCATCACAATTGAAACATCCAGATTCATAAGGTCTCAAGAAATTGTTCCCGGTATATTTAAATGTCAATATAGGGGTCTTACACCTGTCGGCGTAGATCCCAACATATCTCAAAATGAACGGATTGCACGTTTAGCGGCCTACGGAAGAATGCCCGAGAAATTAGTTGATGTGCTTCTGATTGATGTTGTCAGCGCACTTTGCTCAAGAAAAAATACCAATTCGGCTCAAACACTCGCCAATGCCAAAAGAGATGAGGAATGGCTGGTTTTACCTTTGGAGTTGCCCCAGAACATTCGTGGTGAGTTATCATCGTTTCTGGATGATGGATGTATATCAAAATTTGAATGTTTTAAATACAAATCATAACTAAGCAGCGATGATGTAGAGGGTTGGCGAATGTATTATGTGCAACGTGGCGAGGTGTTGATTGTAATGCTGGGTGGCGGCGATAAATCGACACAGACCGCCGACATTGCCAAAGCCAAGCGCTTGGCCGATACCTTGGAGGATTAATCATGACCAAAAAAATCAGTGTGGCTACCTTGCCGGAGTTTGATATAACCAGTCTACTCGATAACGATGAAGCTATCAGCGAGTATTTGTCTCAAGTTCTGGATGATGGCGACAGCGAAGAGCTGCTTCGCGCTCTGGGCTATATTGCTAAAGCTAAAGGCATGTCGATGATTGCAAAAGAGTCCGGACTTGGACGGGAAAGCCTTTACAAAGCTTTAGCTCCCGGCGCTAAACCTAGATTTGACACGATTTTGAAAGTGATAAAGGCGCTGGGAGTCAGGCTTCATGTTGAGACAGTTTGAGATAAACGTCAAGCAACCGGCGCGGACTCAACCGCTGATGTATATTTATTGACTATTCGTTCGCGATTACACAATAAAAATCTACAATAACCGATTTTTTGTTGATAATCTGCACTATAGAGCTTATAAATCTACTATAGGAGTATTTTATGAAGCGTGTCATACCCACCGATTTTCCTGACGATCCTTTCCTGGATAGCCCAACCACCTTTGGGGCCGCCATTCGCGCCGCCCGCACTCAAGCCGGTTTGAAGCAGGAAGACGCCGCCTTGAGTATCGGCGTTGCATTGCAGACCCTGGTGGATATCGAGGCTGGAAAATCTGGCGTGAGTATAGGCAAAATCCTGCAAGTGGCTCATGGCCTGGGCGTGTCGCTGCTGGTAGTGCCGAACTCGCAACGAGACGCGGCCCGTAGACGTCTGGCCGAATTAACGAATAATTCGTTATGAAACTTGAAGTCAAAGCCAACGGACAGTGTATCGGCTGGTTAAGTGTGGATAGCGATAGCGGTCTTTTTGCATTTGAATATTCTGCTAACTGGTTGAGCCTGGAAAATCGGTTTCCGCTAAGCCCAGCCTTACCGCTTGTTGCCGGAATAAGTCCGCCGGAACAGCATAGCGCCGCCGTCAGGCAGTTTTTTCAGAACTTGCTGCCGGAAGGGCAGGCGTTGGAGGATGCGGCATTAGCCAACAAAGTTTCAAAAGCCAACCTGATGGGGCTACTGATCGCTTTAGGCCGTGAAACGGCAGGCGCTTTGACTATCAGTCCGGTTGACCGGCCTGATCAACCACAACATGAGCCGACTGCGTCAATCGAACGGCTTCTGACCCGCGAGGAATTATCCGAACGAATCTGTTCCCGACCTCATGAAACATTCACGGTTTGGGATGGCAAAGTGCGATTATCGATTGCAGGCCATCAGGACAAAATAGCCGTACTCGAAAGTCAAGGCAATTGGTATCTGGTAGAAGGCGACCATTTAGCATCCACACACATACTCAAACCCGATCCTGTCCAAGCACGGTTGCGGGGTATGACTGTTAATGAATTTGCTTGTATGACACTGGCAAAAGAAGTGGGTATTCCAGTGGCTGAAACCAGTATCCAATGGATACCGGAACCTATTGTGCGGATTCGGCGCTTTGACCGGGTGATCAAGGCTGAACATGTCCATCGTTTGCATTGCATAGACGGCTGCCAAGCTTTAGGTCTTGGCGTCAGTATGAAATACGAGCGTCCTTATGGCGATGGCCGCGATGTCCGGCATCTGCGGGATGGCGTATCCTTGCCTAAATTGTTCGCCTTATTGGATCGGGCAAGTTCGAAACCCGCTGCTGATCGCTTAGGTTTGTTACGGTGGGCGGTCTTTCAAGTCTTGATCGGCAATACCGATGCGCACGGCAAAAATCTGTCGTTTTTCATGGATGCCGGCGGGTTGAGTCTGGCCCCGGCTTACGATCTGGTTTGTTGTCTGTTGTATGCCGAGGATCGAATCGCTGATACGCTGGCCTTAGCGATAGGCGATAACTTTAATCCAACGGATTTATCCGCATACGATTGGGCTTTGCTGGCCCATGAATGCCGGCTCAATCCCAAATTGGTCAGCCGCGAACTCAAGCAATTGGCTAACAAAATTTCTACTGTCTGGCCTAAATTAAAGGTAGAGCTGGTCCAAGGCGGGGCGAAACAGAAAATCTTGGACGCGATAGGCGGCATTCTTGTCCGGCAATGCGAACACGCCCAAAACATTGCGCCCGAAATTCCCAAAGTTTCTCCTAAGTTGCTGTGAAGACCGGGTTACTCTAAAAAATTAGCTACGCTTTGCTGTTACCTATATTTAACACATAACTTCTCATCCGACCGATACAAGACTATTAATTTTTAATAAACCCAACACAAGGAATGCTTTATAATTAATAAAAAACTTGGTAATCAATCCGTTAAAATTATATTCCGACTTTCAAACACTGTAAGATATTGAAATATAATAATAAATAAATATGCCTAAAACAGTTTTCGTCCTGAATGGAAGTTCGGCGTTCGTCAAATATTCCTCTTACCTTAATTTCTAAATGGCTTGGCATCAGCTTTCGGTGATCACTGACGAGACTACCGCGCCGCAAATATCCGAGTTCTTTGCTGAATTGGGAGCGGTCGCCGTAACTTTCAGCGACGCGGAGGACGAACCCGTTTATGAACCGGCGTTGGATCAAACCGTCATCTGGAGTAATACCCGGGTGACGGCGTTGTTTGAACTGGATGCCGATCCCGATATTGTGCAATCGCAAATCTACAACCAATTTATCGGCCATCCCTTGCAGGCTTGGAGCGCTGAAGTTTTGTCGGATCAGGATTGGGAGCGCGCCTGGATGGCGCATTTTCATCCGATTAAATTCGCGGACCGGTTATGGATTTGTCCGAGCGGGCAGGAGTATCGGGAAGCCGGTACCGTCTGCATGACTTTAGATCCCGGTTTGGCGTTCGGAACCGGCACGCATCCGACCACGGCGTTATGCCTGGAATGGCTGGCGAAGCAGGACTTGCTGAATAATGTAGTGATCGATTACGGTTGCGGTTCGGGGATTTTGGGCGTCGCCGCGTTATTGCTGGGGGCCGGCCATGTACACGCCGTGGATATCGATCCGCAAGCCTTGACGGCCAGCCGCGCCAACGCCGAAAAAAACCTGGTGGCCGCCGGCATCGATTATTATTTGCCCGAGCAATTCAAACCGCTGCTTGCCGATATTGTCATCGCTAATATTCTGGCCGGCCCGTTGATTGAGCTGGCGCCGGCATTGGCCGCTTTGCTGGCGCCGGGCGGCCGTCTGGTGTTATCGGGTATTCTAAATTCGCAGGCTGGCGGAGTGATGGAGGCCTACGCAGCGCAGGGGTTTGTTTTTGACGAGCCGGCCGTCATGGAAGATTGGCTGCGTCTTGACGCCGTGAAACAATGAGCTATCCCGAGCTGTTTTTAAAGAAAAATGAGGACAAACGGCTTCGGCAAGGCCATTTATGGGTATTCAGCAATGAAATAGATTGCCAGCGCAGTCCGTTACTCCAATTTAGCGCCGGCCAAGACGTCGTCGTCAACGATAGAGGCGGCAAATTTCTGGGTGTGGGTTATATTAATCCCAACGCTTTGATTTGCGTGCGCTTATTGTCCAGAAAACCCAATACTAAAATCGGCGCGAATTTTTTTAAAAGCCGTTTGACCGCGGCTTTACAATGGCGGCAGCGTTGGTTCGATAAACCATACTACCGGCTGGTGTTTGGAGAAAGCGACGGTTTACCGGGTTTGGTAATAGACCGTTTTGGATCGGTACTGTCGGTGCAGATTACCACGGCGGGAATGGAGCAACTCAAGCCGGTGTTGTTGGAGGAATTGCTGAATTTATTGGCGCCCGAGGCCGTGGTGTTCAAAAACGACGCTAGCCAGCGCCAACTTGAAAATTTGAGCCAGGACATTGAAATTGCCCACGGCTGCTTGCCTGAGCCATTGATTATTGAAGAAAACAACGCCCGTTTTTACATCAATGTCACCGGCGGCCAAAAAACCGGCTGGTTTTACGATCACCGGCTTAACCGCGAGCAATTCGCCCGGCATGCCGCCGGTTTGAAAGTGCTGGATTTGTTTAGTTATACGGGCGGCTGGGGCGTTACGGCCGCTATGGCCGGCGCCGCCGAGGTCACTTGCGTCGACAGTTCGGAGTCCGCCTTGATGTTGGCCGAGGAAAGCGCCGCCCTGAATGGCGTTAAGGAACGGATGCGCTTTGTGCGTAGCGATGTGTTTGAATTTTTGAAGCGGCAACGCGAGGAAAACCAGCACTACGACGCCATCGTGCTTGATCCGCCGGCGTTGATTAAGCGGAAAAAAGATTTTAAAGCCGGATACGAAGCCTATCGGCGCTTGAATCATATGGCGCTGCAAGTTTTGGCGAGTCCGGGTATTTTGGTTTCGGCCTCTTGTTCCTATCATTTAAGCCAGGATAATTTGCAGGAGATTTTGCGTTCCGCAAGCCGCCATATCGATCGGCATTTGGTATTTGTCGCCAGCGGCGGGCAGGGCGCCGATCATCCGGTATTGCCGGCTGTTCCGGAAACCGGCTATTTGAATGAACGCGCCCGAGCGAAAATTTGCAGTTAAAAATATAATAATAATGAGTGGAGAAAAACATGAAAGCTTGTGAGTCTTGTGTTGAGCGTGTCAATATCGGTTGCCGTCATGATCAGATGTCGGTGTTATCACGCGCTGTCGGTTTGATATTTATTTATTTGCCTATTTTGACCTTACCGTTTGTGATCCTCAGCGCTTATCTGACTTATTACAGTTTAAAGCTGGTCGGCGCGGAAAATATCAAAACCTGGGGAGACTTCCTGCCGGATCGCGCCAGCCATCGATATACCTTGAAAAATCAGATTACCATGCGCGCTTCCTTTAAATTGAGCATGTCGCAGTCCAAGTTATTCTGGATTTTAAACTGTACGTGGTATTGCCCCTACAGCGTGGCGTTATTCTCTTGGCACGCCTACTTGGTGAAAGTGGTGGAGAACTGGTGGTGCCCGTTTACACATGATCGGAAAGAGACCTATTCCGATGGCGCCATCGATCAGTCTTTCTGGCATATTTACCCGGAAGAAAAAGAGAAATTGCATGAAGACGACAAAAATAATCCCATTTTCACTAAAGACGCCGATCATGATTAAATTTTTTTTGTAATAAACTATTAATACCAACGAATGATAATCGAATGTCGGCTCGGATGGGGCGGGTTGACCGGTAATAATTTTTTAGTACGGCTAACCATTATTTTTATGTATGACAGACAAGGAACTTAACATGGAATTATCTGAACAGGTTCAATTAAAGGCTCCGGCCGGTAAGCCTGCCCTCATCTGGTTATTCTGGGCTGGAGTGCTGGTGCTGCTGGGATTGGTGTTTCGGGTAGGCCTTTCTGAAATGTTGGAGGTTTGGTTTACCATCGAAGAATTCAGCCACGGTTTTTTCATTCCTTGTATTTCCGCTTATTTGATTTGGATGCGGCGCTCCGAGTTGTCGCTGGCTAGCGGCTTTAAGGAATCCATCCTGGGGCTGGTAATCATAGCGATCGGCCTGGGCATTTTTTTGCTGGCCAGTCTCGCCGCTTTCAGAGTCTTGGAGTTGTATGCGTTTCTGCTGACATTATATGGATTGTTTGCGGTTATTTTTGGGTTTAAGGGTTTGAAACTGGCGGCGGTGCCGCTATTTTTTCTGATATTCATGATCCCCTTGCCTTCCTTTGTGCTCAGTAATCTATCGTCAAAACTGCAATTGCTTTCATCCTGGTTGGGCGTCCAGTTTATCCGCACTTGCGACATCATGGTTTATCTGGAAGGAAATGTTATCGATCTGGGGAATTATAAATTACAGGTCGTCGACGCCTGTAGCGGTTTACGCTATTTGTTTCCATTATCCAGTCTGGCGTTCTTATGCGCTTTTCTTTTTAAAGGGCCTTTTTGGCAAAAACTGCTGATATTTTTATCGTCTATGCCGTTAACGGTATTCATGAACAGTTTCCGGATAGGCGTAATCGGGATTTTGGTAAATAGCTGGGGCACGGATATGGCGGAAGGCTTTTTACACGATTTCGAGGGATGGGTGGTATTTCTGCTGTGCATGCTGCTGTTATTTATCGAAATGTGGTTGCTGACCCGGATTAGCGGCCGCAAACTGGCTCTGAACGAACTCGTCCAGATTCCCGACGCATGGTTGGCGGAACGTCACATCGGCGTTAGCCATGTCGTTTTTAATCCGGCTATTTACGCGGTGCTGGCCATGCTGTTGGTTTGCGAGGGTATTTCCGATAATATTAAAGATCGGGTGGATATTATTCCGCAACGCAATGCTTTTCTTAATTTTCCGCTGCATATAGGCGACTGGACGGGGAAAAACGAGTATTTAAGCAAGATTTATCTGGATCAGCTTAAATTAACCGATTACGCGATTATTAATTACGCGCAGCCGGGCAATTTTAACGCGGTCAATTTTTATAGCGCTTATTACAAATCGCAACGCCGCGATACTAGCGTTCATTCCCCGCGCAGTTGCATACCGGGCGATGGCTGGCAAATCGTCAAATACGAGCAAAAGGATTTTCCGGATATTCTGGTGGATGGCGAGCCGTTGAGCTTGAATCGCGCGGTTATCGAGAAAGGCGAGAACCATCAGTTAGTCTATTTCTGGTTCCAACAGCGCGGACGGAATATAACCAATGAATATTGGCTGAAATGGTTTTTGTTCGAAGACGCGGTGGCGCTGAACCGTACCGATGGCGCGCTAGTGCGTCTGATTATCAACATTGATAGCCGAGGCGGCGAAAACGAGGCCGATCAACGTCTGCAAAGCTTTTTGAAAGAAGTCGCCCCTATCTTGAACGATTATATTCCAGGCAAGCATATCGTACCGGCGGCCGTAACTCCCGCGAATTGATCAACGCGAAGTTTTATACCGTCTTAGGCCGGTAACGAAAGTTTACAAATTTATTTTGGGTGTCGATATTTCTTTAAGAAGTCGAGGATGATCGGATGATAGTCAAGCTGGCCTACGGCATGCTTTTGGCGTTTATAAGCGTGAATTTGCTGTCGATAGCATTTGTGGGCGCTTATGCTTGGGACGATGGCGCTATTACCCTGGCTTACGCCCAAAGCCTGGCGGAAAGCGGCCGATTCGCGCTGACCGGAGTCAGTGAAGTGGTTGAAGGCACCTCAACCATTTTGCTGGTATTGATCTTGGCGGCGGCGGATAAAATTTTCCATTTCAATTTTTATCAATTTATATTTTTTTCACAACTTTTGGCGCTTTTTTTTGCCTTATTGGTTCTTATCTTGGTATACAGGGCTTTGCGGGACAAAATCCAAGACCGGGCGCAATGCCTATTGATTTCGGTTTTGATGAGCTTTTTGCCCATGGTTATGACCGAAATCCAAAACGGCATGGAAATGACCCTGTTCGCGGCGCTGTTGATGTTTTTCGTTATGGCTTACGAGCGCCGCTCCCACTGGATATATGTGGCCATTACTTTGCTTCTGTTAGTTAGATTCGAGAGCATTTTTTATTTGCCGGCCAGTTTAGGCGCGCTTTATTTTGTAACTAGAGAAAGCAAATTGCTAAAATATGTCGGATTCACCGTGTTCATGTTTTTGGTGTTTTCGGCTGTCCGCTACGTTTATTTCGATGAATTACTGCCGAACACCATTATCGCCAAAATGCAAGAACCCTATACGCCTAAGGGTCTGTATGACAAATTAATTTTCAAATGGAAAGGGCTGCTGGAATTTGCAGCCGTTTATTCAGGTTTTTTGCTTGCGTTAGGCTTTTTGCTTGCCGTTAACAAGAGTTCGTATCGCGCCCTGCTGTTGCCGAATATTAAATTTTGGCTATTCGCCTCTTTTTTAATATTTGCCGTTATATCCGGTAAAAACTGGGGGTACGATGGGCGTATGGTTTTAGGCTGTTTGCCGGTGCTGATTTTACTGCTGGCCGATTTAACGCCGGCTCAGGATATAATTACCGTCCGCAAATGGGATGGAGCCGTGTTGTTTTCCGCGCAAAAAAATCAACTGGCTTTTTTTCTCCCGCTCGCCGCGATTGCGCTTTGTTTTTTGAGCAATGCGCCGCTGTTGGCGTCGGACATAAAAAAAATAATCAAAGGCGGGTTTTATCATGGCTATTTGCCGGAAATCGGCAACGCGATGGCGGCCAACTATTTAGAAAAAAATAATTTAATTAATAACTATGGAATTTCCCCGGAAAATTACCGGATTACCGGTCTTACCGCCGATGAATTGCGAAAATTATTGGGGTTGCCGCAAATCCGGCTTATGACGCCGGATGTTGGCGGCGTAGGTCTTTGTTGCGCAAAAATCGATGTGATCGATATCGCGCTTTTGACCAATCGCTTTTTAGCAAAAAACGGATACGCCGCATTCGATACGTTATTGGAGAGTCAGCCGCCGGATATCATTGAAATGCATAAGCCGTGGCCGACTATAACCAATATTTACGCCTCCGCCTTTTTTAACCGGAACTATATGCCGGTGGTATTCAACAACAATCTGCTCTGGTTAAGAAAAACGCATTTTACAAGCTTACGCGGCGCGCCTAATTTATCGATAACCGAATTGCATGAAGCCGGGGAGTTGCGTAATGTTCGCTCCGCGCAATATTCGTCCGACACGGATTTTATTTTTAACGGCTATCCGGGTAAATTATACCGGATCGATACGTTGTGATGTTTTAAGGATAGACAAGCAAATGGGATCTCCCGCCTGCGCCGTCTCGTACTTTCGTCCTTGAACCGAAGGTTCAAGTGGAAGCCGAATCCATCCAATCAGGCTTCCTGAATTAACAGGCGTGCACACCATGAATGGCAAAAGGCTTCCTGGGTAAAATTAGGTTCAGGAAACACCCAGTACTGCTCGAACGCCGCAGGAGATGACCTTTAGTTTAATCGATTTTAAGGATTTTCTAAAACGTTTTCGATCTTTTGTCGCAAATTGCTTAGGCGTTCACATATATCGGCGGCTTCCCCGGCCGGTTTCGCCTGGTTGTCGTGGGTCATATTGAGCGCCGCTAACACGGCAATTCTGTCGGTACTGGTCACTTTACCGGTATCGCGGATTTTTCGCATCTGCGCATCCAGCTCCTGTGCGGATTTGATTAACGCTTCCCGTTCTTCGGGAGCGCAGGCGATTTTATACTCCGTACCTAGAATAGTGATGGAAACAGCTTGAATCGATTTAGTCATTACTCGTGTTCCATGGCTTTCAGACGCGTTATCATTGCTTCAACCCGTGTTTTGGCCAACGATGTTTTTTCCAGCAATTTCGCCTTTTCCTTGACCAGAGCGTCCTGTTTTATTTTTAAACTTTTATTTTCATTTTTAAGCTGGTTAAACTGCGCGATAAGCGTATCGAGTTTAGCTTCTAAAGCTTCCAATTCAGTAGCGGATGTATTTTCTGTCGAGGGCATAGGTAAATTTAATCGCCGGTACGGTAAAAAGTTCCTGTTAGTTTTACAATGTTAGCATAACTCCCGTTTTTAAACAGCCTTAGTCGGCGGATAAATGATGAACTTATGATGTATCAGACTATAGACGAAATTTTAACGCTGGCGAATGCCGGTATGGCGGCGTCCGAGGCGCATGGCGCCGCGGTGGGTATGTTGATTGTGGAAGTTCGGGCGGATGCTTCCAACTGGATGCGGGCAGTGGCCGCGGACGAACAAATCGGCGCGGACGAAGAACAACAGTTGCTTGAATTATTCGAACAGACCCGAGACGCTATCAACGGTAATGCGGAAGAATTCGGCTTTGATTTATTGTTGCCGGATGACGAGGACGTTTTGCATGAGCAGGCCGAAGCTTTGCGTAGCTGGTGCGAAGGTTTTTTGTGGGGTATCGGTTATTCCCATGCGGCCGGCGATTGGCCCGGCGAGCTCGGCGAAGTGATGCGTGATATGATTGAGCTGACTAAAATGGATACAGACGTAAGCAGCGAGGAGGACGCCGACATGCTGGTGGAGATCCGCGAGTATGTGCGGGCGGCGGTGTTTATCGCCAGGGATTATTTTATTGAATCCGGCGGTGGCGCGCAGAGTCATTAATTAATTTTACAGTAGGGTCGGCTACCCGGCTGTCGGCGCCGACAGTCAAGCTTGTCAGCTACCGGTAGCCCGTGTAGGGTGGGCATGATAATGCCCACGCGTTTTGGCTTAATTTTTATAAGTTATATGAAGCAAAGTGAATTTAAAAAACGCCGCACCGCTTTGATGAAGCAGGTCGGGAAAGGTAACATCGCGATTATCGCCGGCGCCCCGCACCGCACGCGGAACCGGGATGTGCAATACCCGTACCGTCAGGACAGCGATTTTTATTATTTGACCGGCTTTAATGAGGCCGATTCGCTGGCGGTGTTTATTCCCGGGCGCGAACAGGGCGAATATGTATTGTTTTGCCGGGAATTCGACGCTAAAAAAGCGTTATGGGAAGGCGCGCATGCCGGTTTGGAAGGCGCAACCCAGGATTTTGCCGCGGACGATTCATTTCCTATCACCGATCTGGACGATATTTTGCCGGGTATGCTGGAAAACAAAGGGAAAGTGTTTTATCCGATGGGTAAGGATAGCGAGCTGGATCATAAACTGCTGGAGTGGATCAATCATATCCGCAAACAATCGCGCAGCGGCGTAAGCGCGCCCGCCGAACTGGTATCGCTGGAGCATATACTGCACGAGATGCGGCTGTTTAAATCGGCGGAAGAAATCAAACTGATGCGCCGCGCCGCCGAAGTGTCGGCCAAGGCCCATTGCCGGGCCATGCAATCTTGCCGGCCCGGTATGTTCGAATATCAAATCGAAGCCGAATTGATGCATGAATTCATGCTGAACGGTTTGCGTTCGGTGGCTTATCCTTCCATTATCGCCGCCGGCAAGAACGCCTGCGTGCTGCACTACACGGAGAATAAGGATAAGCTGGGTAACGGCGATTTATTGTTGATAGACGCCGGCGCGGAATGCGATCATTACGCCGCCGATATTACCCGCACGTTTCCGGTATCCGGCCAATTCAGCGCGCCGCAACGCAAGCTATACCAATTGGTGCTGGACGCGCAAAGCGCGGCTTTAGGGCAAATCCGCCCCGGCATCGCCTGGAATCTGGCGCACGAAGCCGCCGTGGAGGTGTTAACCGCCGGACTGGTCAAATTGGGTTTGCTGAAAGGCCGGGTCGCCAAGTTAATCAAAGATGAAAAGTATAAACAGTTCTATATGCACCGTATCGGCCACTGGCTGGGGATGGATGTGCATGATGTGGGCGATTATAAAATCAAGGAAGAATGGCGTTTATTGGAGCCGGGCATGGTGCTGACTGTAGAGCCTGGGCTGTATGTGCCGCCCGATTGCGAAACCGTAGACGCACAGTGGCGGGGGATCGGCATCCGCATAGAAGATGACGTGTTGGTAACCAAGGACGGCCAGGAAGTGCTGACCACGGCCGTACCGAAAACGGTGGACGCTATCGAAACGCTGATGCGGAGGGTCTAGATGGAGAATCACTACGACTTGATTATCGCCGGGGCGGGGCTGGCCGGGAATTGCCTGGCGTTGGCGTTAAGAAACAGCGGGCTGAAAATAGCCATTGTGGAGGCCGGCAGCCGGCGGGAGATGTCGGACGCGGCGGGCGGAGACCGGGCTTTGGCGTTGGCGGCGGGTACGGTGCGGCTGTTGCGGGGCCTGGACGCCTGGGCGGGCGTCGCCGATAAAGCGGCGCCTATCAAGCACATCCATGTTTCCGACCGCGGCCATTTCGGTAAAACCCGTCTGTCGGCGGCCGAAAACGGCGTGGACGCATTCGGTTATGTGATCATCGCCAGGGATATTGAAGATCATCTGGCCGATTTAACGGCAAAAACCGATGTGACGCATTTTTATGAAACACGGGTGGCCGGTTTGGTTTCCGGCTACGATGAGGTGAACGTCAGCCTGAAACAACACGGCAAGTCCTTGAATCTGTCGGCGCGGTTGTTGGTAGGGGCCGACGGCGGCCAATCCACGGTACGCAAATTGCTGGAAATACCTCAGCAAACCGTCGATTACGGGCAAACCGCCTTTGTGACCACGGTCAAGTCCTCGTTAGCGCATCACGATACCGCTTACGAACGTTTTACGCCGTTCGGGCCATTGGCCATGTTGCCGCTGCCCGGCAGGCAGTCCGCCGTGGTGTGGGCGCGCAGCCCCGAGCAGGCCGAAAGTTTAAGAACCGCCGGCGATGACGATTTTCTGAGCGAGTTACAGGATTGTTTCGGTTACCGTTTGGGCCGTTTGCAATTGACCGCGCCCAGACGCGAATTTCCGTTAAGCCTGATACGCGCCGGGCGGATGAGCAGCGGACGGGTGGTGATCATCGGCAACGCCGTGCATCAACTGCATCCGGTGGCGGGGCAGGGGTTTAATCTCGGTATCCGCGATGTCGCTTGCCTGGCGGAGCTGATTAAACGCCGGCGGCCGCAAGCGGATCCGGGCGCCGCCGCCATGCTGTCCGCGTATGTCAGACTGCGCCAACCCGACCACGATAAAACCATCGGTTTTACCGATAGCCTGGTGCGGATTTTCTCCAACAGCCTGATGCCGGCGGCGGCGGCGAGAAACGCCGGACTCATTTTGCTCGATCGCATGCCGCTGGCGAAAAAACTATTGGTTAAACACGCCATGGGTATGGCGGAACGTTTTGAAAAATCAGGGTAATTATTCGGCGAATTTAAAGGAGGCGTCAGCTACCCGGCTTTTGACGCCGGAGCGCCCAGCAGAGGACGCCGTGAATACCTCCGTGTAGCTTTCGCCCGGCGTCCATGCCGGTCAAACCTCTGCTAGGCGCTCCCGGCGCCAAAAGCCAAGGTTGTTAGCTACCGGCAAGTCTTTTAAAAGCTCAAACCCTGTTATCGACATAAGACCATATTAGGACTAAAATAAAACCTGTTCATTCAACCTGGAGGTAAACATGAAGTTTTCATCCCAAATAAAGCCCATTAGCTATCTCAAAAGCCATACGGCGGAGATCGTCAAAAACCTTTCAGAAAGCCGCCAGCCCTTACTCATCACCCAAAATGGCGAAGCCAAGCTGGTTGTCTTGGACGTTAAGACGTATGAAGAGCAGGAAGACACCATGGCCATGCTGAAAATTTTGGCGCTCGGCAACCATGAAATAGAGCAAGGCAAGTTCCGCGACGTGGAGGATGTGTTTGACGAGCTTGACAATGCCGACCGCAAATGAGCGTCAAGATCGTAATCCTGGAATCGGCTGAGCAGGATCTCAAGGAACTCAGGGAATACCTCGTCAAGAATTTCTCCGTTGCGACTTGGCGGGAAACTTATGGGAAACTCAAAAAGGCAATCCGCGTCCTGAAGGATAATCCCTATTCAGGCGCCATTCTCGAAGAGTTTGAAACGCTGAACCTCAGCCAATACCGGCAAATTCTTTCCGGAATGAATCGCATCATCTATGAAGTGCGGCGGGATATCCTCTACATTCATATTATTGTAGACGCACGAAGAGACCTAAAATCGTTGCTGATCAGGCGGCTACTACGAATCTGATGAGGGTTTTCGGAATTTAAAATATTTTCAATACTTACTCATGCGTGTCGTCGTTTTCTAAGTTCAGACGCTTACTTACAGCTTCAGCTTGTTCTAGCTGTATAAGTTCTTTCAACAATCTTACAAAATTAGCGCCGATAGTTAAAATCCAAGGATGCCCGGATACGAAACTGTTTGCAACGATCGCCAGCGCCCGGCGCATCAAGGGTTCGGCCTCGGCCAGGCGGTTGGTGTCCTGAAGCAATTGGGCGAGGTTGTTGAGCAAATTGGCGACTACCGGGTCGGTTTTGCCCAAATCCTGCTCGGCCAACGCTAACAGGTTCTCATAAAGGGGAATTAAGGCGGCGCAACGGGCGGCTTTATAAAATATGTCGTTACGTGGATAGAACCAATCCAGCAATGAACTTATGTTACTCCGATCGGCATGGTAAAACGCCTCCACCAAGGCTTGTTCATGAGCCGCATTCATTTCTTTGACCGTAGCAGATTGGCAGAGCGCATCGTAACGTTCGAACATGAAATCATCCAAACGTTTGCGCGTTTCCGTAGCGCATGCATCCAGCAAGGCGTCGCGCATTAACGCATGCATTTGAAAACGTCCGTTAGACCGTGGTTCGATAAAGGAAAACGCGGTCATTTCTGTAAACGCCGTGAGCGGGTATTGAGTCTGGAAAGCGTTTACCAGATCGCAAAACAAGGCGTAATCGAACCAGCGCGGCGCCGTTAAAGCCTTGAGCGTAGCCAATTCCGCGTAATTACGGTGCCGGAAAAAACGCGAGGCCACTTCCGCATGGCTACCGCCAAAATCGCTTGGTTGCGGCGTTTTACCCTCGTCTTCGATATCCACATAGACGTTGATGGCCATATCCAGATAAAAAGGATGGGCGCCGCGTTGCTCCCTTTCCTGTTCCGTTTCCAGTAAGTCGCGTTCGCCAATGGCCGCTTCTATCATGGCCGTGCGGACCGTCGCGTCGGCGATGGGGATTTGCCGCGGAAAACGGTCGGCGTCGGGCTTGGCCAGGCCGTCCAATCGGTGCTGGTCATGCAAATAACCTTGCCATTTCGGTTCGAATTGATCCCAGACCAATTGCTCGCGCCCGAAAATAACGAACAACACACCGGGACTGGCTACTATCAGTTCCCGCACCCAGGCGTCGGTTTCAGGATCGGACTTCATGCTACGATTTACCCGCCCGCTCCACAACTCTTCATAGGTATCCATGAAGACGACAAGCTGGTTTTCCGGGTGATCTTCCAAAAAGCTTTGCAGGTCAACGGCGAAAAAATATGGCGGCTTAAGTAATAATTCCTGACTGCTCAAGGCTTCAAATCCTGCCAAGACATCAATCGTACGTTTGTAATAAGCTTTGGCGCCTGCATGACGGATATAATTAGCTGCTTTCACTGCCGAGCCGATACCTACAGGCAGTTCTTCGAGAATGGTGGGCAGTTCTTTCATAGCGCCGCTGACTTCTGCAAAGATGCCGGCGCCATTATCAAAGCTATCTTTGAGCGCCTGCCGGATATTATCTTCCGGTTAACTGATTTCCCAGTAACGACCTAGCGCTATATCGAAAGCGGTAAACCTAATTTTGCCGCTGACGCGAAGACTGCGGCGCAGTTGCAGCAAAGCTTTATCGGCCCGCTGGCATTCGGCCGCTTGAAAATCAACATGCCCGAAACAATTGGGCGCCGCCACGGTTTTTAATTCTTCTTGAAACTTTTTGCACAGCGCCGATTTGCCCTGACCGCCCACGCCGTAATAGGTCAGGATATAGTGTTGACCGCGCTCTAAATTATCGACTTGGCGGCGGAAGTGATCGATGTGCTTTTCCCGGTTAGTGAATGCCCGGTTAACCGGACGGCGGCTATAACGTGAACGTAAAGGCATGCAGCGCTTATGAAAGTTGCTAGGATAGCAATAGGGTAGTAAATTCACAAGTCAAAGACAATAGGCGGCTTGAGTTTCCGAACTCACTCGTCGACATCTTTTCTACCACAGAGAGAAATTAGGTAATTACTCACCGAGCGGCTAAATTTGCAAAAGTTCGCCGATAGCTGACCGCCTTGGCTTTTGGCGACGGAGCGTCTAGCAGAGGTTAGCCCGGCATGGAGGCGGGGCGAAAACGACACGGACGTATTCACAGCGTCCACTGCTAGGCGCTCCGGCGTCAAAAGCCGGGCAGCTGACGCTAGCTTAAAAATTCGCAGAATAGTTACGAAATTAGAATTACAAATTTCTCTGCTTGTATTTACTGCTTATTTTGTTCGTAAAACGAGATATATCCGATGTGCTTCTAGTTAAAAATTTAACAGATATCGTGCTTCTTTTTTGGTATAAATCATTTATTAAACTTGAGCATAGATCATGCTTTTAATTTGGATATTTCCGTCAAAAGCCGAATAGCCGGCGCTAGTTTAAAATTTGCCGAATAGTTACAAAAAAATAGTTAAAATTTCGGGGCTTTTAGCAAAATAGCTATTTATGAATACGACGACCGAACAAAGAAAAAAAATTGAAAGCTTAATAGAATCGGCGGAATGTGCGATACAGAGAAATCCCAGGCTATATCGTATAAAAGTCGCTCTGTTGGCGTTATTGGGCTATACGGTTATTTACGCTATGCTATTCTTTTTGATCGCCATGCTGGGCGGCTTAGGCTGGGCGGCAATAAACAGCTCAACATTGATATTCATGCTGATTAAATCGAAACTTATTCTGGTTTTATTAGCCATGATATACGTTATCATTCGCTCGTTGTGGGTTAAATTCGGCAAACCCACCGGTTATGTGCTGCAACGGAAAGATTATCCGATTTTTTTCTTGGAGTTAAAGCAGTTAAGCAAAATACTCGGGGCGCCGCCTATACACCAAGTAATTGTTGGACGAAGCCGCTAACGCGGAGAAAACCCCTACGATTTAATTGAATATAAAATGTAACCTCAAGCCCTCCTAGGAGGGGAACATTCACCACGAATCATGAGGTTACACGTCAATGAA
>JBEKBU010000124.1:0-12096 GCA_050015235.1 Methylomonas sp. | reverse complement strand
CCGCCAGGCCCGGAAGGGAGCAACGGTAGCAGCGGATTCGTGTGCCGGGATACGGCTGGCACAGTACCCGCCCGCAAGTTTTTTATCAATTCTTGTTGCTTATGGCTTATCAGGTTCTTGCCAGAAAATGGCGCCCAAGCAATTTTACTCAACTCGTCGGCCAAGAGCACGTCAGCCAGTCGCTAATTCATGCCTTGCAGCATGACCGCCTGCATCATGCTTACCTGTTTACCGGCGCTCGCGGCGTAGGGAAAACCACGATCGCCAGAATTCTCGCCAAAGCCATCAACTGCGAAAATCTTCAGGATTTTAATCCTTGCGGCGAGTGCCGGGTGTGCCGGGATTTCGAACAGGGCCGGTTTATGGATTTGATAGAGGTGGACGCCGCGTCGCGCACTAAAGTCGACGACACCCGCGAATTGCTGGAAAACGTACAATATGCGCCTAATCTCGGCCGGTATAAAGTCTACCTGATCGACGAAGTGCATATGCTTTCCGGACACAGTTTTAACGCTTTGTTAAAAACCCTGGAAGAACCGCCCGACCACGTAAAATTTTTGTTGGCCACCACCGATCCGCATAAAATCCCGGTCACCGTTCTATCGCGTTGTTTGCAGTTCAATTTAAAACGCTTACAACCGGAGCAAATAAGCAAACAATTGCACTATATTCTCGATCAGGAAAACATCGGTTTTGAAGCGCCGGCGCTCAAGCTGCTGGCGCGAGCCGCCGACGGCAGTCTGCGCGACGCCTTAAGCCTGCTTGATCAGGCGATTGCTTACGGCGGCGGGAAAGTTAGCCTCGACAGCGTGACCGGCATGCTAGGGACGGTAGCTCAACAACCGATAGACGCTATCCTTTACGCACTGGCGAGCGGCGACGCTAAAGCGCTGTTTACCAAGATTGGCGAAATTGCCGATCTGACGCCGGATTTTTCGAGCATTTTGCCGCAAATACTGCGCGTTTTGCATCGCATCGCCTTGGTGCAGCAATTTCCGGAATTCATTGATGACGAATTTGACGAGCAGTTGATTCAAAACCTCGCTCGGCTTTTTACGCCCGAAGACGTACAATTATTTTATCAAATCGGCTTATTAGGCCAGCGCGATCTTGATCTGGCCCCCGACGAGCGCACCGGTTTCGAAATGGTTATGTTGCGCATGTTGACTTTCCGGCCGCAAACAGCAGACGCCTATGCCGAAACAAGTAGCCGAAAGTCTACGCCGCCACCGGTTATTCACAGCCCGGCCGGCGCAGCCTATGCGGCCGCGCCGCCAAATAAGCCTGCGCCCGAAGCGCCTCCGGCGGCTAACGATAAACCCGGCGAAAATTGGCCTGAAATCATTGCCCGCTTACAATTAACCGGACTCAGCCGGGAATTGGCGAATAACTGTATACTGGAGAGCATCGATGAAAAAGTCTGCCGTTTGCAAATCGATCCCGGCTATAAACAAATCAGCGTTAAAGCGGAAGAAAAACTCGGCGGCGCCTTGCAAAAATATTACAGCAGGCCGTTAAAATTACTAATTACCCCAATGACCGAGCTACGGATGACTCCGGCCCATGAAATGCAAAAAGCGCGGGATGACATGCAGCAAGCGGCTATAGACAGTATTGAAACAGACAAAAACATCCACGATTTAAAAAATACTTTTTCCGCCCGAATTGTCAACGGCAGTATAGAATCACTTAACGAATAACGGGAGTACACTCATGAAAAATGCATTAGCCGGCATTATGCAGCAAGCACAAAAAATGCAGGAGAATTTTAAAAAAGCCCAGGATGAACTGGCCAGCATGGAAGTTCTGGGCGAGTCGGGCGGCGGTTTGATTACCATACTGATGACGGGTAAACGTGAAGTGCGTAAAGTCAGTATCGATCCTTCTCTTTTGGGAGAAGACCGCGATATGTTGGAGGATCTAATTGCAGCCGCCATCAACGACGCGGTACATAAAGTCAACGCCATGAAAAAAGAAAAAATGAGCGATGTGACTTCGGGCCTGCCATTGCCGCCCGGCTTCCAAATGCCTTTTTAAGCATGCAGAACCGAGGTCTTCTTAAAGAATTGATCCAAAGCCTGTGCTGCTTGCCGGGAATCGGCCCTAAGTCGGCGCAACGCATTGCTTTTCATTTATTACAACGCAATCGGGAAGGCGGCGCGCAATTAAGTAAAATTCTGGGGCAGGCCATAAATGACATAGGCTTTTGTTCCGAATGCAGGACATTAACCGAAGCGCAACTGTGTGAAATTTGCAGCAATACCGGCCGTGACGCCAGTTTGCTTTGTATCGTGGAAAGTCCCGCCGATACTTGGATTATCGATCAAGCGACGGGTTTTAAGGGTAAATATTTTGTTTTACATGGCAGATTATCGCCGCTTGACGGCATAGGCCCGGAACAGTTAGGCATAACAAAACTTGAACAGCGCCTACAACAGACAAAAATCTCGGAAATTATACTGGCGACCAATTCAACGGTAGAAGGCCAAGCAACAGCTCATTTTATCGGAGAAATAGCCGCCCGCGCAGGTATCCGCGCCACCCGCATCGCCTACGGCATACCCATGGGCGGAGAACTGGAGTTTATCGACAATAGCACTCTTTCCCACGCCTTTAACGGCCGCAGGGAACTATAAGAGCCAATCCCGCCGGCTTTTGGTTAATACAAAAGCGCACGGGCTCCGTGCGGTCAAGCAGAAAAGCGCGGCGGCTTTTCTGCCGGTCTTTTTAAGTAAGGCTTAGAGCGGGGTAACGTTTTCAGCTTGCGGACCTTTTTGTCCGGTAGTAACCTCCATAGTGACGCGCTGGCCTTCTTTTAGGGTTTTACGGCCGTTGCCGTTAATCGCACTAAAATGAACAAACACATCTTTGCCGCCTTCTTGTTCGATGAAACCGAAACCCTTTTCATCGTTGAACCATTTTACTTTGCCTTCTACTTGAACTGACATAAATCTCTCTTGCTTAAAAAAGCCATTTCTGGCGTGTTACAGGGGGTGAATAAAGCGGGTAGAAGTATAGACTTGGGGAAAAGTAACAACGATTACCATGCTCAATCGGAGCCATTATACATAGCAATTTCATTTGTCAAAGTAAAAATAGATAGATTCCGGCTGTTAACATTTTATGACAACGGCTCTATTGGGCGAAATATCTAGGTAAGCAGTCAAAAATTAAACGTAACTATTTGATAAAAAAATAATTGTTTAAAATAAAGGCGCAAAAAAGCAGTAAAAGAGCCGCTCGCAAGTTTTTTTCCAACTTGCGAGCTGGTCTACATTTTTTAAACTTAAGAATATATCCAAATTTAAATAATGTTAGAGAAGGAGAATTTATCCGTTTTCGGAGCAATCGCCTTGTTAAGAGCCAACGTTAAGCTGACACTTAACGCAATCTAAGTCAATGGAATACCTAAGACATCGGATTTGAATTGAGATAAATACAAAAAGACTCTCAATTTTTAATCATTTCATGTTAGCGCCGCAGTTGCCTTCCATTTTTTTAGTATTATCTTTGGGAGCGGCGGGTTTGTTAGTCGCACATTTTCCTTCTACCGCTTTTTTGTCCGCGGCGGCGTCGGTTTTTTTCATGGCGGCGCCGCATTTACCTTCTCCGCAAGCGCCGTCTTTCATTTTTGCGGCCGGAGCCGCGCTTGGTTCAGCCGGAGTGGTTTGAGCAGTTTGCATGTACCCGGAATCAAGTTCGGCTAAGGCGAAAGGGTTGGATTCCGCTTGAGCGACGTTCATCGCAAACGGCAACAAACTCGCTCCCACTACCAGCGTATAAGGAGTTTTATGGTTTTTTTTCATTGCATATTCCTCTATTTTAATTATAAATTAACCGCTACCGTAAATTGGCCAATTAATGAATGATAAATTGTTTATCATTACACTAAAACGCTTTAAAAGCAAATATTAGTAAAATCTGATAGACTCCGTATACTAACCTTAAATTTGCCGCATCCGATTTTAACAAAATGAACAACTTTCCGACAATACTGCAACTTGGCGACCCGGCTTTACGTGTAGAGGCGCGCATAGTTGACGATTTTATTTCTCCGGAGTTCCAGACTTTGCTGACAACCATGCGCAATGTCATGCAGGAAGCTAACGGCGTCGGTATCGCCGCGCCGCAATTGGGCGCCGCCTGGCGAATTGTGATTATCGCCTCCCGTCCGACCCCGCGTTATCCTTACGCTCCGCAAATGAATCCGATAGCCATGATTAATCCGCGTTTTTCGGTACTGGATCACGCCTTGCACAAAGATTGGGAAGGCTGCCTGAGCGTGCCGGGCATTAGAGCTTTGACGCCTCGTTATCGGACTATACAAGTTAACTATCAGGATAATCTGGGTGAATTTCAGGAAATGGCGCTAACGGATTTTCCGGCGCGGATTTTTCAGCATGAGTTCGATCATTTACAAGGATTGACTTTTTTAGATAGAGTGGAAAATAATCGGGACATCTATACCGAAAGCGAATATTTAAAACTCATTAATAGTTAAAGCTATTCGGTTTTATAGCATCTTCCCATGGCGAATTTTGGCATGAAATATTCATTTCTAATTTTAAGCTTATTGATCAGTTTTCCCTGCCGGGCTTTGACCGCCTTAAACATCGATCAGGTAGCTCCCGGTGTTTATGTGCATCTATCGCAACATCACTGGCCGGATAAAGACAATCACGGTGAAATCGCCAATATCGGTTTTATCGTCGGCGAAAAGTGCGTCGCTGTCATAGACACGGGCGGCAGCCCTCGGCAAGGCATTGCGCTCCGCTCCGCAATCAAGCGAGTTACCCCGGTACCGGTCTGTTATGTGATTAATACCCATGTCCATCCGGATCATATTTACGGCAATATCGCCTTTAAACAACCCGGCGTTCAATTTATCGGCCATCAGAAGCTGGCGCGGGCCATGGCGAGCCGCGGCGATTTCTATCTGAACCGCGCCCTGGAGCAACTGGATATTCGTGTCAACCGGGATAACATTATTCCGCCTGATCTACAGGTGAAAGAGCAAATGACTATCAATCTAGGAAATCGCGAATTATTATTAACCGCACATACCAGCGCCCACACGGATAACGATTTGTCAGTCTATGACAGGAACACCGATACCTTATGGCTGGCCGACCTGCTTTTTACCGAGCATATTCCGGTGATAGACGGCAGTATAAAAGGTTGGCTAAAGGAATTAGCTAAACTTGAAAAACAACATTATACTCTGGTCATACCCGGCCACGGCCGCCTGGTCAAGGACTGGCCGGCCGCCATGCAACCGCAAAAAGCCTATTTACAGGAAATGTCCGACCAGATCAGATCCTTGATCAAACAGGGGAAAACATTGGAGCAAGCCGTGGAGACAGTTGGCCTTTCCGCCAAGGATCATTGGCAATTGTTCGAGCAATTTCATCGCAGAAACGTCACCGCTGCATTCGCTGAGCTAGAGTGGGAAAATTAGAAATCAAATTATGAAAAGAGCACTAAAAATGAATAAACCCCATACATTTATCGTTCTGATCCTGTTAATCACTTTACCCGCTTTGAGCCGGGCCGAAGGCGATGACGACACATGGAATAACGTGTTGAAATCCCAGTTTTTCGCCAATAAAATCATAGCGGAATCCGAAGCGGCGATTACTCTGGAAACGCCTTACCGCGCCGAAGATCCGGCTATTGTTCCTATTAGCGTGAAAAGCATGTTTCCGCAGAGCAAGGACAAATATATCAAGAAAATCTGGCTATTCGTTGACAAAAACCCATTACCTTTTGTCGGCGAATTCGAATTTTTTCCGGAAAGCGGCAAAGCCGATTTGGCCTTAAGGATACGCGTCAATACTTATAGTAATATCCGCGCCGTTGCCGAAACCAACGACGGCAAGCTGACGATGACCAAAAAATTCGTCAAAGCCAGCGGCGGATGCTCCTCGCCGGTTGGCGCCGACCTAGACGAAGCCATGCAGCGTTTAGGCAAAATGAAATTCCGCATCGACGGCGCCGTCAAACCCGGCGAACCGGCCCAGGCGCAATTAATGATCAGCCACCCTAACCTTACCGGCATGCAAATGGATCAGATGACGCGTTTTATCCGCAAATCGCACTTCATCAATCAATTGAAAGTCAGTTTTAATTCAAAACCGGTACTTAACGCAAAAGTCGACATCGCCATCAGCGCCGATCCGAATTTCCGCTTCTTTTTCATACCGGACAAAGCCGGAGAATTGACAGCCGAATTCAGCGATATTTCTTGTGAATCGCCTATCGGCAGGGACGCTTGCAGCAAAGGCAAAACCTATACGCAAAGCTATGCCGTTACGCCTTAGCCGCCAATGATCAACAAATAGAAGCGCGCTCCCGTTCATGAAAACTCCTCCTTGATAACCCGCGGGACGGGGTTTGTTATCCCGTGACCATGCTCGACTACCAGCCACTGTATGAGACATTAACGCGCTTGGGCGCCGAAGACTGGGCGGCATTATTGCCGGCGCAAATTGAACAGGCGTTGCGCCCGCAAAACCACGGCCATTTTAACGAGTGGCGGCAAGTCATTGAAGAATTACCGGACTTTACGCCCTCCAGCCTGGATTTGCTTAATCAAGTACGTATCGGCGGCGGCGATGATTTATCCATATGCGAACAAAATTTACTGACAAGAGAACTAAAAAAACTCCATCCTTGGCGCAAGGGCCCTTATAGTCTGTTTGGCGTTGAAATTGATTCGGAATGGCGCTCCGATTGGAAATGGGAGCGGCTTAAAAACCTTATTTCGCCTTTAGCCAACCGGCTGGTTTTTGACGTAGGCTGCGGCAACGGCTATCATTGTTGGCGTATGTTGGGGGCCGGAGCCAGGCTGGTCATCGGCATCGACCCGACACTGCTCAGCGTCATGCAATTTCAGCTTATCCGCAAATTATGCGGAAGAGCAGCCGTTTATGTTCTGCCGGTTGGCATTGACGACGTCCCTGGAAATTTGCAATTATTCGATACGGTATTTTCCATGGGCGTTCTCTACCATCGGCGCTCGCCCATCGATCATTTACTCGAATTAAAAGCCTGTTTACGGCCTGGAGGGGAGCTCGTTTTGGAAACTCTGGTTATCGCCGGCGATAAAGACCGGGTATTGGTTCCGGAACAACGTTACGCGCAAATGCGCAATGTTTGGTTTTTACCCAGTTGCGAAGCTCTGCAATTATGGATGAAACGATGTGGTTTTCAAAATATCCGCGTCATTGATATTACAAAAACCGAACCGGCGGAACAACGGCGCACCGAATGGATGCAATTCCATTCCTTGCAAGATTTTCTTAATCCAGACGATCCTAATTTAACCTGTGAAGGCCTTCCCGCGCCTTTACGGGCCATCATTATCGCTAACAACGAATAACGCGCCGCCGAAACAAATTTTTCTGCACAAAATTTATACAAAGCTTATACTATATTGTTGCACAAAAACTTTGATCGGCGATTCTCTTTCATGCTAGCGTTAAACCATTCGACAGGCGTTACTTTGGCCTCGGCGTCTGGCCTAGCGGAAGGTAAATACGGCGTCATCCGGCGGTTCCGGCCTAAGCTAGGTTGATGTGCGATGCGTTAAAAAAGCCGGTGTTGAATTGCTCAAATCGGCAATCATTTAACATTATTGAATTTGCTTTATCGTAAGCATTGACAGCTAGACCATTTCTATCTTACAGTTATCAATGCATCACATGTATGTGACCCGCATCGCGGGTTGTGACGGTTTGCAAAAATTGCTATTACTAAAAAATTAAAACTTTCGGAGCACATCACATGGCAAGACCATTAATTCAAATGGCGTTAGATTCATTGGACTTCAACCAAACCGTTGCGTTGGCTGACCAAGTAGCGCCTTACGTCGATATTTTTGAAATCGGCACCCCTTGTATTAAATATAACGGTATCAATCTGGTTAAAGAATTAAGATCGCGTTACCCCGATAAATTATTGCTGGTAGACCTGAAAACCATGGACGCCGGCGAATACGAAGCAGGCGCGTTCTACGCCGCCGGCGCCGATATCTGCACTGTTCTAGGCGTATCCGGTCTTCCTACCATAGAAGGCGTCGTAAAAGCAGCCAAAAAACATGGCGCGGAAGTGCAAGTGGATCTGATTAACGTTGGCGACAAAGCCAGCTGCGCGAAAGAATCCGCGAAACTGGGCGCGCAAATCGTCGGCATCCATACCGGTCTTGACGCCCAAGCCGCCGGTCAAACGCCGTTTGCCGACTTACAAGATATCGCCCGTCTGGGTATGAATGTCAGAGTTTCAGTCGCCGGCGGCATTAAACCGGCTACCGTTCAACAAGTTGTCGATTCAGGAGCCAACATTATCGTAGTCGGCGCCGCCATTTATGGCGCACCTTCTCCTGCGGAAGCCGCCAAGGAAATTCGCGAATTGGTAGATGCGGCGGTGTAATCATGCATCAGCAACTGATAATCAATAAAATATCCGGCATTCTGGAAGCGACTGACGATAACTATGATCAAAAGCTTACGACATTATTAGACGAAGCTAAACGGATTTTTATATCCGGCGCCGGCCGTTCCGGATTAATTGGCCGTTTTTTCGCCATGCGTCTGATGCATAGCGGTTACGATGTCAACGTGGTCGGTGAAATTGTCACGCCCAGTATAAAAAGCGGGGATTTGTTATTCATAATTTCCGGCTCGGGCGAAACCGAGCAATTGATTGCTTTCACGAAAAAAGCTAAGCAAATTGGCGCTAAAATCGCCCTGGTTTCGGCTAAAGACGACTCTACAATAGGCGACTTGGCTGATACAACCTTCCAAATCGGCCGCGCCGAACAATACGGCAAAGTCAGAGGAATGCCCATGGGTACTGTATTCGAGTTATCGACCCTGTTTTTTCTGGAGGCGATCGTTTCTCATATAATCCATGAAAAAGGTATTCCGGAAGAGGAAATGAGATCTAGGCACGCTAATTTGGAATAACCACTAACAAGACCTGTAATTAAACTTCATTATTACAGGTCTTGATGTTTTCATTTGCGTGGAAATAATATCTTAGCTATTTGCCCTCAAAGTGAATGGTTTAGCTATCGTTAGAAATACTCAGCCAGCGTAAAAGCTTTTAACATTAAGCACCGCATTTAAAATAACAAACAATAAAGGAGACCAACATGCCTTCGCGTAGAGACTTAGCGAACGCCATACGCGCCCTCAGCATGGACGCCGTGCAAAAAGCCAACTCAGGTCACCCTGGAGCCCCGATGGGCATGGCTGATATAGCGGAAGTGCTGTGGAACGATTTTCTGCACCATAACCCGGCTAATCCGCAGTGGCCGAACCGCGACCGGTTTATCCTATCGAACGGTCACGGCTCCATGTTGCTGTATTCGTTACTGCATCTGTCGGGCTATGATTTACCGATAGAAGAACTTAAAAACTTCCGCCAACTGCATTCCCGTACGCCGGGGCACCCGGAATACGGATACGCGCCGGGCGTAGAAACCACCACCGGCCCATTGGGCCAAGGCATTACCAATGCGGTGGGTTTTGCGCTGGCCGAACGCACCTTGGCCGGCCAATTCAACCGTCCCGGCCACACGATAGTCGACCACTACACCTACGCGTTTCTAGGCGACGGCTGTTTAATGGAAGGCATTTCCCACGAGGCCTGCTCGCTGGCCGGCTCAATGCGGTTGGGCAAACTGATCGCCGTCTATGACGACAACAACATCTCGATAGACGGTGAAGTGCGTGGGCACGGTAACGTCACGGGCTGGTTCTTGGACGACACGCCGCAGCGCTTTGCCGCTTACGGCTGGCATGTGATACCTAAAGTGGACGGCCACAACCCCGAAGCGGTCAGGAAAGCGCTGGAAGAAGCCCGCAAAGTCACCGACAAACCGAGCCTGATATGCTGTCAAACCATCATAGGCTGGGGTTCGCCGAACAAGGAAGGCAAAGAAGAATGCCATGGCGCGGCGCTGGGCGAAGCGGAAATCGCGGCCACACGTGCGCGCATCAATTGGCCGCATGCGCCGTTTGAAATTCCTGCCGACATTAAAAGCGCCTGGGACGCCACCAACAAAGGCGCGCGTCTGGAAGCCGAATGGCATGAAAAACTGGCCGCCTACCGCGCCGCCCACCCTGAACTGGCGGCTGAATTCGAGCGCCGGGCGGCGGGACGGTTACCGGCTGACTGGCATGAAAAAGCCCAAGCCTTTATCGCGGCGGTAGACGCCAAAGCCGAAACCATCGCCAGCCGGAAAGCCTCGCAGAACACCCTGAACGGTTTTGGGCCTTTGCTGCCGGAGCTTGTCGGCGGCTCGGCCGACTTGGCCGGCTCCAATCTGACCATCTGGTCGGGCTGCAAAGACGTCAACGCCGCCGGCCACGACGGCAATTACGTTTACTATGGAGTTCGCGAATTCGGCATGTCGGCGATTATGAACGGTCTGCTGCTGCATGGCGGCTTCAGACCTTACGGCGCGACCTTTTTGATGTTCTCGGAATACGCGCGAAACGCCTTACGCATGGCGGCGCTGATGAAAATTCCGAATATTTTCGTTTATACGCACGACTCCATCGGTCTAGGCGAAGACGGACCTACGCATCAACCGGTTGAGCAAACCGCTACATTGCGGCTGATACCGAATATGCAGGTCTGGCGGCCTTGCGACGCGGTGGAGTCGGCGGTAAGCTGGAAAGCGGCGATAGACCGTCAGGACGGCCCCAGCACGCTGATTTTCTCGCGGCAAAATTTGCAGCACATGCCGCGTACGGCCGGGCAAATCGCGGACATCGCCAAAGGCGGTTATGTGCTGAAAGACAGCGCCGGCAGCCCGGATGCGATTATCATCGCCACCGGCTCCGAAGTGGAGTTGGCGGTTAAAGCCGCGGAAGCGTTGGCCGGCAAGGGCAAGCACATCCGCGTCGTCTCTTTGCCTTCAACCAATGTATTTGAAGCGCAGGATCAAGCTTACAGAGACAGCGTGCTGCCGCCTAGCGTCAGTAAACGGGTGGTGGTCGAAGCCGGCGTGACCGACGCATGGTGGAAATACGCCGGCAGTCACGGCCGCGTGGTTGGTTTGAATTGCTTCGGCGAATCCGCTCCGGCCGGACAACTTTTCAAAGAGTTTGGTTTTACCGTCGAAAATATTGTGGCTAATGTCGAAGCGGTGCTTTAAATAAATAACGAATTGAGGCCTAGCTTTATCCCAGCTAAGCCTTGATGCGTTTTCAACGAAATCATAGGTGAAAAAGTGAAAATAAATATATTAACAAAAGCTCTGGTAACATCATTGCTGTTGGCTAGTTCAGCGGTAATGGCCGCTAACGATTATCCGGCGTCTGATTTTAAACCGAAAGTGCTCTTTAGCGACAGCAGCGCCGCATCTCCAGCAAAATCGGCTCCCGCTACGCCACCCGATCCAAATTTTCCGGCGGCGACTTTTCAGCCTAAAGTCCTGTTTAACGATACGGACTATAAACACAGCTCTGCTCCGCCAAAAGCAGCCTCTTCCGGTTCTTCTGCTGCGACAGCCGGCAGTTCCAGCGGCGGCGGTGCGGATACCGGCTCCGAACCGGCGTCTTCGGGTTCTAATAACAATCATCTTATCGGTTTAGCGGCGCTAGCTGCCGTGGGCTTTTTGCTTTATAAAAATAAAGCAGGCGTGAAAAGCGTCTCCGGGTCTTCCGCGCAACAGGCTTCCGGCGGCGCTACGGGCGTAGAAAAATATTTAGAAAAACAAGGGATTAATAAAACTGGGGTAGCCAAATATTTAGAAAAGCAAGGAGCTAATCCAGCAACTGGCGTAGCTAAATATGTTGCAAAACAAAAAATAAAAGATAAAGAAACAGCCGCAACGAAAGTTACAGGCGTTGAAAAATATTTACGCGAAAAAGTTTAATTAATTTAACTAATTAATACACAGCGTATATTTGGATAATCAAGCGAATATTTAGAATTTGTCTAAACAACAGATTTAACGTATCGCCACAATTTGCTAACGTTATTCCTTGCAATCGAGAAGGGATGATGTTTGTAATGAGTGGCGATTCTGCGTCTAAAGACGCTGAGTTTAATCCAGGGTTGACACTCCGCTTATTTTAGACA
>JBEKBU010000123.1:0-17414 GCA_050015235.1 Methylomonas sp. | reverse complement strand
TTATGGGTTTTGGATTGGTTGATGCGCCTGCCGGATGCTTTAAATAAACGATTGCGGAATGAGATAGTAATTTTAGAGGAGAGCGAAAAAATGCGCTATGTGACGAGTTTTGAGCGATTGGCGATGGAAGAAGGCATGGAGAAAGGCAGGGAAGAGGGCAGATTGGAAGGCGAAATCATACTTCTTAAAAAGCTGATGGTGCGCCGTTTTGGCGAGTTACCCGCATGGGCCGAGGAAAAATTGACCGCGGCGAGCGAACAAGATGTGGAGCGCTGGGTAGAGGAGGTGCTGACTGCGCCGTCTTTAAACACGGTGTTTAACGATCATTTGCCGCATTAGTAAAATCATAAAATTCAGGTAATGTTACCCTGCCGGACAGTGACTATCCACCGTCCGGCAGGGTAAGTCTTAAACCGCTTTACGTCGGCTTAACAATCCAAAACCAGCCAAAGCGCCGCCGAACAGCCAGGCCGCGCCGGGCAACGGCACGTTGGCGCCGATCGCATAGCTGTCCAGGTTATTGGCGGTAAAGCTGACAAAGCCGTTGTTGTACGCCAGATTGGCCGGGGCGTATTGGCTCCAGGTCGAGCCGTTTAACTGCCAGATTAGAAATTGGCTGTAGTTGAAGCCGTTGCCGACATAGAACGATAAATACACCGGGCTGCCGCCGCCGATGCCGCTGCTGGTGAAATCCCAGCCGCTTAACAGCGTTTGCCCGGTGGTTAATTTGCTTAGCAGCGAGCCTAACTCGGCGCCGCCGATTTCAGTCGCGCCGAAAGTGATGCTGTTGGAGGCGCTGGTTCCGAGAAAGCTGGCGCCGACTTCAGCGCCGTTGTTGGTATCGGAGACGAGGATGCTTTGGGTGGCGGAGGTGTCGATGCTGGCGGCGAGGCCGGGGGCCGTTATGGCGGCGTTGCCGACGGTAACGCTGTGGCTGGCGGCGTTCCATTCGCCGCCCAGGGCCTGGACGGCGCCCGCGCCCGTCCAGTTCCCGGCGGTGATAGGCGTATACATTCCGGAAGAGACGCCGGCGCCGACGACAAACTGGATGGTTCCGGCATTGGCGACCGTGCCCGAGCCCCTGCCTACGATTACTGAACTTCCGGCGCCTATATCCTGATAAAAAGTCGAGTTTGCGGTGTTGACGTAAAAATTGTTTGCGTTAATACTGGCGTCGTCACTGAGACTTAATGCGGCCCCGGCTCCGGTATAGGCGCCGACAACGACATTGCCGCCCGTGGTGATTTCCGAACCGGCGCCGTCCACCACTGTAACGCTGGTCGAAGCCTGGCTAGCGCTGTTGCCTAAATCCAGGGAGCCGGCCGAGCCCGTCAGCGTTAAGCCGCCGCCTTGGGTAATGCTTAAGTAACCGGACCCGCCGTTGGCGGCGCCGTAACCGCCGACGTTGAGCGCGCCCGATTCCGTCCAGGATGATCCGGCGCCGCTTATGGATAAAGAGCCGGCGCCAGTAGCGCCGTAACCGAGAAAACTGGCGCCGCCGATAGATACAGAGCCGCCATTGGTGACGCTGACGCTACCGATGCCGTTATAACCGTCATACATACTACTGTTCTGGAGCCACGCCGTACCGGCGCCATCGACCGACAGGGAGCCGGTTACGCCTGTATTGTAACCAAGATAACTTTGATAAATGGTGGGAACAACGCTGCCGTTATTCTCCGCAATTGCGGCGTTCGCCGTGGCGCCGATATAGGCGGTGGTAGCATTGCTCCAGGTCGAAGGGTTGGCAGGCTCCACGTCGCCGCTGGCCGTTAAAGATGCATGGGCGTTAGCGGGCGCGAAAATACCGGCAATCGCCGCGGTCAGCGGCAGCAATTTGAAGATTAATCGCTTGTTTATAAAATTTTGCATAAAATCCTCGCCATTTGGCATTGAGTAAAAGTTGATCGCATGGCGCGCCGCCTTGTCTAAGGCGCTCCATAACCAGGAACAAGCCGGCCTGCCCGGAACGAGTCCGCGAATTTCAGTACAGGCCTTGCCGCCTCATAAACAGCATCCCTGCTTGCCGGGCCCGCTGAAACAAACCGGGATAGGCATTAAATCGCGGGAGAAATAATATGGAGGGGATGTGAGCCGCCATTACAATTTAATATGAACTGTATCACAGTAAAAGCCATGGTCAAGCGAAAAAACGGAACGGGAGCTATGAACGGCTGGCCGAGGTAAACGAGGCGGAAATGGGTGCGCGGCGCCGCATCCTACCGCACTTGCGATGAGTATCGACTACTCCTTAATGCGGGCTGCCGGAGGTTCGGTTCGAGTCCGAAACGCAACGTAATTTGATTTGATCGAATACCAGCCCCATCTCTTCGCGGCTGACCTCGGTTACCCCGGCGGGCGCCAATACATCCTCGCCCGCTATCCAGCGTGCGAGGAAACTGGCGTCGTTCAAAGCCAAATGCAAGGCTTGATTCAGTTCGTAAAGGCCCCAGGCGTAACCGGCGTCGCGCAAGGCCGATTGCAAAGCGTTTTGGATCAAGCCGCGAAATAGCCGATGCGGTTCGGAAGCGGGAATTTGTTCGAGGCGGCCGGCAGCCGCGTCGATGCAAGCTCGGGCGTCGTGACTGGCGTGTCCTCGGCAAGCTAGCGGACGCACCGGATAAATGACGCAAGCGCCTTGCATGATGAACGGGCAGCGCCGCCTGAGCTTGACCCGTTGCGCTTCGTTCAATCCGCAAGTCTGCTGATTAGCCTTGGCCACCCGCTTGGAGAGATTGATCTCCGTGTCGGTAAACTTCGCCCAGGCTATATAACGGGCGATCAACAACACTTCCGGCGCGGTGGCCGTTACCCGTAACGTGCAGCAGGGGGCGCAGCCCTTGTGGCAGGCTAGCGCCGGGTAATCTTCGGCCATTAGCGCCGTATTGCCCTCGAAACTGCTGAAAGCTTGCGACAACAAGCCGTCGATCAAATTCTCCCGCCCGCGCCGGTTCGCCAAAGTCTCGGCAAAAGCCAGTGCTTGCGCGGCGAAAAACTCGAAGGTTTCCGTGTCATTCATCGTGAGTGCGGTTAAGGACTAAAGCGGATAATAATTTAGAAATTTGGATTTCGGCCTGGCGCCGCAATCCATGACGCCAGCCGGATTAAACCGAGCGTAGCCTTAAAAGCCGGATTAACAGGAAATCACGGATTAACAGGCCGAGAAAAATCGGATTCGTCGTTAAATAACGCTTGAACAAGCGGGTTTCGGTCATTACCCGGTATAGCCATTCCAGTCCGGACTTTTGCATCCAGCGCGGCGCGCGTTTCACGTGCCCGGAATGAAAATTAAAAGCGGCGCCGACCCCGAGTTGCACGGGCGCTTTAATACGGTCTAAATGCGCGGCGATCCATTTTTCCTGTTTCGGCGCGCCTAGTCCCACCCATAAAAAATCCGGTTTCGTAGCATTGATAAGCTCGACCAGTTGCGCGTCTTCCTGTTCGGATAAAGTTCTGAACGGCGGCGAATTCCAGCCGGCGATATCGACGCCCGGATAACGCCCGCGCACGGATTGAACCAGATCTTGCAAAGTTTGCTCGGAGCCGCCCAGAAAGAAATGAGACCAATCCCTTTTCCGGCCTTCGTCCAAACATTTAAGCATCAAATCGGGCCCGCACAGCCTAGTGGCCTTCGAGTTACCGCGCACCAGCCTGGAATACCATACCAGAGGCAGGCCGTCCATCGCATTCAACGAGTTGTCGTTGATAGCGCGCAATTCCGGATCGTTTAAACCCGTGACCAGTGTATGCACGTTCACAAAACAGACCTGATGCGCCTGTTTGGAGATTACCCATTCCTGAAATAGATTAATGGCTTGCGAGCCCGTCAGATTGGCGAACCGCGAGCCCAGAATATGGTTGCGTTTGTTAGCGAGCAGGGGGCTTACCCGCCGCCGCCAGCGGGATAGGCCGGCGGCGCCGGTCAAGGCGCTGCCGAATAGCACGGCGCTGGCCGGTACCGGCACGGGGGCCGACTCGGCGGGGGCGTCAACGGCTTTATGTTTAACCGGGCGGCTATTCGCCACTATATAAGCGGCGATATCGGCCGGCTTTGCATTAGCGACAGCCGAAAAGCTGGTTAAATCGGCGGTATAATTATTTTTTGGCGGCGTCAACTGGTGGAGAGGCAGCGTCAAGCTGTTTAGGCTGCTGGCCGCGTTGTTCGTTAAGTTGGTGGAGGCGCTCCAGGATATCGGGTCCTTGGGAGAGTAATTCAAACCGGCGGCTGGATTGATCGGACCGGCATGCGCGGACGACAGCAGGCAAAAAGCGGCGAAGGCTAGGAAAATTTGTAGCACTTTAACATAAGGTACAACTTGTTTCATTTAAGTCTCCCATTCATTACACCGGCTGCTTTATTGGCTGCTCTTTTGGTAAAATATGCCTGCTTATAAATATTATAAACAATTTCGGCCATTGCCGCAGAATTTTTTTCATTTATATCGATGCCGAATTAAAGCAATCCTTTAAGCCGGCAAACCATATAGACCGCGGCCAAGCAGGCATGGCCGGCCCGAACTCAATCCTAAACAGCATCCTTGCTTGACGGCTCCGCCGGGAAAGGCCGGGACAGCCGCTGAATAAGTAATAAGGGATATATTTATCGCCATAACAATTCGATATGAATATTAATATATAATGAAAGCCAACGTCAAGCAGGTTTTAATTTTTTTATTTCCCGCAATAAAATAGAGCATTCCGGAACAGCGGATTTTTATAGGTTAAGCCTACCTCGCCGCAAAATCATGTGGGCTTTTGCAGAACTAATCCGTACATCGAAATAAAGGCGGTGGGATGCCGTTCCTCGAAGTTCGCCCAGTTAGCGAGCGAGCCGCTCTGGGGATCGTCCGGAAAATCGGCCCGGTATCGCGCCTGGAGCGGGGCCGGCAAACCGCGCATGCAAACGAATTGCAAACCCAGTTCGTTTAACTGCCGTTCGATCAGCGGAATGCTGTACTGATGTTCGTTAACGTGAAACACCAGATCCCGGAACATGCTGAGGTTGTAAAAATCCCGCCATTGCTGCAAAGACTTTAATTCTTCAAATTCGCCGGCCAGCACCGCCTGCCGTAACCGGCGCATGACGGACGGCTCCGCCGTCCAGGCCTGTTCGGCTATCAACTGTCTGGCGCGGTTTACGGTTTGCCGGGCCGACGCGCTATACAAGCTTACCAGCATCACGCCGCCGGGTTTCAACAAGCCGGCTAAAATCCGCCAGCCGGCCAGCGGTTCTCGCAGATGATGCAAAACGCCGCTGGCGGTGATCAAATCGAAACGCTCGGCGCAACCGCCCAACAGCGTAATATCCGCCTGCGCAAAATCGATGCTGGATTCCAAACCCAAGCGCCGCGCCATTAGCCGGGCGTAAGCCAGGCTGGCGCGGCTTAAATCCACCGCCAGATAGCGGCGGGTTTCGATTTGCCTGACGAGGGAAATCGGCTCCAGACCGGTGCCGCAACCGGCGGTCAGCACGTCTATAGGGCCGTCGAAGCCGGCGGGCGGGCGCAAGCCGGGCGCAAATCCCGCCAGCCACCAGCCGGCGCTGGTGCGCCGCAAGGCCGCCGGATCGTGTTTCCAGCGCGGAAAAGGGTTTTCCTCGTATTGGCGCCGCACTAGTTCGGAGACGCCGGCGGCGATCGGCGTTAAACTTTCTATTTGCGCCGCCAGCCGCCGTTCTTGCAAACGGCCTTGCCATTCCAGCGCCAACGGTTGCAGAAAAGATTTCCAGCCGGCCGCCGCTTGCCAGAGCAAGATTTCGCAATCGGCGAGCTCCAGCCCGCAGCGGTACAAAGCAAAGTAGGCCAAAGTCGTCTGCCGTTCGGCGCTGAGCGGTAAATTCCACTCCTTGTCCAATTCTTGCCGCAAGCCGTTGACAATAGCGGTTTCCTGTTCGTCTTCGCAGATGGCGTATTCGGTCAGCCACACATAATGGGCCAGCGCGCCGATAAATTCCAGCTCGGGTTTGCCGGGGCGGGCGCTTGCTCCCGGCTGGGCATAGGCCAGCAATAGCAGTTTCCGCAGTTTGCGGAATACGGTTTCGAACGCCGGCGCCGGAATCAACGCGCGGCGCAATAACAGCAGCAGCAAAGGCGCTTGCATGAGCGCCCGCAACCGCCCCTGGTTTAAGGCTTTAAATATCGGCTCCGGCGGCGCGCCGTTTAATATTAAACGGAATGCTTCGGCGAACCCGGCGTCCTTGAGCAACGCCTGGGCGCAGACTAACGCGTACTCGCCGATATCCGTCTGCTCCAGAACCGTCGGCAGCAGCCGCCTGAATTCCGCGCTGTCCGGCAAATGCGCTTCACCGGCCTTCAACAACAACAGAAAATTGCCCCGCGCTTCCAGGTCGCCGGGCGCCAGATTCAATAATTTGGTTTGATATGTCAGCGCCGCGCGGATTTCGCCGCATTGGTACAAAGCGCCGGCGTATACCGTCAATGCTTGCTTATAATTCGGCCATAGACCGGCTTTACGGACATCGCCGCCGACAATAGGCCGCAGCAAAGCCGCCGCCTCGCTAAAACGTTGGCCCCGCATGGCTCGCAAACTTTCGCTTAACAGCCGGTTCCAGGCTGTGTATGGCCGATCCGGACTCATGGATTCAGGCGGCCGGACTCATGAGTCCGGTACGAAAAAAGGCGGTGGTGTGGACCAACGCGCAACGGACGGAAGTTGTTCCATATCGTTGCGCGGGAACCTAAGATGAGCTTGGAATCAAGCGGCAAGACTGTTTAAACGCTTTGAGCTAGGCGGCGGCGTGTGGTGAAACCCAGCATGGACGCTAAAGCGCTCGCGAACAGCCAGACACTGCCCGGTAGCGGCACTGCGGCGTTGGCGGCCCCGGCGGCGGCGGTGACGTAAATTTGCGGCGCGGCGCCGGGTTTAGTCATTTGATTGATCAAATACGTTACGTTGTTGTCCGCCGCCGAACCGAACAGCGATACGGTGCCGCCGCTAGTAATTTCATTGAACAACGTGGAGTTCTGGCCCAGATCCCAGAAACGCGGATCGCAAGGCACGGCTGTACAACTAGTCGTGCCGTTGTAACTGCCGCCGGTATAATCGTAAGTGCCTAACACCTGATCGCCTGTCAGCAGATTGCTGTAAGTCCCGCCAGGCGTGAACACCGAGTTCCAGTTTAAATCGGTATTCGCCTGCCCCGTACTTCCGGTAACGACATTGTTAAACCAGTTGTTATCGGCCAGCAAGGAAATGTTGAAATATCCGGCGGCCGGTACGTTGAACTGGCTGTTATTGGCCGGCACGCCCAGTATGTCGAAATTCGAATACCATTCGACCTGCACGTCGGTGACATGCCAGTCGCCGACGCCGTATTCGTTATTGAAATACGCTTCGGTGCTGGCCATTTGATATCCGACCAGGTTATCCATCGTTCTGGCGTAGTTAATGCCTTGTTGCGGGTCGGGCAGATTGGCCGAAATCATCATCGCCCCGTAACCGGACATATCGGAATTGGCGTAGTTAGGGTCACTGGAAAGAAAAGTATCGGATGTCGCCTCGGTGTTGAATGTATCGGCCCAGGCGCTGGTCGACTGCCCCGCCAGTACCGCCGTTAAAGCCGCTACAATCGCCGCCGGCTTGAATTGTAATTTGTTCATCAGCTGTCCTATTTTGTTAAATGCCGTATTCACGGCTGTTAAAGGTAAAAGTTGTCCGTTTTTTTTTGGAATTGACGGATCGCTGTCCAGATTTGCGCTCGTTTTCAATCCTGGAACCGATACGTCAATCGATTGCCGGCATGACGCGATGTACTTAACGCCATAACAACGCTGTGAAGGTTAGTATATAAAGATGCGTTAGGTCAATTAGTATTTAACGCACGGATAGGCGTGGACCTGGAATCGGCTGCGAATTTCAAGCAAATAGTGCTGAAGAGTGCATGGAAAAATCCATTGAAGCCATTGTTTATCAATAGCATGGCAGTTAATAACTAAGGGTTGGCCTATCGGGCGCACAGTTAGTTCGCTATTAGGAAACAAACTTTTTATTAATAATAAACAATTTGGCTGGGGTTATAACTAAGCTGGAAAATTAAGCGATGATCCGCTCAATGAGAGGGTGCCCCCCTTTTTTTAAAATAGGGAGCCCACCGTGATAACGGTCTTGACATAAAAGTATTGGATTCAGTCAGGCCGTAATGTTCGGCTATACAGGATAGAGCCTTTACTGTCGCGCAAATTAACCGTCAACAAGCGGTTGTTGCGATTGATGGCGACTTCGCCGAAAAATTGGTAGCCGGCGGCGGGCGAGAGCAGCGGACGTTCCTTAGCCATGGGGTCGGGCGGCGGATTAGCGCAAAACTCCCGCGTCCGCCAGCCTGGAACCTTCAGATAATGGCCGCGCGTTTTACAATAATCGACTTCCAGGCCAAAGGTGCGATCGGCCCGGCTCGGCCCGAAAGTGCCGGCGTTTAACGGGCCGGCGATAAATTCCCAAAACGGTAGAAAATCCACGCCGGCCGATTTTGCCGGGTCGTAATAGTGCGCGGCCGTATAATGCACTTCGGCGGCCAGCCAGACGATGCCGGTAATGTGACGCTGCTTGATAAATCGGAGCAATTCCGCGATTTCCAGCTCGCGGCCGGCCGGTTTGCCGTTGTCGCAATTCGCCACGCCCTCCCATTTGTCCCCTTCGTCAGGGATACAAAGACCTAAAGGCTGATCGGCGGCGATGATTTTCCAGGCCGCGGTTGAATTTTGCAGAGCCCGTTCCAGCCATTCGACTTGTTCGGCGCCCAGAAAAGCGGTTTCGGGGCCGGCGGTTGTCTGCAGATTGGCGCTATTCGGCCCACGGAAGCTGCGCATATCCAGTACGAATATATCCAGCAAGCCGTTGACGCCGATTGTGCGGTAAATGGAAGGGTAGGGGCCGGAGTCCGGCAACGGCAATGGGGCGTATTCGTGGAACGCCTTGGCGGCAGGGTCTAGCAGTGATTGTAAATCTTTGACTTCCGTGTAATTTTCATTGAGCTTTTTAGACGGCGACCAGTTATTCACCACTTCGTGATCGTCCCATTGCCAGATTTGCGGCGTTTCGCTATTGAATCGGAGCAGGTTTGTATCCTCGAGATTGTATTTGTAGCGGGCGCGAAACTCGTCAAGGGTTTGGGCGACTTTGCCCAGTTCGGGAACGCTGACCCGGTTTATCCAGATGCTGCCGTTTTCAACGCGTTTTTGCGCTTCGATGGGACTATCGGCGTAAATATTGTCGCCGCTTTGTATAAAAAACCGCGGCTTAAGCTTGCGCATGGTGGTATAGATTTTAAAGCCGCCGTATTGCGGGTTAATGCCAAAACCCTGTCCGGCGGTATCGCCGCCCCAGACAAAATGCAGGCTGTCATTTTTGCCTATGTGGTGAAAATGCCCGAACGCCGGCTCGCTCTTCAGGCCGGGGTTAGCCGCGTCGGTAAACCAGACTTTTAGCCAGATTGTTTTGCCGCCGGCGGGGAGATCGTCCAGAATTTGGCGCGCGGTATAGTCGTTGGCCGGCGAAGCTACGCCTCCGGTTGCGATTTTAGCCTGCTTAAAGCGGCGGTTGCCGGCATAGGCGACGTTCATTTTCGCCGGCCGGTCGCAACGGCTCCAGATGACGGCTTGTCCGTTATCCAACAGGCCGATTTGAACGCCGTGCGTGATTTTCGGTTTATCGTCCGCCGCCGCCAGGGTAAGCGATGAAACAATTAATAGTAATGTCGCCGCCGGAATCCGCACGTGTATGACTCAAATTATTCAGCCGATTTGTTTTTCCGCGATGTCGCCGAAAATGGGCAGCTTAAACTTTTCATAATTATAAGCTTTGTACATCAGCACCAGCCATAACGCCACGGTAACCGGCCAGACTAGAAAAAGAATGACCAGCGCGCCAAGCACCGGAATAACGCTGAGCGCGACTTTAATGACCATCAGAAACACAAATGCCAAGGTCGATTGTAAGGCGTGAAAGCGCACAAATTTGTTTTCTTTTTCCAGAATCAGAAAGGCGATGCCGCTAAAAAATCCAAGCACATAAGTCAGCACGGCGGCTAAATTGGCGTCTATGCCGAGACTGGTTTTTTCCGGTAGTACGGGCGGTGTGTTCATAGGGCCTCTTGATTGGCTGGGGTTTCGTCATATTCCGTATTGGAATTAGAAAAAAACGTGGGTATTATACCGGCGTAAAGATACGCTTCGCTTGGTCGGCTGTCAATTAAACCCAGCGCCGCCAAAAACCGGCGCCGTTAAGTTTGGCAATTAGCTTCGCAAGATATTTTAATGCGTATGCGTGGTTTTAAGTTAAAGCGATACACAAATTCAATGGGCCGTAGCGTATAATCAGCCATGCATAGCCTGTCGGTATTACGCGCTTAATTAGCCTGTTATTAACCGGGGTTTGCAATGAAGACGCCCATGCCAAAATCGAACATTTCCGATGCCATGAAAAAACCTTCAAAGATAATTTCCGGCGCTAAATCAGACCTAAGTTTAGAGCAGCAAGCCCAGGCGCATTATTCGTGCGGACGTTATAAAGAAGCCGCCGATCTTTACAAGGCGTTGTTGAAACATGGGGATAATCCGCTTTATCGGCGGCAGTTGGCGCAATGTTATCTGCAAAGAGCTTTAAACATGGCGGCAAAATCCATGCCCAAGGAAGCCGCGGTTTTGTGGGAAAATTACGCCGAATGGGACAAACCCGGTTTGTGCGCCCAGGATGCCTATATTCTCTGGCTGTTGGCGGCTAACATGCACCAAAAAGCCTATGCCCGGCTGGAGCGGTTGAGCGCGCGGGATTTGGACGAAAATTATCCGGGATTGGCGGCGCGGTTGGGTTTTCTTATCGTATCCGGACATGCGGAGCTCGCGGCGCATGCGCCGCAAGACGGTGCGTTCATGGCTCATTTAGGCTTTATTCAGGCGGCGCTGGATGCGTTCCGCAACGGTTTGCCCGCGACGGTGGACGAGCAATTGAAAAAACTGCCGTACCGTTCGGCGTTCCGCGATTTACGGGCCTTGCTGAAAGCGCAACTCGCCGGTCCGGAGGAAATGGAGCAGCGGGGCGCCCTGTTAACGAAAATAGACGCGCAATCTCCCTACCGGCCGGCGGCTGACGCCCTGCTGGCCCATGCCGGGCAAGGCGCAAACTTTGTGGCGGCGGCTTTAAAGCTCGATTACCGGCAGCGCCGTATTCTTGGCGGCGCAAAGGGATTATCGGCCAGGCATTGCGAGTTATTGGAAAACCTGTCCAAGCTTGGGGATAGGCCGAACGATAAGTCGCTATTTAATCTGGCGCTTCAATACCGGGCTTTGTTCGGCGAGGCGGCCGCGCAAAAATTTTGTTTGGGCATGCTGGCGAAATATCCGGCCGGGTATAAGGATTATGTCAAAAATTTCGCAAACGTCGGCGTATTCGAACAAAACAGAATAGAAGCCTTGCTTTGCGAGCAGGGCCGCAACGATATCGACGCCTTGTTTTATTGGCGGCAATGCATCAATATCCTCAATAATGAAAATCCGCGGCCTGACCGGAAAATCGCGATTATCCTCAGGCATATGGCCGTCGGGCTGCCGGAAAAAAAAGCGGTCGGGTTGCTGAAGGAAAGCCTGGATTACGACGCCGGGGATTTGCAAACATACGTGAAATTACTGCGTTTTTACGAACAGCCGCAAGCTGAAGCCAAGGAATATGAGCACTGGCTGCAGCTAAGCCTGCAACGCTTTCCCATGGATACCGGCCTGCTGGCGCGCGCCGCCCAATCGGCGTCGGCCAGAAAAGCTTATAAAAAAGCAGCCAATTATGCGGAAGCGTTGTTGAAAATCGATCCGGTTAACACGCTCGCCAAGCAGCTTTTGTTCGATAATCACAGGGCGCACGCCCGCCGTTTGATCAAAACCAAAAAATTTGCCTTGGCGGAAAAAGAAATTCAGGCCGCCGAGCAGTTGTCCGTCAATACGCATTTGCGCCGGCAGGCTGAATTGCTGCGCGGTTTTATGCAGTGGTCGGGAGCGGATACGCAAAACGGTTTGCAGCTCATCGTCGAAACCTTGCAAAAAATGTATGACGACCCGGTGAATAGCTTGTTTCAGGCGGCGCTGGAAGCCTTATTGCTGGATATTCCGCAGCGCGGCAACTGACGCGCCTGATGGATTTAATCAAGCAGTACCGGCAATCGGAGGCTGAAGCGAAAATTCTGTTTAACGCTTTGGAAACGGTTAAAGCGGCCGTCAAAAATTCGTTTCAGCGGCAACCCTACGCTGAAGAGATATATCTGGACTGGCGCCAATGTATGGAATCGATCGGGCATTTCGAATTATTAAAGCATTGCAGTAAACTGGCGCATGACAAATGGCAAAAACCGGTTTGGAAATATTTTTTAACCTATGCTGAATTGCAGGGCGAACCTAGCCGCCTCGGTTTTACGGACATGATTCAACTGCAGCACGCCGCCGAACAGGCCCAAGCGGATAATGATTTGAAGACCTCGGTTTTAATCAACCGTTTTCTGGAAGAAAGTATGGGTTTCCAGTCCTATGGAGACGGCGAATTCGATGACGGCGAAGAAGAGGATCTCGGAGACGAAACATTCTCCGCCTTGTTCGGCCATTTGCCGGAAAGCGTCATGAAAAAACTGGATCGGCAAATAGAAACCTTGTTGATGAAAACCGAGCCGGAGCGTTATATCGGCGCTTTATTGCATAAATATAACCATGTCAAACCGAAAAAGCTAATGAAGCTGTTTGAAATACCCGATTTTTTTTCATCCTTGCTCTTGCTGGACGCGGCGGAAATCTTGAAAATCGATATCGGCGTCAGCTTCGAGGATGTGCTGTACCGTTTTGAAAATTCCGCGCCGCAACAGCGGACGCTGCCGTTTTTTTAGCCATGTAATCCCGATGAAATCACCCTACGAACTTTTAGGCGTTAGCGGACAATCGACCGACGCCGATATTAAACTGGCTTATTTGCAGCAGGCCAAAGAACATCCGCCGGAGCGCGATCCGGCGGGTTTTCAGCTAATTCAACAAGCCTATGACCGCATCAAAGACCTGGATAGCCGCTTGCGCCATGAGCTATTCGATTTGCCGGCCATGGAGTTTAATGAATTGCTGGATACTGCGTTCCAAGCGATAGCGGCCTCACCGCCATTATCCGCGGACGCTTTTCAGAAGCTTTTGCAGGCCGCGCCAGTGGAAAAAGTTCTTTTAAGCGGCGGCAACCAGTTATGAACGATGAGCCCCTAAAATCCGAATTGTTCGAATCCTTACGGCGCTATCTGACCGATACCGACTACGCGCATCTGTCGGCTGCCGATCAGCCGGATTTAACCACGCTGTTCAGCGATCTGGCGGGTTTAAAAACCGAAGTGAAAGCCGAATCGCGCCAGTTTAAAGCCACGCTGGATAGTCTGAACGAAGCATTAAGCACGCTGCGGGCGGATAACCGGGCGCTAATGGACGAGTTGGCCGCCGGCGCGGAGCGTCTGCAACAACAGAAGCGCGAAGCGCGGCGCGAGATATTACTGGAGATGGTCGATATATACGACCGGCTTAGCGCCGGTTACCTGACGCTGCAAAACTACCGGCCGCTAGGCGCCTGGTTTAATCGCTCCCATAAACAGGACGTCCGCTTTATCGAAAGTTTCGGCGGCGGCCTGGAAATTACGCTGAGACGTTTTGAGCAATCCTTGCAACGCCGGCAAGTATTCGCTATCGAATGCGTAGGCAGGATGTTCGATGCGCGGTTGATGACAACATTGGAAATCGGCCATGACCCGCAACTTGAAAACGGTATGGTCATCGAGGAATTGCGCAAGGGCTTTCTGTTCGAAGAGCGGGTGCTGCGCCTTGCGGAAGTGAAAGTCAATAAACTTTAACCCCTATACGGAACCTGATGAACGATATTATTATAGGCATAGATCTGGGCACCACAAATTCCGAAGTGGCCATAGTCGAAAACGGTAAGGTGCTGGTGATAGCTGACGCCGGAAACAAAATTTTGCCTTCCGTGGTCGGCATCGGCGATAACGGTGAAATATTGGTCGGCGCAACCGCGCGCAATCAGTATCTGATTTATCCGGAGCGGACGGTCAGGTCGATCAAGCGTTTGATGGGGCAAAACATCCAAGTCAAGATGGCCGGCAATTCTTATACGCCGCAGGAAATTTCGGCGATTATTCTGAAACGCCTGAAAACCATGGCCGAGCAATATGCCGGACGGACGATAGATAAGGCGGTGATTACCGTTCCCGCCTATTTTTCCGACGCGCAACGGCAGGCTACTCGTGAAGCCGGCCAAATAGCCGGGTTGGACGTGGTGCGCATGATCAACGAACCGACCGCCGCCGCGCTGATCTACGGCGCCGGGCAAAGCCAGGCCAAACGCATGCTGGTGTACGATCTGGGCGGCGGCACTTTCGATGTTTCGGTCGTCAACGCCCAGGATGGGGTAGTGGAAGTTATGTCCAGCCACGGCGACAATCATCTCGGCGGCGACGATTTCGATCAGCAGATCGTTAACCATATTCAGGATCATCTGCGCGGACGGTACGGCGCCGATATCAGCGGCAACGGCAAGGCGATGGCCCGCATTACCCGCGCCGCCGAAAACGCCAAGCTGCAATTGTCCGACGAACCTTACGCCTTGCTGGAAGAGGAGTATCTGTTCGAACAAGAGGGCGCGCCTATCCATTTGAGCCTGGAATTGTCGCGCGCCGACTATGAAGACATGATAGCCGATTATATAAACGCCACCATGGATGCGGTGCATATCGCGCTGAAAGGGGCGAAGCTCAATGCTTCGGACATCGATGAAATTATTCTGGTCGGCGGCTCTACGCGGACGCCGTGCATACGCGAGCGTTTATTCGAGGAATTCGGCTTCGAGCCGCATAGCGAAGTTGATCCGGATTTATGCGTGGCGATGGGCGCCGCCAAGCAAGCGGCGATGATTAACGGCCAGCCTATCGATGCGTTATTGATCGATGTCACGCCCTATACCTATGGCACCAGCGCCATAGGCTATCTGGACGGCGAGCCTTATCCTTATCAGTATATTCCGATCATCCACAAAAACAGCGTTCTGCCGGCGCGCAAATCCGAAGCCTTTATGACGCACATGGACGGACAGAGTATGGTGCAAATCAGCATTTACCAAGGCGAAGATCCCGATGCGCTGAACAATATCGAAATCGGCGAATTTATGGTCGAGGACCTTAAGGACGTTCCGGCCGGCAACATCATCACCTTGACTCTGTCGCTGGATTTAAACGGCCTGTTGCATGTTTCGGCGCGGGAAAAAGCCACCGGCCTGGAAAAAACGATCACGATCAATAACGCCATTTCCCGTTTCGGGAGTGATGAATTGGCCGGCGCAAAACAGCGTATCGACGGCCTGTTCGGATTGCCGGCCGGCAATGCCGGCGTTTCCGCTCCGGAAAGCGCGGAAGCGGCCGCCGCCCGCAAACTGATCAAAAAAGCCGAGTCCATGTTCGAAACAGTCTCCGCCGAAGACCGCGAGGATATGGTCAATTTGATCGAAACCATCGTGTCCTGTATTGAGAGCGGCGATGAAAAAGCCCTGCAGACGCCGGCGGCGCAATTAGCCGATATTATCTATTATCTTGAGTCCTGATGCAGCGCTGTCCCTGTTGCGGCGCGCGGCTGTCCGCCGCGCCGATTTGCCCGCGTTGCGGCTCGGACCTGGCCAGGGTGTCGCGTTGCGTCGCCTTGGCCGGGCAATGGCTGCGCTTATCGGTGCAAGCGCTAAACGCCGATCAGGCCGATCTGGCGATCGCCGCGGCCGACCGCGCCCTGAGTTACAGGCAAACCGAGGCGGCGCGGCTATTTAGGAATTTTATCGCCGAGCATCAATTTCAGGCCCTGTATCTAAGTTTGGCGCAAGGCCGCCTGCCTGAAGCCAGCCGCATTTTAGCCCGTTTGCGGGTGTTGCAGGGAGATACGGAGACCGTGCGGCGTTTTCAGGCTTTGATTGAATATTTGTCTTTACCGCCTGACGCCCATATCAGTCAAGGACAGCGCTTAGTCAGGCGGAGGAGCGGGAAAGTCAAGAAACGCACTTTTGGAAAAATTCGGAGTAGAATACAAGCACGCTGACGATTATGCCAATCGACTTCGATCCGAAAGTCGCTGACTTAAGCAAGTAAAACAATAAAAACAAAGTTTTATATAATTTGTAAACTTAATATATGTGCTGAACAGCGTGAAGCGCATTAATCGCGACAGATGCGCCTCCTTGCGTCGGCATATTCTATAAGTGTATAAGTCTTGGTTTTAATTTAAATAATCTTGAGTCAGCGCTAATCCGCTCCGACCCCGATTCTGGAAAATATCATGCGTATTCTTACAAATCAAATCGGTAGTATTAACTCACTTTTAAGCAGCAGTATCGATTTATATTTTGCAAGCTTTAGCAGGCTGCAAGGTCTGATCGGGATTCAGGCCGGCCTGCAGATTCTGATTTTTTTTCTGCCGGTTTCGCCTGTCGCCGGGAACGGGCAACCTGCCGCCGAAGATTTTAATTTATTTGTCTTAATGCTGATTATCATGGGCTCACTGGTGTCTTTCCTGGTCAGCATCGGCATGGTTTACAGGCTGGATAACTTTGTTAACGAACGGGAAGACAGTTTACCCGAGGCATTGTCGGCCGCTCTGGGGAAATTGCCTATTGTACTTTTGACTTCAATTGCTTATGTGTTGGTTTCGGCCGCCGGCTTGTTGCTGCTGATCGTACCGGGCGTCGTATTATCCGGTTCGCTGATGTTTTTTATGTATTTCAATTTGCTGGAGTCTAAAGGCTGTATTGATTCCTTGAAAGCCAGTCATCAATTGGTTTGGGGAAATTGGTGGCGGACGATGACTATTCAGTGCGTTTTCCCGTTTGCTTTTATCCTGTTGTTGATCCCGTTGTATATAATCGGTATCACTTTTCAATTTAATATCGATACGTTACAGAACATAGTCAATATGTTGAGCATTTTTTTTACGCCCTTGATGTTGAGCCTTGGTTATACGGTTTATCGGGATTTAAAGTTGCGTCAATCCGCCGCCGGCAATGACGACGCCGGTTTAGCGGCATAATTCATATCCAGGAGCTTAATTTATGGCCGCCACTCAATCGAATATGTTGCCGCTAGGAAGTTTGGCGGCGGATTTTAATTTACCGGACGCCGTCAGCGGCAATTTTCGGAGTTTGCTGGATTTAAAAGGCGAACAAGGTACTTTGATTATGTTTATCTGTAATCATTGCCCTTATGTACAACATGTCAAAGCACAACTGATCGGCATTGCCCGTCATTATGCGCCGCTCGGGATCGCCAGTATCGCCATCAGCGCCAACGATATAGTCAATTATCCGCAGGACGCCCCGGATAAGATGCGGACCATGATGACGGAATGGGGCAA
>JBEKBU010000122.1:0-12177 GCA_050015235.1 Methylomonas sp. | reverse complement strand
GTACCGGGCCTTGGGCGGAGGTTGGCAAATAAGGGAAGGGCATGAAATCGTACCCGATGCGATTAAGGAACAGATGGCGAAGCGTACGGATTGGGGCGCGCTGCTAACGCCCGCCGCGCCGCCGTCTCTGGATACGCAAACGCCGGCCGGCGTCGGTTTGCCGCTATGGTAACGCAGGCGCGCCATACCATAATGCGTAACATGGCGAGGCTGCTGTGGGCGGCTTTGCTTAGCGGCGCGGGTTGCCAGGAAAAAAACACTTATGCGCCCCCTCCTCCGCCACAGGTCACCGTCAGCCAGCCCGTCCGGCAACAGGTTAGCGAATACGTGGAGTTTACCGGTAATACCCAGGCCTTTAAAACCGTGCAGCTAGTCGCGCGCGTGCAAGGCTATCTGGAAAAAGTGCTGTTTCACGACGGCGATCAAGTTAAAAAGGGCCAACCGCTATTCCTAATTCAGCAGGATACTTATCAAGCCCGGTTGAAACAGGCGGAGGCGCAAATACTTCAACAAAAGGCCAGTCTAAACCATGCGCAAACGGAATTCGACCGATTTTCAAAGTTGGTGAAAGAACACGCGGCGGCGCAGACGGATGTGGATAATTGGCGCTTCCAACGCGATAACGCCCTCGCGGCGGTGACCGCCGCCGAAGCCAATCGCGATTTGGCGAAACTGGATTTGGATTACACGCAAGTCGCCGCTCCTTTTAACGGCCGCATAGACCGCCGCCTCAAAGACCCCGGCAATTTGGTGGGCGCCGGCGAATTTACCCCCCTGGCGCAAATCAACCAGATCTCGCCTATCTACGTATACTTCACCATCAACGAAACGGAATTACTGAAATTAATCAATAAAACCCATATCGCGCCTGGCGAGGCTGAAGAACGGAAAATACCGGCCGCGCTGGCGCTTTCCGGCGAATCCGGCTATCCGCATAGCGGCTATCTCGATTTCACGGCGATAGCCGTGACGCCGACCACGGGTACTTTGTTGCTGCGCGCCATTTATGAAAATGCCGACGGCTCTATCCTGCCGGGGTTGTTTGCGCGCGTGCGCGTCCTGGTCGTCAACTCGGAAAAATCGACGCTTTTAGTCCCCGAGGCGGCGATCGGCTATGATCAGTTAGGTTCATATGTGCTGGCGGTGGATGATAAAAACACCGTGGAGCGCCGGCCGGTCAAGCTTGGCGTACAAGTGGACGACCGCCGTGCGGTGCTGGAAGGAATCGGCGATCAGGATAACGTGATCGTGAATGGCATACTGCGCGCCATCCCAGGTAATACCGTAACGCCCATACGCAAACCGCTACTGAAAGCCGATCGCAACGAGGATGCGCCAGCCACGCCGGCCGAGACAAAAAGGCCACATTTATGATCTCCCAATTTTTCGTCGAAAGGCCGATTTTCGCCAACGTTATCGCCCTGATCACCATCATTTTGGGTCTGGTTTGTTTTATAAATCTGCCTGTGGCGCAATATCCGCCCATAGTGCCGCCGACTATCCAGGTCACCACTCTTTATCCCGGCGCCAGCGCCGAAGTGGTCGCCAATACGGTAGGCATTCCTATCGAGCAAGCCATCAACGGCGTGGAGAACGCTCTGTACATGTCGTCGACCAGCGCCAGCGACGGTACTTATATCCTGACCATTACCTTTAACGTCGGTACAAATCTCAATACCTCTCTTTCGCTGGTGCAGAATCTGGTCAATTCCGCCCTGCCCCAGCTGCCGGCCGCTGTTCAACCGCAAGGGGTGCTGGTAAAAAAAGTTTCCACGGATATCTTATTGGTGGTGGGGCTGTTCGCCGACGACGACCGCTATGACGAAACCTATCTGTCGAACTATGCGGTCATCAACTTGCAGAACCCTCTGGCAAGATTGCCCGGCGTGGGGCAAATCGTGGTGCGAGGCGCCGGCCCTTATAGCATGCGCGTCTGGTTAAATCCGGAAAAACTCCGCTATTTCGATTTAACTACCTCGGACGTCGCCAACGCCATCCAGAGTCAAAATCTGCAAGTGGCCGCCGGCCAACTGGGCGGCCCGCCCGCTCCGGCCAACCAGACTTTTCAATTTACCGTCAACGCCTTGGGGCGCTTAACCGATGTGGCGCAATTCGAAAACATCATCGTCAAAAGCGCGCGCGGCGAGTCGGCGCAAATCGTCCGCATCCGCGATGTCGCCCGCGTCGAACTCAGCCGCCAGACTTACAGCAACTTCTCCGTTTCCAGCGGTCACACGGCGGCGGTAATGCCGGTGTTTACGCTGCCCAACGCCAACGCCATCGACGTAGCGGACGAGGTGCGGGCGGCCATGCAGACCATGAGCAAGGAGTTCCCGCCCGGACTGAACTATGAAATACATTACGACACCACGAAGTTTGTACGCAGCGCGATACACGACGTCTATATTACATTGTTCGAAGCCGGTATTCTGGTGCTTGTCGTCATCCTGGTATTTTTACAGAACTGGCGCGCCACGCTGGTGCCGGCGACCACCGTCCCCGTCACGATAATCGGGGCTTTCGCCGCCATGTCCATGCTAGGCTTCGGCATCAATCTGTTAACCCTGTTCGCGCTGATTCTGACGATCGGCATCGTCGTCGACGACGCCATCGTGATCGTGGAAAACGCTTCATATCATATCGAACAGGGCTTGCCGCCCAAAGAGGCGACCATAAAAGCCATGCGGGAAATCACCGGGCCTATCATGGGCATTACCCTGGTGCTGACCGCGGTGTTTCTGCCCGCCGCCTTTCTGCCGGGCATTAGCGGGCAACTGTTCCGCCAGTTTGCCCTGGTAATCGCCTCTACCGCCGTCATCAGCGCCATCAATGCCCTGACGCTTAAGCCCGCCCAGTGCGCCCTCTGGCTACGGCCGGTTAAAGATAAACAAGTCAATTGGTTCTTCCGCAACTTTAACAAGGGATATAGTTGGATCGAGCATATCTACGTACGGCTGGTGACGTGGATGGTGCGGCGCTCCGGCGCCATGCTCCTTTGCTATACTTTGATCATCCTCCTCACCGCCTGGCGATTCGCCGTGCATCCCACCGGATTTCTGCCTACCGAGGATCAGGGATACGCTATCATAGTCACCAAACTTCCAAACGCCGCCTCGCAACCGCGCGTGGCGGCCGCCGCCAAGGCGATGGACGGCATACTAAAAAAAACCCGGGGCTTGGAGGCCTGGGTGACCATAGGCGGCCTATCCATACTGGACGGCGCCAATGTCTCCAATTTTTTTACCACCTTTATCGTCTACGACGACTGGAGTAAACGAGGCGCGGATTTAAGCCAGGACAAGATTGTCGCCAATCTGCGCCGCGAGTTGTCTTCTGTCGAGGAGTACGGCTCCTTTGTATTGGTGCCGCCTCCTATCCGCGGCTTGGGCCAGGGCGGCGGTTTTCAGCTGATGGTGGAAGACCGGCAAAGTCTTGGCCTTGCCGAATTGCAGAAATCCGTCGACGAGTTGATCCGCGCCGGTAATACCCAGTCAGGTCTGCGTAATTTAACTTCAACTTTCAGCGCCCGTAATCCGCAACTGTTCCTGGATATAGACAGAACCAAAGTCGAGTCCTTGAATATTCCAGTGAACAACGTATTTTCGGCGCTGCAAACCTATCTCGGTTCTTCCTTTGTTAATTTGTTTAATAAATACAACCAAATCTTCCAGGTGTACGTACAAGCGGACGCCCCCTTTCGTCTGCAACCGGATGACATCAAAAACCTGTATGTCCGCAACGCGCAAGGCGAAATGGTTCCGCTGGGCGCTCTCATGGAAGTTAAGCGGACAGTCGGGGCGGAACTGGTAACCCGCTACAATCTCTACCCTGCCGCGCAAATTTACGGCGCCGCCGCCGAAGGCTTCAGTTCCGGCCAAGCTTTAAATCTCATGGAACAGATTGCAGATAAAGTTCTGCCTAGGGGAATACATTTAGACTGGACGGCGACGTCTTTTCAGGAAAAACAGGTCGGCAGCAAAGCTTATTTCATTTACGCACTCTCGATTACCTTGGTGTTCATGGTGCTCGCGGCTTTGTACGAAAGCTGGACCAGCCCCTTGGCCGTGGTGATGGTGGTGCCCATGGCGCTGGTAGGCGTATTGCTGGCTCTGATGATACGGGGATTCGACAACAATTTGTACACGCAGGTCGGTTTGATCTTGATGATAGGGCTGGCTTGCAAAAACGCCATCCTGATCGTCGAATTCGCCCGGCAACTGCAAACCGAAGGCATGTCCGCGGCGGAGGCGGCGATTGAGGCCACGCGGCGGCGCTTCCGGCCCATCATCATGACATCGTTCGCTTTTATCCTGGGCGTCGCGCCCCTGCTCGGCGCGTCGGGAGCAGGGGCCGCCAGCCAGCAAGCAATCGGGGCCGTGGTTTTTGGCGGCATGTTGTCATCAACGCTGTTGGCTATCCCGTTTGTCCCGGTGATTTATGTGATAGCGCAACGCTGGTCGGCTTGGATGGGGCAAGTAATAAAATAGTGGCTTCGAACGAATGATACTAACGAGGCTAAACGTAGAACGATAGCTTTTGTTTTAATAGCGATTTTTGAAAATAGGCGGGATGTTGACTGAATTTTTTGTAATTGTTCAGCGAATTTAAAGGTAGCGTCAGCAACCCGGCTGTTGACGCTGACAAAGGAAGCCCAACATTTCGAAGCCGGATAATGATAATTACTGCATAACTTATTGTTTAAATATATTTAAAAGCGTCGCCCCGCCACTCGGTGAGTAGTTACCCAATTTTTTTTGTAACCGCCTCTTCAATTTTTTTGATAGTGTCGTTCAATCGTTGCAACGACAACGAAGTCTGGGTTGACAAGTCGTTTAAAACATTCAAATTCATCCAGTAAACGCCGTTTTTATATTCGCCGGTCGCCCCTAATCTGCCTAGCCAATGGCTCATGACGGTGTTTTCTGGAAGCATGGACGCGCGTAAAATTTCAATTTTTTTTATTCTCGCCAGTATATAGAGTAACGACATTAAAATAACGCCTAACCCCCGTTTTTGATGGCTATCGATCACTACCAGGGCAAATTCGGCGATATGCGGCTGCGGTTGAGAGCGTATAAACCGGGCTATTCCGTAACCGGTCGGCTCCGCTTGATCTTGGGAAACGGCCAGCCACGCCACATGGTTCTGCTGATCGACTTCGGTGAAATAACGCAATTGCTCATCCGTTAATGTCAATATGGGGAAAAAGAAACGGAAAAAACGCGATTGAGACGATAACGAAAACATGCCTTTCATGATAATTTTCCGGTCATTAATGTTAACCGGCCGCAAACGGATGGATTCGCCATCGGACAATGTCATATCAAATCCATTGGCGCCGTCAAAATAATCGCATGTCATTATAAATCCCTACCTTTTGTTTTTAGCCAGGGAAACTTTCTCCCGATATCACGTTTGCAGACGCCTGCCCGTCAATTCATGCGTTATTTTAGACACAACGCTATCCCAATCGCCAATAGCCGGTTGTCTGAATAAAGCGGCGGACGGATACCAAGGGCTATCGTTTCTATCCAGCAGCCAACGGAAATCCGGGGCGTACGGCAGCATAATCCAAACCTCCCTGGCTAACGCTCCAGCCAGATGAGCGACCGAGGTATCCACTGAAATAACCAAATCCATTTCATTTATCAACGCCGCCGTATCGGAGAAGTCGTTGAGCTTGTCCAGGTAAAGCTTAATTTGAGGGAAATCCGTTAAATCCTGGGCGTCCTCCTCCCGAATCTCTTTTTGCAGACAGTGAAATTCCACGTCTAACGCCAGCAAAGGAGCAAGCTGTTTGAACGCCAAACTGCGATTAATATCATTCCGGTTTGTTTTCGAACCTGACCATACCAGGCCAACGCGTAACGCGGTTTTGCCGCCCAAATAGCCGCGCCACTCTTTTATCTTGCCGTCGTCCACATGCAAATAAGGCGTATGAGCGGGTATATTGCTCAATTCCGTTTTAAAAGCCAGCGGCAAACTCATGATAGGGCAGTAAAAATCAAAATCCGGTACGGGATCGCCCACGGCAATCAGTACTATGTCCTCGCTTTGCGTTTTCATTAAATGGCGCAATACATCCCGCACTTCGAAAATGACTTTTGCACCCATATGCGCTAATAAAGGCAGATATCTGCAAAACTGAATAATATCGCCTAGCCCCTGCTCCGCAAAAACAAATAGGGTTTTGCCCGTTAAACTCTGTTCTCCCAGCCACAGCGGCTGCGCATATTGCCGGCTAACCGGGTTCATTGTTTGCCAGCGCCATTCATACAGCCGCCAGCCATCTGTAAATTCGCCGTTAAGAAGTTTAAGCAAGCCCTTGTTCCAGTTGGCTACATCATAATCCGGTTTGATGGCGATAGCCGCATCGTAATCCGCTAGCGCCCCGTCCAGTTTTTTGATATTCCGATACAGTATTCCCCTGTTACAGTATGCTTCATAGTCATCCGCATGCAGCGCGATCGCTGTGGCGTAACATTCCAAGGCTTCATCGATGCGCCAAAGATTTCTTAAGGCGTTGCCGCGGCTGGTATAAATTTCAGCCTCGTTAGGATTCAGCGCGATGGCCCGATCAAAAAATGTCAAACTCACTTCCGCTTGCATTAAATCCAGCATTGTGTTGCCGGCATGGTATAAAGCTTTGGCGTTTCCAGGGTTAAGCTCAATTACCCGGACAAAACAAGCCAGCGCATCCAGATGATTGCTTAGCTTGTGACACGCTAAACCACGGTTCAGCATGGCTTCGTCAAAATCGGGTTTTAAGTTGATAGCCGTATCAAAACTGGTTAAAGCATCTTGATATTGTTCTAAATGATGTTGAATAATGCCTTTAATATTATAAGTTTCAGCAATATTCGGATTTAGCTCGATTGCTTTGCTTGTAACAGTCATGGCCTTGTTTATGCTATTTAAAGCGGAATCGAGCTTTTTTTGCGTTTTTTGTACGGCGGCTAAATTGATATAGCTTTCCGCAAAGTCCGGTTTCACTGATATTGCGTTCTCGAAAGCCTGAATTGCGGCGTCGAAATTCTTTAACTCATCATAAATTAAACCCATCTGATTATAAGCAAGCGGATCAAAAGGGTTCAAGGCAATTGCCGACCGATAACTCTCTATGGCGTCATCCAAGCGTTTTAATTGTTTTAATGCACAGCCGCGATTGTAATGGGCCACGGCATAATCGGTTTTTAAGGTAAGCGCCCGATCGAAATCGGCTAAGGCGCGCTCGTGCAGCTTTAACTCATTTAAAACCGCGCCACGGTTATTAAAAGATTCGGCGACATGCGGATTAAGCGCGATAGACTGATCGAAATTCCGCGCCGCCAACTCGTATTTCTTAAGCGCCTTAAGGGCGTTGCCGCGATTCATGTACGCCTTTTCATGACCGGGATTGATAACAATCGCCCGGTCGAACGCTTCGACCGCTTCATCCATCCTGTCCAGTCTCGACAATGCAAGCCCTAAGTTGAACAAGGCGTCAAAATGTTTAGGTTCGAACTGCAAGGTTTTTTTTAATAAGGAGGCGCCTTTTTCAAAATTCCCCTGTTGTAAAGTCAATACGCCGACTGAATACAATAAGGGCGGAAACGTGGAAAATTTAGTCAACAGCTTACTATAAATCTGCTCAGCTTCCGCTAAGCGCCCGTTTTGATGCAAGAGTATGGCTTGATTAAACTGCTCGTTATGTTTTGCCGAAAGTTTTTTGGATTGCATGACCGATATCGATAGCCGACGTTTCAAAAATTAACCTGTTTGGTAACTGATTCCGGATTTTCCTTCAAAGAGTTCCTTATTACAATTTTAAGGCATGAATATGTCTATGCAGTGACAACAATGTTTGCGGGCGTAACATAATGATTTCCCGATATGCGCCGTTGCGGTGGAGATATCAAATCATTTTTTCGATGATGTAGCGCGGCCTGCGTTTGGTTTCGGCGTAGATTTTCGCCAAATATTCGCCCATGATGCCAAAACATAACAACTGAACGCCCCCCAAGAAATAAATAGGCAAAACCGTGGACGACCAGCCGGGGATCGCCTGGTCGGTAAACAGGCGAATGACGATAACCCAAATCGTTAACAGCAAACTAACCATCGATACTAATAAGCCTAAACCGGTAATCAAACGCAAAGGCATATCGGAAAAAGAGGTTATTCCTTCCCAGGCGAACGCCAGCATTTTTTTCAAGGGGTATTTCGATTCCCCCGCAAATCGTTCGGCCCTATCGTAAGAAACTAGCGCATAAGAAAAACCTAATTGCGGAATAATCGCTCGCAGGAACAAATTAACTTCGCCAAATTCCTTCAAAGCTTCTATGACGCGCCGGCTCAGCAAACGGTAATCGGCATGATTGTGGATAATTTCCACGCCCATCATGTTCAGTAATTTGTAATAGGCTATGGCGGAAAAGCTTTTAAATAGCGTGTCGGTGTCGCGGGAAGCCCGAACCCCGTAGACAATGTCGTAACCGGCGCAATAAAGCTCCATCATCTGTTCAATTGCGGACAAGTCATCCTGCAGATCGGCATCCACGCTGATAATCACTTCCCCTTCCGCGGTTAAAAGACCCGATAAAAGCGCGTTTTGGTGGCCGCGATTGCGAGACAACTTGATGCCGTGCACGAATTCATGAACTTCGGCCAAATCTTCTATTACCGACCAAGTACTATCGCTGCTGCCGTCATCCACATAATACACGCGGCTATCGGGTGTGATTTTCCCTGCCGCGATCAATTTCCGCAATAAATCAGCCAATTGTCTGGTGGTCTCAGCCAACACCGCTTCCTCGTTATAGCAAGGGACAACGATGCTGACGGCTGTCGGCCGTGAAATTTGGACTTTGTTTTTCAAAACAGGCGTTTTCTGACGTTGATGATCGATTTGCCGCTGCTTCGATACCGGAAAGGCGAAGTAACGGCTCCCCAAAAATCCGATCGCCGTGTATGGAACAATACCCAGCGCCTGATCCAGATAAGGATTTATATTGAAATGCTCGCCGATTAAAATCACTGTCGCCAAATTAGCGGCGTAAGCGACGGCCAAAACAAACAAATAGCGCAGAAAGCTGGGAACCATCCGTCCTTCGCTCCTGAAAGTCCAACGCTTGTTCAATAAAAAACCCAATAAAATCCCAACCGTGTATCCGAAAGCGTTAGCCGGCGCCAAATCCATCTTCATAAAATACATGGCGAAATATATGCAGCCTAAGCCAAAAAATGTATTGAACAAACCTACAAACAAATAGCGTATCAGAGTCATATGTTGAGCCGGATTAATCTTTGCTGGCGTAGACAAAATATTGAGCGCCCAACGGACAATGGTGCAGCCAACGTTCGTAAATCCGTAAAAAACGTAGCGCTGCCGGAAAAAACAGCCTGTAGCGTACGCCGATATTTAGAAAGCCGGCTTTTTGCATTTGCCTGCGCAAGGCGCCCGCCAAGATCAACTTTGCATTTTCATCGAAAGGGCAAGTATTAACCGCATGTACCGTGAGAGGATTGAGCGGATTATGTTCAAAAATCACGGCGGCCCCGCCCGGACTTAAAACCCGGCGCCATTCCCGTAACAAGCCGATATGCGCGGCATGCGGAATATGATGGAAGACGCAAGCGGCGAATATCAAATCGAACGTGTGGTCAGGGTATGGAATTTCCTTACCGTCGAATAATTGAAATTCGGCTTGACCGCTAAAGCGCGACCGGCCGATGGCCAGACTATTTTCAGAAACATCCAGACAAGTTAACTCTGCGCCAGGAAAATATTTAAGAAAATAAGGCGCGGAAGAGCCTACGCCAGCCCCAAAATCGAGGATACGGACGGGATTTTTGTTATTGACGCTTAATAACTGAAAAATATCTTTTATTTTATATTCAGCAAAAAACTCGGCGGATTCCCCCGACAGGCGGATGTTTTTATTATGAATGGCGTGATATTCCGTTGCAAACTTGTCAAATTCAGCTTTATGCATCACGAACATCCTCAATACCGGCATTGGCCGTTTTATGACTCCATCGGCGGATTTTTGAAATCAGGCGGCTCGCGATAATCAAAGTTACCGTTAGCAGTGAAAACAAACTTACATAATCCGCAACGATCTGAGTTGTTGGCTGCTTGAAAGGGAAAGGCTTATAGTTAATAAAGGCTTCTACATCGGCGCGCATTTCAGGCGGGAAATGGTCTCCGGGTTTGCATTGGTTTTCGGCCGGAAATACATAGCAGGCCGGATTCTTCAGATTAATATTTTCTGTCTCCTGGCTTAGCACCGGTCCCGGTTTCAACTGGCCGACCGGAAATTTCTCAAGCCGATATCCCATTATAGGCTGATAACACATCATCGAACTAACGCCTCTGGTCAGCCCGTCGTTTGGCCCGCCACCTTTGCTATTACGAAACTCAATGTTTTCCATGCGCGGCGCCGAGTGTGTAGCCGCCGCTGCTTTCCAGGCGGTTTCCACTGTGCTAACCGGGTAATTTTGGCCGGCATAAAAAGTTCGGTCAGTGGTGAGGTTCACAATCAACATGACCAGAATGCCCAACATCGCCAGCACTTTTTTGCCGGAAGCGTTCCAGGATTCCGGCAACGGAAAACGATCCAGGACAAGCCCGGAAAGTAAAACGGCGTAAGCGATATAAACGCTAAACCAGCGTAACAAATTACTGCTGCTACCGAAAAACGGCAAACTTTTGAGGAATTTGTTCCATTCAGGATCATAACAGTTGATGGCTAATGGCAATAACAACAGGACGATCATGCCGATCAGAGCCGGGATGCGATCCTTCCCTATTTTCGGCAACGATTTGCTTCGCACGGTATTAATCAGTCCCAGCGCCGCACCGCAGGCGATAAAAATTAAGGGCGCGGGCGATATGCCATATTCCCATTCGTGCCTATCCAGCGCCCATTTTGAATTGACGATGGCGTATCTAGTATTAGCCGGCACAGTGAAGAACAAGGTGCGAAACGCAAGCTCAACCGTAGTTGATAAATTTCTAATACCGGGCAATGGGTAGTAGTCGCGCGGAAAATTGGCGAGTAGCGCAAGCTCGGCGGCCAATTTACCGGCGAACAAAGCAATAGCAAGCGCGCCGGCGGCGGCAAGATTGAGCCATGGCGCCCAACGCCAACCGTACATCATGGCGTGCAGCAACAGAATAATGGTAATGGACAGCAATACCGGGGGCAAAACATGATTCATCCCGGAATGTATCATATAGGCTAAACACAGCGAGGCTAGACTCACCCGAGCCAAGCGGGAGCGGAAGTCTGCCGGCGCGCCGATAACCATCGCGGCGACAACCGGTAGCAGCATAAAGGCGTGAAAGGTCAGGTGGCCAGCTTAAATCCGTTAAGTGAAAAAACCGTTGAACATAAAAAAAGCAGACGAAAGTAAGGCGGCGGTTCGCGACGATGCAAAACCGCGCCGCATCAGGCAGTAAAAGCCGCAAAAGCCGAAAACGGCGAATAACAGCAGCGTCGATCTCACGGCGCTCAGCGGGGATACGACAAACGTCAAGAATTGCGGAACTGAGTAGTAAGCGCCATTAGGATCCGGATAAAAGGGAAAAGCGCCGCATTCGGCCGGGGAAAACCACGGTATGTTGCTCAGCCCATTTTCCAAAAACCAGTAGTAACCGGCAAGCAGGCCAGGCAGATAAAAACTATAGTCGCTCCCCGCGTTACCCTGGGCATTAGGTAAATAAGGCAGAAACATCATGGCGTAAACCGCCAATAGAGCCATGGCGCTAGCGCCTAGTGAAAACGTGGTTCCAAACTGTTTATTATTATTACGCATATTTATCATTCATTGATTCGGCGGTAGCTAGTAGCGCCTGTTTTATCAGCTTTATATAACATAGTTTAATTAATTTTGTAATCCGCCGGTATAAACTGACACCAGCCGGGACGCATGCCTAGGAAAAAATGCGGGATAGGCGAATCGAATGCCGAAAATACGCCTATCGGTACGGTATATAGATACGCCAGAAGCGACGGCCGTTTTAAAAAAATGGTAACTATAGGGTGCGTTTAAACAAACGTCACCAAAGTCCCATGGGAATTTGCGAAAAACCCCAGCCGACAAGGCTTTACGTCAATTATCCACTTCCCAATTTTAGGCATGAAATACTGGTGCTTTTTTGGGAAATTAAAAAGTGGTTCAAAGCCGCTCTAT
>JBEKBU010000121.1:0-12248 GCA_050015235.1 Methylomonas sp. | reverse complement strand
TGGAAGTCAACGGCAAGCGCGCCACGGCATTTCTGCATTTTCAGATCAAGTCCGGGGCCGAAATCGTAGGAACGGGTTTTAAAAAACTGGCGGTCAGCGGCCTGCGCGATTACGAAGCCGAACCGATGCGCGCTTTTGTCGATGAATATCTGGCCAGAAAACAAGGTTATCTGCGGGACATAGAGGTGGCCGCATTTGTTTATTGACCGGCAAAACCAACATCAATAATGCATGAAGCGCCTGCTTTTGCTGATGCTCGCCATCTGGCGGCAACAATTTAAACTTTACGTTAACGCGGCGCTTATCGGCGCTTTGGTCGGCATTTTCATCCTGGCGCCGAGTTACGATTACATATACGCCCGCGAACACGCCGTAGGCCCGTTATCTTCAATAGGTTTTGTATTTAACCAGATAACTTTTATGCTCACGGGACGGATTTCCCATGAAAACCTGATGTTACTGTTTTTTTATGGGGAAATCGGCGCAATGCTAGGCTTGCTGTCGCTGCTTCTGTATACTGCGCTACATAAACGTTTAAAAACCATCGATTTTTTACAGGAAGAACTGAATAAGGATTTACCTTCCATCGTCCGCCAGGGTGAAGGCCCCTATCTGGAATTCAAATCATCGTTACGCTGGGACATCGCCGAATTCCGCGTCAACCGCTCTTTGGAAACCGTGGTTCTAAAAACCCTGACCGGTTTTTTAAACAGCGGCGTGGGCGGAGCTTTGCTGATCGGCGTCGCCGATAACGGCGAAGTCCTGGGGCTGGAAAAAGATTTTCAGACCTTAAAAAAACCGAATCAGGATGGATTCGAACAAGCATTGATGACGCTGGTATCCGAACAGTTGGGGGCCGATCTGTGCCCGTTTTTGCATATACTGTTTCACGTCCTTGACAATAAACAGGTGTGCCGGGTCATCGTCACGCCCGCCCCGCGGCCGGTATTTCTGGAGCAGAATAACTCGCCTAAGTTTTTTGTCAGAACCGGCGGCGCCACCCGCGAACTGAATATCAAGGAAGCTCTGACCTATGTCAACGGCCGCTGGCCGCGCAAACCTTGAGGATGGCCTAAAAACCCATGCAGGCCCCGGTTCTGACCCTGAGCACGGCTTCCTGCCGGAACCGGGTTTTATAGCTATTCGCCAGCTCGGCCACCGCCCGGTCGCCGCCTACGTCGTCGGCATGCAGCAGTTGCAGCACATAAGTATTTTCCTGTAGAACAACCCCCGCCGCGTTTCGCCATTGCCCCTGCGCCGGCCATGCCGTGTAGCCTTGCGGAAAACGCGGCGCCACGCTAGCCGCGATAAAGTCGCGCCATTCTTCCGGGCTGACGGCGCCTTGCGGCTGCGCGCCGCCGAAATACAGCGTATCGGCTATAGCGAACCGCTCATTGCCCTGGCAGCGGATAAGATTTCCGTTTGCGCAACCGCCTACAGCAATCAACCAACCAAATAACAAACCATAGCGCCACACCGTTACTTACTCAGCCAAATACACCAGCGCACCGGCTGCCGCAAAATTTGCAATTGCCGGCGGCGTCCAGATTCCATTCCGACAACACATACCAGTCGCGGCCGATCAACAATTGCCCGCAGGCGCGGCAATAAGTGCTGTCGGCTTGTTTATCATGCACATTGCCGACATAAGCATGGCGGACGCCGTTTTTCAGCGCGATACGCCGCGCGTTCAGCAAAGACGACTTGGGCGTGGGCGGTTTGTCCATCATTTTCCAATCCGGATGAAAAGCCGAAAAATGCATGGGCACATCCGGCCCCAAATGCTCGACCACCCACTGCGTCATCACTTCCAGTTCGGCTTCGCTATCGTTCTCCCCCGGAATGATCAACGTGGTCAGCTCCAGCCACACTTGCGTTTCATGCTTGATGTACTCCAGCGTCTCCAATACCGGCTGCAAATGGCCGCCGGTAATTTTATGGTAAAAGTTTTCGCTAAACGCTTTTAAATCCACGTTCGCGGCGTCCATCCAGCGGTAAAACTCGGCGCGCGGCTCCCCGCACACATAACCGGCGGTAACGGCGACGGACTTTAAGCCAAGCTCGCGGGCCGCCTGCGCGGTATCGATCGCATATTCGTGGAAAATCACCGGATCGTTATAAGTGTAGGCCACGCTTTTACAGCCCTTCGCCAGCGCGGTGCGCGCAATTTCATCCGGCGCGGCCTGACTCATCAATTTGTCCATATCCCTGGACTTGCTGATATCCCAATTCTGGCAAAATTTGCAGGCCAAATTGCAGCCGGCCGTACCGAACGAGAATACCTTGCTGCCGGGCAGAAAATGATTCAGCGGTTTTTTTTCGATCGGATCGATGGCGAATCCGCTGGAGCGCCCATAGCTGGTCATGACGATGCGCTGGCCGAGATTCTGGCGGACAAAGCACAAACCGCGCTGGCCTTCGCGCAATTTGCAAAAGCGCGGGCATAAATCGCATTGCGCCTGCTCCGCGTCCAGAGCATGCCAGTAACGGGTATTAACCGTATTATCCAAAATCGCCGCCGTCGTTGTCATGTTCAGGGAACCTATCATCAATTTATCAAACAAAGTAGAAACTATTAAGCGATTGAAGAAACCTGCCGATAGCTGACCAGATTGGCTGTTGGCGCCGGGCAGCAGAAAATATCTTCGCTCGCTGAAAAATTGGACAAATAGTATACTTAACAAGTTTCGACACTACCGGCTTAAAGCACATCGCCATGCATAGACAACCCGCCGTAGCCGGCAGCTTTTATCCTGCCGAGCCGCTACTACTGAAAACCAGCATTGCGCATTATCTGCGCGATGCCGAAACGGGTGGAAAAGTCCCCAAAGCCATCATCGTTCCGCATGCCGGTTATCAATACTCCGGCCCTATTGCCGGCACGGCGTACGCCCGTCTGCTGCCGGCCGCCGAGCGCATTACCCGCGTGGTATTGATGGGCCCGTCGCATAGGGTCGCATTCCACGGTTTGGCGGTTACGCAAGCGACCGCCTACGCCACGCCGCTGGGCGACGTGGCGCTGGATACGCTCGCCATGGAAAATCTGCTGCGCCTGCCCTTTGTTCACTATCTGGAACAAGCGCATAGCCATGAACACAGTCTGGAAGTCCATGCGCCTTTTTTGCAAACGGTATTGTCCAACTTCAGTCTGATCCCGATAGTAGCCGGCGACGCCAGCGCCGAACAGGTTTGCACGGCCCTGGAAACTTTATGGGGCGGCGACGAAACGCTGCTGGTGATCAGTTCGGATTTAAGCCACTATCACGATTACGCCACCGCGCAACGGCTAGACCGCGCCACCAGCGCCCTGATCGAAAACCTGGACTATCGGGCGATAACGCCCGAGAACGCCTGCGGTCAAGTACCTATCCGCGGTCTATTGAAGTTATTGGAGAAAAAATCCTTGACCATAAAAACCATCGATCTTAGAAATTCCGGCGATACCGCCGGCGACAGACAACGGGTAGTCGGTTATGGCGCCTATGTGGTTGAATGACGCCCAGCAACAGCGGTTATTGGCGCTGGCCTGGGATTCTATCCGTTGCGGCCTGGAAACCGGAAAACCGCTAAGCGTCGCGGCCGGCGATTACCCGCCGGAATTGCGCGAACCGACGGCGACTTTCGTCACGCTGGAGCGTAACGGGCAATTGCGCGGCTGCATAGGCCGGTTAAAAGCCAGCCGCCCGTTGGCGGAGGATGTCGCCGAAAACGCTTACGCCGCCGCTTTCCGGGACGGCCGTTTTCCGCCGTTGACCACAGCGGAGCTAAACGGTCTGGAGGCGCATATTTCGCTGCTGTCACCCGCCGAGCCGCTGCAATTTAGCTCGGAACAGGATTTGATCCGGCAATTGCAACCCAATGTCGACGGCTTGATTCTGGAATATGACGGCAGGCAGGCCACGTTTTTGCCCTCCGTCTGGGAATCCCTACCGAATGGCGGCGAATTTCTGGCGCATCTCAAGCAAAAAGCCGGGTTGCCCAAAACATTCTGGTCGGACGGCATCCGCGCTTACCGTTATACAACAGCCGGCATAGGCGAAAAATATCCAGGATAAAATCATGGAGCCCGGTAAAATTTTAATCGCATTAGGCGGTTTCCTGCTGTTAACGGGGCTTGTTATCACCTATTTGCCGCAAATGCTGAATTGGTTCGGCAAACTGCCGGGCGATATCGAAATCCGCAACGAACACAGTTACATTTTTATTCCGATAACTTCCATGATCATCATCAGTTTAGTGATAACATTGGTCATCAATCTGTTTTTTCGGAAATAAACTTGATTAAACACTGGCCGGTTTGGTTTCATGGCGCTTATACGACTCGACTCTAATAATCCCGAACAGATTTTTCCGGCGGCCGACAATGCGTTGGCCGAACCCAACGGATTGCTCGCTTACGGCGGCTGCCTGTCCGTGGATCGTTTACTGCTGGCCTACCGGCAAGGCATTTTTCCCTGGTATAATCCCGGCGAACCGATATTGTGGTGGTCGCCCGATCCGCGTTTAGTCATGTTTCCGGATAAATTGAAAATCTCCGGAAGTCTGCGGAAAACCTTGCGCAAACAGTTGTTCCGGATTAAATTCGACAGCGCATTCCATGCCGTCATGAAAGCCTGCGCCGCCCCGCGTCCCGGCAGCGCCGGCACCTGGATTAACCGCGATATGATGAGAGCCTATCAAGCCTTGCACGATCAAGGGGACGCGCACAGTTTCGAAGCCTGGCTGGGCGATGAGCTGGTCGGCGGACTTTATGGCGTGGCGATCGGGCGGGTTTTTTTCGGCGAATCGATGTTTCACACTCAAACCGACGCCTCCAAGGTGGTGTTTGTGCATTTAATCAATCAGCTCAGTCTGTGGGGCTATCAATTGATCGACTGCCAGGTCTGCAACCCGCATTTGCTGAGTCTGGGCGCCGAGGAAATTCCCCGCGACGAATTTCAATCCCTGCTTGCCGGGCATTGCGGAGAAAAGCCCCACCCCAGCGCGTGGAGCGGCGTTTATGATTAGCGTCCCGCTCTGGTTAAGCGGCGCCCACGAATGCAGTTATCTGAGCGGCCGGATAGCCAATTCGCTGGTGGTGCGCGACGATTTCATGCTGGATACGCAGCTTTATTCGGAATTAATCAAGCAAGGATTCAGGCGTAGCGGCGATCAGGTTTACAGGCCGTTTTGCCAATCCTGCCAGGCTTGCATACCCACGCGGCTGGCCGTCCATGATTTTCAGCCTAACCGTAAGCAAAAGCGCTGCCTGAAAATCAACGCCGGCGTCGAATCCGTGATCAGGCCGGCCGAGTTCGATCCCCGCCATCTGCAGTTATATCAACGCTATCAGGCCGCCCGGCATTCCGGCGCCGATAACGATCCGATCAGCGCCGACCAATACCGGGAGTTTCTGTGCAGCAGCTGGTGCGATAGCTGGTTCGTGGAATTTTCCATTGCCGGCCGATTGGCGGCGGTAGCGGTGGTCGATGTGCTGGAGCAGGCGCTGTCGGCGGTCTATACGTTTTTCGACCCGGAATTCGCTGCTTACAGCCCCGGCGTATATGCGGTATTATGGCAAATCCGGCAGGCGCAACGGATGAATCTGGACTATGTTTATCTGGGCTTCTGGATCGGAGATTGCCGGAAAATGGCTTACAAAATCGAATATCAGCCGTTGTCGGGCTTAATTGACCGGCAATGGCGACCGCTTTCCATCCAACATTAAACCCAAGTATAAAATCCATGCCTAAAGCCAATGAACTGAAGCCCGGCTCGACCATCGAAATTAACGGCGAGCCTTACATAGTGAAAAAAATCGACGTGCGTAATCCCTCGTCCCGGGGCGCGACGACGCTATACAAAGTCCGTTATGCGCATATGAAAACCCGGCAGAAGCTGGATGAGACCTATAAAAGCGACGATATGCTGAAAACCGCCGATTGCGCCAAGGTTCCCGTGCAATATTCCTATCAGGACGGCGACAATTATCATTTCATGCATACCGAAACCTACGAACAGTTCGGCTTAAGCGGCGAAGATCTGGAAGATCAGGTCGAGTTTCTCAGCGAAGGCCTGGAAGGCATCGTCATGCTGTTGATGGATGACGCCGCGATAGGCATCGAACTACCGGCCGCCATCAACCTGCAAATTGTCGAAACGCCGCCGGCCATGAAATCCGCCAGCGCCACCAGCCGCACCAAAACCGCCAAGTTGAGCACCGGCCTGGAAATTCAGGTGCCGGAATATATCGAATCCGGGGAGATGGTGAAAGTCAATACCGAAACGGGTAAGTTTATGTCCAGAGCTTGAAGCGAGGATTCTTAAGATAATTTATAGCTATACAGCGAGTGAGGATAGTTTGGTCGGCCCTCCGGCGCCAACTGCCAATGTAGTCAGCTATCCGCAGGCTTTTTTTCAAGGTTAGCCTATAGGATGCTGAACGCAGCGAAGCGCATCAATCGCGTACGATGCGCCAACAAATCCTATAAATCCAAGTGTTTGTGTTTTAAGGCAATTCGGGTAGAATTTTATTCTAACCGGCATCAATTTTCATAAACCCTTGGACCACGCTTTTGCATGGTCGCATAAGCCCCATGATTAATAGGCTTGGCGACGCCTTGCTTGCATTGTTGTTTTTGATAAATGGTTTTACCGTTGACGATGCATTTCGATACCGCGCCGCCGGTAACCGGCAACGTCAATAAGAGTGTCATTACGACGATGTTCCGTAACATGGCGTCTTCTCCGATCAATATTTACAATGCTGATATTGTATACCAGATCACAGTTTGTGAATATTGGCCTAAAGTATATTTCCTTCGCGCGACTAATCCGCTGTATGCTTATTTTTGATATTAATTGCTTAAAAACTGTCCGTTGTTTACCGCCGATTAAAATAAACTTGAAGTTCAATCGACTTTATCCTAAAGTAAGAATACCTTACTTTTGATTGAGTAATGATAATGCTTGCTAAAATGACTTCGAAAAATCAGCTGACGTTACCGAAAAGTATCACGGCGGCCGTAGGCCCAACCGAATATTTTGACGTTGAAGTCCGTAACGGCCAGATCATATTAACGCCGGTGCGCATTCAGCGTGGCGATGCGGTACGCGCCAAGCTGGCTGAATTAAATCTGCGGGAGCAGGATATCGGCGATGCCGTGGCTTGGGCTAGGCAAGCCGCTGTAACCGAGTCTACAAACGAAAAATGACCAAAATCAAAGATGCGCCGCGTGTCGTCATCGATACCAATTTGGTTTTGTCCGCCTTGATTTTTGTGCACGGAAGATTAACCTGGCTTAGGTTAGCTTGGCAAGAGCAACGGATACAACCTTTAATATCCGAGTCCACGGCTGCGGAATTGATACGGGTGCTGAATTATCCAAAGTTCAAACTCGACGCCAACGACCAGCGTGAATTGCTGGCCGACTATCTGCCTTATTGTCATAGCATTAACATACCAACCCCGCCGCCGCTAACTCCGGATTGCCGCGACAAGTTTGACCAGCATTTTCTACAACTGGCGATTGCCGGACAGGCCAATTTTTTGATCAGCGGCGATCAGGACTTACTATGTTTAGCTGATGATGTTGCTTGCCGGATTCTGAGCGCCGAACAATTTTTAAAGACTTTATGATTACCGTAATGGAGCCTTTAGCATGGATTTCGGAAAAGACAAATGGCATCGCATTTTTTGAGTCTAGTAATGTTGCGCATGATTTTTGAAAATTGAACTATAAGGGCGCCTATTAATTAACTTTTTTATAAGGCAGCCGAATAAAATCGTACATACCCATAAACATAATGTTGTCTTACAACCACTAGCATTATCACCCAAATTTTGCGAGACTATACAGTTAACAGCAATCCGCCCCCATCCTAAAAACTTTAAAACGCGTGTTAGTTAAATTCCTTTCTTTCGCTTCCGTTGGCTGCCTGGGTACCTTGGCGCACTACGCGTGGCTCTACGCTCTGGTGGAATGGCGGGATTTTGGGCCGGTGGCGGCCAGCGCTTGCGGGGCGGTGGCGGGCTTGCTGGTTAATTATGTTTTAAATTTCAAATTAACCTTCAAATCCCGGCAGCCGCATAACCGGACTTTCCCGAAATTCGCGCTGATCGCCTGTTGCGGCATGGGTTTTAACGCCGGCTTCATGGAAATTTTCACCGCGCATTTTTACTATCTTTATGCGCAAGTCATGACGACGCTGCTAGTATTAATGTGGAACTTTTTCGCCAATTTAGCCTGGACTTTTAACATGGATCATACTCGGGACGCCGCCTCTATGCCGGCATTAACCGTTTTGCGGAAAAAACCCGGCTTGCTGACGAGTTTGCTGCTGACGGCCTTATTAATCCGTCTGGCGACCTTGGGGCTCTACCCTTTGTACGATCCTTCCGAATCGCGTTATGCGGAGATGGCGCGCAAAATGGTGGAAACCGATAATTGGGTAACGCCGATGATAGACTACGGCGTGCCTTTTTGGGGCAAACCACCGTTGACGATATGGCTGACCGCGTTCAGCATGAGTTTGGGCGGCGTCAACGAATGGGCGGCGCGCCTGCCGTCGCTGTTGTTGAACTGCGGCGCGGCGCTGATCGTATATTATCTGCTGAACGTGCAGCGCACTAGGGAGCAATCCTTAAACGCCGTTTTCATTTTGGCCAGTTGCGTACTGTTTTTCGTTATGTCCGGCACGGTTGCGATGGATTTGGCCATGAATTTGGGCATCACCTTGGCGCTGACGGGCTTCTGGCTGGCGGTGCGCCATGAAAAACCCGTCTGGGGCCTGGCGTTCTTTATCGGCCTTAGCATCGGCATGCTGGCGAAAGGCCCGATCACGCTGGTATTGACCGGCGCTGTCGTCGGTCCGTGGACGCTGTTTACCGGACGCTGGCTGGATCTTTGGCGGCGCATCCACTGGATTAAGGGCATGGCTTTGATGCTGTTGATTTGTGCGCCCTGGTATTGGCTGGCGGAGCAACGGACGCCGGGTTTTCTGGAATATTTTTTTATCGGCGAACATTGGCAGCGCTTTACCGAATCCAACTGGAAAGGCGATCTATACGGCAGCGGGCGCGGCCACTCGCACGGCATGATCTGGCTGTACTGGTTGGCGGGCGGCTTTCCGTGGACGTTGATATTATTATTCAAACTCGGCCTGGATTTGATCCAAAAACGCGCCGGTCCGCTGTTCCGCTCCGATGATGGCTGGCGCTTGTATTGCTGGCTATGGGCATTGACGCCGGTTTTATTTTTCAGTTTTTCCGCCAACGTCATATGGACTTACGTGTTGCCGGGTTTACCCGGTTTGGCGCTGTTGCTGTGCGATAGTTTGCCGGCGGCGAAATTTCAGCGTATAGTTCTAGGGTTGACCGTACCGTTGGCGTTTTTAGGTCTGGTGGTCTATTACCAATTCCCGGAGTCGGATTTTTATACGTCCCAAAAGCGTATCGTAGAAACTTATACCGGTTTAGCCGCCCCCGGCGAACAACTGGTGTATTTAAACGAAAAAATCGACTATTCCGCGCATTTTTATTTACGGGGCAAAGTGATGGAAATGGCCGATCTGGCGTCGCTGCAAGCAAGAATCAATCAAGCCGGGCATGATTTTTATGTGTTGCGCCAACCGATAGTGGATGAACTGCCGGAAACGGTGAAACAACATTTACAACTGGTTAAAAGCTATGGACGCTACCGCCTGTTCCACGCCATCAGCGGTTGAACATGGCGGCGCGCGCATCCATACGTTTAATCGTTAACGCCGACGATTACGGCTATTACCCGTGTATCAGCCGCGGCATACTCGACGCGGCGAAAGCCGGCAAAGTTAACGCGACCGGCATTTTGGCCACCAGCCCGGATTTAACCGCGCAATTAGCCTGGCTGGACACAGTAGCCGCACTAGAGGCCGGCGTCCATCTTACTCTGACGCACGGCCAACCGTTAACGGCGGAATTGGCCGCACGGTTCGAAAGCCGCGGCGGGCGTTTTCCCAACGCTTATTCCATGAGTTTGCTGCTGTTAAGCAAACAAATCGGCATACGGCTGATCCGTAACGAATGGCAAGCGCAAATCGAAGCCTGCGGCGGCCGGAAATTAATGTTTTTAAATTCCCACGAGCATATTCATATGCTGCCGGAATTGTTTACCTTAACGTTAGAGCTCGCTAAAGACTATCAAATTCCATACGTGCGTTTCTGTAGGCCGGACCGGCTATGGCCCATAACCGGCGCCTCTTTATTCCGGAATACGGCGATGCAATGTCTGGCCGCCGCCAACCGGTTCCGGCAACCCGTAAGCACGCCGGTATTTCTTGGCTTAAGCGCCAGCTGTAATCTTAATATTACTTATCTTAACCAAGTGTTCGCCAGGTTAAAGCCGGGTTCTTGCTACGAACTGATGTGCCATCCTGGTTATTTTTCCTCCACTGAAATCACGGACTTTCGGCTTATCGAATATCACCACTGGCAACAGGAGCTCGGTTTGCTGCTTAGTAATGAACTGGAAGATTTATATAGCAAATATGGGATTTATTTGAGCGGCTATAACGAGCCCTAGCCGCATAGTAGGCTTAGTAGTTAGCGTCGCTAGCGACTCCATAGTGTTTACCATACTAGCAAATGACCGTCATCATGACGACGGAAACCGTGTGGTCAATTTTGGCCAAGTCCTGTTGATACCGCTAAAATAATTTAACGCCCAACCGAATCGCCTTATTAGCAATTCGCTTAAATTTGCCGTCTTTCATCAGCACAATGCACACGCCATCCAATTGCACTTTGGATACAATCAGTTGCACTAGTTTTTTTTCACTTTTCAGCCAGCCTTTGCCAAAAACCAGCACATAGGCTTTTGATTCCGGGTAATATTTCATTTTCTTTTCCGCCAGCCAAGCTTGCTTGATACCTTTGACAGGTCTGATTTGTTCGGCCAAGCTTGTGCGGATCGCGACGTCTTCGGGAATTAAAAATTCATCGTCAATCGAAATGGATTCGCGTTCCTTTTTTGCCTCGTTATTGATAGTGATTTGGCTCTCGGCTTGTTCCAACCAATAATCGGCGGATTGCCTATCGTTTTTTCCCTGGTAAAAATGGATGAGCCACTCGCAGGCGTTTAATTTTAAACCCTGCTGCTTACTCATCGCTTCCCGCATATAGCCGACACCGTTTTCGTCATTTTTAGCCAGTAGCAATCTGCCGATGACAAAATCGGCTTTGCCGTCTTCCGGATATTTCGATTGGTATAACTCAAACAGTTTTAAGCAATCTTGCTCGGGAAAAATTTCTTCTGTTAAGGCCGCTAATTGCCAAAGTTCTTCCGAACTTAACTCTGAAACGGGATTTTTTTCCAATTCGGCCAATTTTTTGCGCCCTTCCACAAAATGCTGATACCGCTCTCGCCAATTGTCTGAGTTGTGCCGGAGCCAGTGCTGGTCGAAATAACCGATGACATTCGGCAACCCCGATCCGAACCAGTGCCGTGCGGCGGATAGAGCAACCGGTGCGGGCGGCATGGCGGAGCATTGTATAGCCGCCAGCCGATCTTTTAAGGCCGGATGCGTATCGAAATGGCCGGTATCGACGGCTAACGCTTTTTGGAGCTGTTCTTCGACAGCGGAACGATCAAAAACGTGTTGTTGAAAAAACAATGATAGCTGTGTATAGGGCGGGCCTTGCGGTTCCGGGAATTGCTCGGCTTGTTTGATAAAAGGCCGCCAGTAATATTGGGCGACCAACTGGTTCATCACCTGGCTATTCACCAGGGCATGCGCGACGTCGCTGTTAGAGGTCAATTGCGCGGCAATGGCGTCGGCGGCGTATTCGTTGGCGCGCGCCAAGGCGAACGAGTAAGCAGCGAACGTGGGCGTATACCAATTGAAAAAGTACCGCAACAGGCTCGCGCCAAAATTCGATTGCGTCTCCATACTCGCCATGATGCGCTGCCAGCTAATCCGTACCCGATAGATCCACCCTGAAAATCGGCTGTGTTTGCCGGAAAGATGTCCAAGCTCATGGGCAATGACAGATCGCGCCTGTTCCGGCGACATGCAGAGCAGCAGCTCCAAACCTAAAAGCAGAGTATTTTTATAAAAGCCGAAAATACCTAACCGTGGCGTTTGTAAGATCGCGGCGTTGTATTCCGGGATAACGAATAAGGTTAGATTGTGTGAGCAACGCGAACCACAATCTGAACCGTTTGTTGGACAAGCCCGGTGATCACAGCGTAGACGTTATGCTTTATATAAGAAAATATCTTTTCGGAGTT
>JBEKBU010000120.1:0-13763 GCA_050015235.1 Methylomonas sp. | reverse complement strand
GCGCCGACGCCGTCAATATTAATCGCACATGGGACGCCGCCGACCAGCCAGCTCGGATGCGGATCCTTGCCGCCGAATATGGTGCGGATTTTCATAATGTCTTTTTGGAAATCCAGAGCCTCTAAATAATGAGTAACCGCCATTAAATCGGCTTCAGGCGGCAACAAATAGGCCGGATTGCTCCAATAGCCGTTTTTGAACGGCCCCAATTGCCCGGATTCGACAAACTTTTGTAAGCGGTTCTGCGTATCGCGGAAATAGCCGGGCGAAGACTTGGGATTATGCGGAGAAACCGATTGTTGCAGCAACGACGTGGCGTTGGGATCGGCTTTCAACGCATTGACCGGATTGACCCAGTCCAAGGCGTGTAAATGATAAAAATGCACCAGATGGTCTTGCGTCTGCAAACTTAATTGCATCAGGTTGCGTATCGAATTGGCGTTCTCGGGGATTTTAATTTTTAAGGCGTCTTCAACCGCGCGCACCGACGTCAAGGCATGCGTACCGGTGCAAACGCCGCAGATGCGTTGCACGAACGCCCAGGCGTCGCGCGGGTCGCGGCCTTTCAGGATGACTTCCAGGCCGCGCCACATCGTGCCGCTGGAAACGGCGTTGCGGATGATGTTATCGTTATCGATATTGACTTCGCAACGCATGTGGCCTTCGATACGGGTAACCGGATCGACGACGACGCGGCGGCCGGCGTCATCCAGATTGAAGCCGTTGGGCGTGTTTTTAACTGTCATTGTTGGTCAGCTCCAGGTTGTTTGGCGTTTTTCAGCGCGGTCAATCCGGCGTGAGCGGCAATACCGGCGCCGACCAGCGCCGCCGCGGTTCCGCCTACGGCGTCCGCGTTGGCTTCGATAGCAAATTGATTAATATTGGTCAGGCGATCGTAGAAGCCGCCTTTATCCCAGAAACCGTCTTCGGAACAACCGATGCAGCCGTGGCCGGATTGAATCGGAAACGACAACCCTTCATTCCAGCGTACCGTGGAGCAGGCGTTATACGTGGTTGGCCCCTTGCAGCCCATTTTGTACAAACATTGTCCTTGCCGCGCCGCTTCGTCGTCCCAGTGCTCGACGAATTGCCCGGCGTCGAAATGCGGCCGCCGGTAGCATTTATCGTGGATACGCTGGCTATAAAACATTTGCGGACGGCCCTGGCGGTCTAAGGTCGGCAATTTTTCGAAAGTCAGCATGTAAGCCACCACGGCTGTCATCACTTCGGCAATCGGCGGGCAGCCAGGAACTTTGATAATGGGCTTGTTGGCCAGACCCGGAACTTTGTGTACGGGCGTCGCCCGCGTCGGATTAGGTTTAGCCGCCTGCACGCATCCCCACGAAGCGCAAGACCCCCAGGAAATAATGGCTTTACAGTTTGTCGCCGCGTATTTGAGCTGCTCTACGAAGGGTTTACCGCCGATGATGCAATACATGCCGTCTTCGGCCAAGGGCGGATTGCCTTCGACCGCCAGAATATAATTGCCTTTGTGTTTTTCGACAATTTCGTCGACAATCGCTTCGGCGTTATGCCCCGCCGCCGCCATAATCGTATCGTCGTAATCCAGCGACAGCATGGATAAAATCACGTCTTTGGCTAAAGGGTGGCCGGAGCGGATAAAAGATTCCGAACAGCAGGTACATTCCAGACCATGCAGCCACAACACGGGAATACGCGGTTTTGTCTCCATGGCGTGTGCGATTTTCGGCGCGAATGCCGGGGAAAGCCCCAAGGAGGCGGCGGTGAGGCTGCAGAATTTAAGAAAGCTGCGTCGTGAGATGCCTTGCCTGCGCATCACATCGTAAAAGGTTTCGATCATGGAAACTCCTGCTTGTTGCATAGCGGTTTGAAGAACCCGATTAGACCGTTTCTTCAATACCGCGCCGCCAAACAATCTCTAAGCCAACGTCAATGTTTTATCGAACAACATTTGACCGTATAAACGATCAATAGGGCAAGCAGACAGTCGTTGGCAGCGTTAAATTATAATTATTATCGCAGTGAACGGGGCTGTTCTTGTCCAGACGCTGCTTCGACTTGTGTTAACAAAATATGTGCCTGAATGATAGGATACGAAAAAACCCTTTAAAAGCCATTGAATTTAAGAGCCGCCGGCTTTTTCGAAAGACATGGCGTTGTTTCCTTTGCGACAATTGCTACAAAAAAATGTAGATTTGTAGGAAAGACAGCGGTTTTGTGTCGATTATTTCCGCTCTCCGGTTGTAATAAGAACGGAATTCGGTTATTTTCGAACCAAATAGGTTCTGTTGGAAAAATATGCCCGGTTTACGTTCCATACCTTTTAAACTATTGCTGTTTGCATGCCTGCTGATTATTAAAGCAAGTTTTGTGCAAGCCCGGATAGTCGCTTTTGGGGCCAGCAATGTCTCGGGTTGGAATGTCGCCGCCGCGGAAACGTTTTCCGCCCGGCTCCAGACCATGCTAAGCGCCCAGGGTTATCGAGTGACGATTCTGAACGCCGGCGTTTACGGCAATACAACGGCGGATATGTTGAACCGGGTGGATTCCGACATCCCGCCGGATACGGCTATCGTTATTTTGGATGTCAGCGGCGGATTTTATAACAATTTAACGCATGGCGTAAGCCGCGAGCAAGGCGAGGCGGATATGGCGGCGATCGAGACTAAGCTTAAAGCGCGCGGCGTCAGGATAATCACGGAAAGCACGGCCGATCTGCCGGCGGAATACCGGCAGCCGGATGGCAGGCATTTAAACCCGGAAGGCCATAAGTTTGTTGCGTCGCGATTGCTTCCAGAAGTCATGGAGGCATTGGGTCCGCCGGCTCAAACCGTATCGGAAGATGTGCGCAACGCCTGCCGGGCGGACGCCAGACGATTGTGCGCCGACGTACTCGGCGACGATGATAAACGCCATGCCTGCATGCATGAACATAAAGCCGATCTTTCCAAGGATTGCCTGACGGCGATAGCGAGAAGCAAACAGAGCAGATGAAATATGTATGGAGGTTAGATACGCAAGCGCAAAAACCGGGATCGGGTTGCTTTTTTCTGTGAACTTTTTCACACATAGGACTCACAGATCGCGTAAAGTCGATATTCCACGAAAATTTTATTACTTTGATGTGGAAAACCGAAGATTATTCTGATAGTATTAGTTCAGGTGTATTATAACGAATAAAATTCATACTTGTCCTCATATCCAACTCTTCGCTATAGCCGGGCTAAATTTGTGAATTCAAAACAGGCTGAATGTTTTCCTAATCGAAATGTTCAGCTTAATCCACGAATAGTAGGAATATCGGAAACGGATTTAAGCATTGAAAGTTACCGGCCTGCGTTTCGCCATGTTGCATAATTTTCGGAATTTTATTAAACAGTGGTTCAAAATTTTTTTCCAAAGTTTTGAAGTCAATTGGTTATAATGCAATACAAAGGGTAAAAAATTACCCTCTAACACGCCAGAAATGGCTTTTTTATGCAAGAGAGAATTATGTCAGTACAAGTAGAAGGCAAAGTAAAATGGTTTAACGATGAAAAAGGCTTCGGTTTCATCGAACAAGAAGGCGGTAAGGATGTGTTTGTCCACTTTAACGCCATCAACACAAGTAATGGCCGCAAAACCTTGAAAGAAGGCCAGCGTGTTACCATGGTTGTGACTGCCGGTCAAAAAGGCCCGCAAGCGGAAAACGTCACGCCTTTATAATTCCCCTTAAGTGATTTTTTTGGATACCTAGGCATAGCGCCTGGATATCCCCGGCCAATTTCCGGGAAATCAGTCTTTCAAAATTCTTCACGGCTCAACGACAGGCAAGTTGATTGAGAAGGCCGTTGTTAAAAGTTTTTGCTATAGACTATACTTGAATACCGGTAAGCCTCGTCCGGCGCGGGCGGCGGTGAACGACACCGCGCCCGCCGGCGGCGGGCTACCGATTTGTTATGCCGCGCTAATTAACGTTGAAACCCCACCGATAAGTTATAAGCTTGCAAAAAGAAATATTTCAAACATCTATCCATTTAATTTATATATCGCATCCGATGGTCGATATATACAAAGACCACGACCGCGGCGCATTATCGGCCATTGCATCGGAAAACAAGCGGCTATTCCATGACCCGCGCTAAGCGCGCTCCTCAATCTTTTTAATAATAACAAACAATAACCACTAAATGAGCACTATCACAAACACTAAACCAGAACCCATTTCCGCCATACCCAACTGGCATTACGACTCATATTTTCTTGCCCAGCTGCAGCGGATTAATCCGCGCAAATCAGGCAGCGCTCCGGAAAAACAACGAATACTCATTACACGTAAGACCGAGATGGAAATCGGCGTGGAATCTGAAGGAAACGTTTAAATTGCGCCCCACCTCCTAGGGCGCAATAGGCGCTAGCCGTATCGCGCCGCATGATGCGTTCAACGTCGGCGCCAATTCGTGATAGACTAAACTAATTGAACTAAATCAAGCTAAGTGGTCATCATGCATACATACAACATTCACGAAGCTAAAACCCAACTATCCCGGCTGGTGGAGCAAGCCGCCAAGGGTGAGCCGTTCGTCATCGCCAAGGCTGGCAAGCCGATGGTCAAAGTGATTGCGCTCGATGCGCCAGAACCTTCCCGGATCAAGCGGTTCGGTTTTATGGCTGGACAAATCAGCGTTCCTGATGATTTCGACCGGATGGGCGAAGCGGAGATCGTGAAGATTTTTGAGGATGGCGCATGAAGCTGCTGCTGGACAACGGCTACAACGAACTGCCGATCCTCAGCGAACATGCGGTAGCCATCGGCGCCTTGCCTGCGATCCATAAAGACCCCTTCGACCGCCTTCTTGTCGCACAGGCCGTTGTCGAGGGCATAACGCTACTGACAGCCGACGCACGCGTGGCGGAATATCCCGGTCCGGTACAATACGTCTAACTGATGAAGATGTCAGGTTTTTTATTAACTTTAGTCATCCGCCGTTCGTGGGTTCTAATTCCAACGCCCGCTTGACTATTCTTTAAAAAATTAACTTTAACTAGCGGAGCGTCTCCGAGTCGCATTTCAGCGATCACGACGGCGGCGATCCCTGCAATCCAAGCGCATATTTACGGCAATGTTCCAAATAGCCCGCTTCATGACGGGATATTAGCCGGACGACAGCTTGCCATAACCAAGCGGGTGTGGCGAGCGATTTAGGACAGTTAAGCTTCAGTTCATGGCCCCAAGCTTTACGAGTCGCCTCGTCCATTTGCCTGGCATGTGCGCAGCCCACAACGTAGGCCAGATAACTGGCCATTTCAACGGCCTCTTTCACACTCATTTGATTTATTTCAAGTTTGAGATCCTGCGGCAATAGCTCTCGAATAAATACGCCATGATCTAGAAATCGATGGCTTATCATACGCTCGCCGAGCGCCGGCGACATTTGCTGGGCGCCTTTCACCACACGCCGCGCATTATCATGTGGGATACTGGCGTGCGGATATCGGGGCGCCGCGGCTTGTATGGCTTCTTTAATGTCGATAAGGCAATAGTCGTCTTTACCCACGCTTAACAACACGGCGTAACGTAACAGGCCCAATGAACTGCAACCTTTCACCCAGTAGGCGGCGTCTAATACGTTAATTTTAGCCGCGTCATCGCGGGATTTTAACGTAGTCACCAGGTTTAACATTTCCTGCGTTTCAAACAATTGCGAGATACCGTTTTTTTCGGATTTTGACATAGGCCAAAAATCATTACCGAGTGGAATTTTGGGCTGTGTTTTTACATTGCGGTCTTTAGCAAGTTGTTTCCAGGTACGTTTTGCCGCACGGCGAATCACTATCTTGATAAAGTCAGGTTTGTGGAGGGGAACACGCTCGGCATCGGTAGCGAAGGCTTGTTCATAGACCTCCATCATGTGTTCGAGCATATGTGCGGTGACGACGCCCGGTAGGTTTGAGCCGCTTGCCGCCGTGGCTAACGATAGGGCGAGCCGTAACAGATCATGAGCCGGATTGCCAATAAGGGTCTGATCAAAATCTCGTATTTGTACCTCAACTAGGCCATCGGTATCGGCCAGCGGACCCAGGTTGCCTAGGTGGCAGTCGCCACAAATCCAAATGGCGGGCCCATGGGGTAATGCGCGCCCATGCTGACTATGTAACCATTCGTAAAAGTGGGTTGTATTGCCACGCACATAGGCGTGAGGTGAACGGGCCATTTTAGCATTACGGAGGGAAATCAGTATTTCGTGACGTCGGTCAGGAGTAGGTATTTTCATAAACCTGCTCCGGGTGCAAACACGGGTTGTGCATGACACAGATCACTATTAAATCGCATAATGTTGTCCGAAATTATTATTGTTCCGCATTGCCCGCCCAAGGAAGCATTTAAAGGTATTGCGTAAAACCCGGTTGGTCGCGGTAAGGCGCCACAACTGAACCGGAAAATAGAATGCGCCGGTTCAGTTGTCAAAGTCTGTACGTCAGCGCACAATTCTCTGTAAACGAACCCAATGATACACAAAAACGGAGAAAGGCGTCAGGCTTGAATGGTGCTTACTTAAGCGGGTTCTATATATGAAGCAATGGCTTACATTTATAGGATGCCGACGAAGGAGGCGCATCGTTCGCGATTGATGCGCTTCACTGCGTTCAGCACATCCTATTTTTAGGTAATAATTTTTTATTAAGTTATTGTTTTTATATGGAGTATGCCGTTAAGGAAGCGCCGATGCCGTTTTATTGCGTAAATGGAAATATTGGTCATTAAAATAGCGCCGATTATTTAATTTCCGCCCCCGCGTCCAGCTTCCAACTACCGCCTAAACTTTTATAAACGGCGACTAAATCCTGGGACGTTTGCGCTTTAGCCAATATTAACTGATTGTGGGAGGCGTAAAGTTTACGTTGCGCATCCAGTACTTCCAGATACGATGTCAGCCCTTCATTGTAACGGCCAAGAGCAATTTCGTAGAGGTCTTGATCGGTCGCCGCCGCTTTTTCCAGCGACCGGGTGTACGTTTCTTGTTGGGTATAAGCGCTAACGGCGCGTTCGACATCCGATAAGGCGCTGATTATCGTTTTCTGGTAATTCGACAAGGCTTGCTGCTGTTTGGCGTCCGCGGCATGCAGATTGGCGGATAAAGAGCCGTAACTGAGTATAGGCCATAAAACGTTGCCGCCCATATTCCATGATTTGCTGCCGACGCTTAATAAATTGCCGGCGTTGGTGTTAAAAAGCCCGATAAAACCGGTCAAGGAAATGTCCGGGAAAAATTTGGCGACGGCGACGCCTTGTTGCGCCGTTGCCGAAGCGAGCTTGCGTTCCGCGTAACGGATATCGGGACGTTGGGCGATCACGGCCGCCGGAGCGTCCAGAACCAAGGTCTTGTCGCTGACCGGCACGGCCGAAACCGTATCGACCAACCCGTGCGTCACGCCCGGTTGTTCGCCCAGCAACACGTCCATGCGGTATTCCGCCTGCACGAGCAGATTTTTGTAATAGGGAATTTGCGGCTCGTCATGCTGTTGTTGCGCATCCGCTTTTGCGGCGTCCATGCCGGCTGATTTGCCCGCCGCAAACGATTTCCGGTTGATGGTTGCGGCGTCGATGTCGGCGTCTATGGTTTCCAGCGTTATTTTCAACTGATTCTGATATAAGCGGATATCCACGTAAGTGCGCGCCACTTCGGCCAGGGTTGTGATCAACACATCTTCGCTGGATATAGCGGACGCCTCAAGCTCGGCCTGGGCCGACTCCGCATCCCGGTGGCGGCCTCCGAACAGATCGAGCTCCCAGCTGGCGTCGAACCCGGTTTTAAAAATATTGAAAGGACTTTTCAAGGCATTGGTAATATTAGAAGGAACGCTATTCGGGAAACCGATTTGATTGCTTTGCCGAATGCCGTTGAACATCATATCGCCGGTCGGTAACAAGGCCGCATGGGCGGAAGCAAGCATGGCGCGCGCTTCGGCTATCCGTGCGCCGGCAATTTTTACGTCTAAATTGGCGCCGGCGGCTTTGGTTATTAACTGATTTAAAACCGGATCGTGAAAGTTTCGCCACCAGGCTTGTTCGGCGGCGGCTTCTTCATGCGGTTCTTGAGCGCCGGCGCTAGAAGTCCATGACGGCGGCTGGGCGGCTTCGGGTTTCCGGTAATCGGGCCCAACCGTGCAAGCCGGCAGGAACGCGCTCACGCCGATGGCGGCGGCGAGGCGTAGCGCGGAAAATATAATCGCGGTCGGGTTTCTGTATGGAAGCATGGTTGGCGGCATATGTTTAGTCCGTTCGGCTTAGCCCAGATGCCGGCGAAACATCCAGTTGGCGGCGCTCAGGGTTACGGTGGCAATGACCAGCAGCGGCCATAGGTTTTGCAAAACCGTCGCCAGGCCGATGTCTCGTAGAAAAATTCCTTTTACAATAACGATGAAATGTCTGAGCGGGTTTAGCCAGTCCAAATATTGCAGCCAAACCGGCATATTCTCGACGGGCGAGACAAATCCGGACAGCATGGTGGCCGGCATCATAAAGCTGAACACCCCCAGGAAAGCCTGCTGCTGCGTCGCGCAAATCGAGGAGATCAGAAGCCCGAAACCGGCCAGCGCCAGTATGTAAAACACCATGCTGGCGTAGAGCAGCGCGAATGAGCCGGCAAAGGGGATCCGGTAGATAAAAATACCCGCCAGTAAAATAATGGTCGCCTGCGCCATGGCGACTAACATGGCCGGTATGGTTTTGCCCACCATGATCATACTGGGCGTCAACGGCGAGACCAGCAGCTGATCGAAGGTGCCCTGCTCGCGTTCGCGGGCGACGGAGAGGGCGGTGACGATCAGCGTACTGACGGTGGTAATAATGGCTACCAGACTGGGTACGATATGCCGCACATAATCGAGATTCGGATTGAAATTATTGCGGGTAATGAGCCGGGTGCGGATAGGCTGCCTATTCCGGTTCTGGAGTTCGTCGCTGTAATCCTGAACTATCTGTTGTATATAGCCTTGGGCGATCTGGCCGCTGTTAGAACGGCGGCCGTCGAGCAACGCCTGTATGTTAACCGTTTGGCCGGCGGCGGTCAGGCGTGAAAAATCGGCCGGAAAACGAATCACCATCAATGCTTGCTGGGTATCGATGACTTGCCGCATGTCCGCTTCATCGTAGATGGGAATAATTTCGCTAAAGGCTTGCGCCTGGGAGAAACGCTGCACGAGTTCGAACGATGCCTGGCCGTTGTCCTCGTTAAAAACCGCCAGCGTATTATTTGTGACTTCCAGCGTCGCCGCGAAGGGAAACAAACCGAGTTGCAGCAACACCGGCATGATCAGTATCGCACGGCTTTGCGGGTCCCGCAACAAAGCTTGCAGTTCCTTGACGATGAGAGTACCGATACGCGAAAACATGCTTATTCCAGGTGGCGGCGCGTTTTCAGCGCCACCAGGCCGATGAAAAACACCGACGACAGCAACAGAAAGAAGCCGCTGCCGAGTATCAACGGCCATATATCGCCGGCCAGAAATAGGGTTTGCATGGCCGTCACGAAATAACGCGCCGGCACCAGATAGGTAACGCCTTGGATAAACGCGGGCATGCTGTGGATTTCGTAAAAGGAGCCGGAAAGCATCAGCGAGGGCAGAAACGCCGCGTTCAGCGCCGCCTGGGCGGCGTTAAACTGATTGCGCAGCAGGGTTGAGAACAGCAAACCCATGCCAAGACTACCGCCCAAAAATAACGTGCCTATCCCAAATAGCGGCGGCAGCGAACCCCGAAACGGGACGCCCATCATAAATACGGATACTCCCACGCACATGAACAGGGAAATAATGCCCAGCACATAATAAGGCAGCAGCTTGCTGAGCAGAAGTTCGGCGCGCGTCATCGGCGACGCCAACAGCGCCTCCATGGTGCCGCGCTCCCATTCGCGGGCGACCACCAGCGAGGTTAGTAGCGTGCCGATGACGGTCATGATGATGGTGATCGAGCCGGGAATTATATAGTTGCGGCTTTCGGCGGAGGCATTGAACCAGAACCGGGATTCGATTTTGATTTCGGCCGGCGGCGCCTCGCCGCGTTCTGCCGCGCGTTGCACCAGCCAGCCGCTCCAGACGCCGCGTACGTAATTTTCCACGAAACTCGCGGTATTCGGTTCGGCGCCGTCCGTGATGACCAGCAGCGGCGCGGTGTCCGCCGGGCGTTTTAGTTTTTCGGCGAAATCTATCGGTACGACCACATAACCTCTTACCAAGCCGGATGTCATGGCTTGCTGCATCTCCTTGCGGCTGAAACCGGTAGTCACGCGCAGATAGGGCGAACCATAAAGATTATCGGCGAAACGCCGCGCTTCCGGGCTATCGTCCTCCAGCACCACGCCGACGCGCAGGGCGGTCGAGTCGAGGTTGATGCCGTAACCGAAGATGAACAGCATGGCCACCGGCAGCAGGAAAGCGATGATGTGGCTGCTTGGATCGCGGAGGATTTGCAGCGTTTCCTTGCGGCACAAAGCGCGGAGACGGCGGAAGGAAACATTATTATTCATGCGCCGGCCCGGTTAGCTTGCTCTTGCACCAAGGCGACGAAAGCGTCTTCCATCGACGGGTCGGGGTTGTGCGGCGTTGACGCTTGCGCCTTGAGTTGATCCGGCGTACCGGCGGCGATAATGCCGCCGCGGTAAACCAGCGCGATACGGTCGCAGTATTCGGCTTCGTCCATAAAATGGGTGGTGACCATGACGGTAACGCCGTTTTCCACGACGCCGTTGATATGCGTCCAGAACTCGCGGCGCGTGACCGGGTCGACGCCGGAGGTCGGCTCGTCAAGAAACAGTATCGGCGGTTGGTGCATCACCGCGCAGGCTAGCGCCAGACGCTGCTTGAAACCCAACGGCAAGGTGTCGGGCGCCGTGTCGAGATAAGGCTGCAATTTAAACGCTTCTATCATTTCATCGACCGTTTTTTTTTGCTCCGCGCCTTTCAAACCGTATACGCCGGAAAAGAAAATCAGATTCTGCCGTACGCTCAGGCTGCCGTAAAGGGAGAATTTCTGCGCCATGTAACCGAGCTGTTGCCGGGCGTGGCTGGCGGAAGTTTTCAGATCGATGCCCATCACGCGCGCCGTGCCCGAAGTCGGGGCGAGCAATCCGCACATCATGCGGAAAGTCGTGGACTTGCCGGCGCCGTTCGGACCGAGCAGACCGAAAATTTCGCCGCGTTTGACCGCGAAGTTGATATGATCGGTAGCGGCAAAATCCCCGAACATTTTAGTCAGCTCAATGGCTTCAACTACCGTCCCATGAGAGTCTATCGTAGGCCGGATTTTTTGCGCCAGCACGGAATCGCCGCCGGGTCCGCCGCCCAGCGCTTCAATAAAAGCGTCTTCAAAGCGTGGCGCTACGCTCACCCATTCGGCCCGCGCTCCGGCGTCGAGTTCGGACAGGTTAGGCTGGGCGGCGCCGGCGCGTAACACCAGCCGGATATTATGGCCTTGTATGACACCGTCCATTACTTCCGGACGGCGCAGGGCGCGGGTCAGCAACAGGCGTTTGTTGCCGCTGATCTGGCGGATTTGCAGGCTGCGATCGCGGATACGATCGGTCATGTCTTGCGGTTTACCGGAAAAAAGTAACCGGCCTTCGTTCATCAGCAGCACCTCCTGGCATAATTCGGCCTCGTCAAGATAGGCCGTACTCCACACGACCGCAATGTTTTGCGCTATCAGTTCCTGAACCATTTTCCATAATTCGCGCCGCGAGATCGGATCGACGCCCACGCCGGGCTCATCAAGCAATAGTAAATGGGGTTGTCCGAGCAACGCGCAGGCCAGTCCAAGCTTTTGCTTCATACCGCCGGACAATTTTCCGGCATATCTGGCGGTGAATGACGTTAAATCGGTGAAATTGAGCAAACGTTTGAATGTGGCGGCGCGCTCATCGCCCACCACTGTGCGCAAATCGGCGTGGAGTTCAAGATTTTCCAGTACGGATAAATCTTCATACAGACCGAATTTTTGCGGCATGTAACCGATGAACTCGCGTAACTTCGCGGCGTCCCGGCTCGGCGAAAGTCCGCCGATGCGAATGCTGCCGGACGTTGGCGCCAGTAACCCGGCCATTAGCCGGATCAGCGTCGTCTTCCCCGCGCCGTCCGGCCCGACCAAACCGGTAATCCGGCCCGGCCACAGTTGGGCGGAAATATTTTCCAACGCCGGTTGCTTGGCGCCGGGGAAGATTTTCCGTACGGATTCGAGGGTGACTAGCGCGCCGCTCATAACGATTCGGCGGAATTGGGCGTATCCGCTTGATCCTCAGCCGGCATACCCTGGCGTAATGCTTCGTCGGCATTTTCCACGACGATACGCAGCCTGTAAACCAGCGAGGTGCGCAATTGCGTGGTTTCCACGGTCTTGGGCGTGAATTCGGCGCGCGGCGAGATAAAACCGATTTGGCCGCTATACGGCTTGTCCTGGCGCGTATCGGTATAGACCTGGACTTTAGAGCCGGGATGAATGCGGCCGAGGTCGGGCTCATGAACGTAAGCGCGCACCCAAACCGGATTCTGCAAGGATTCCGTAAACACGGTGGCCCCGGCCTGTAAAATAGCGCCGGCTTCCTGGGCGCGGGTTAAAATCACGCCATCGGCCGGGGCGGTTAAAATGCTGTCTTTAACCTGCAGTTCGGCGCTGGCCAGCGCGGCTTCGGCCTGCGCCAGATCGGCTTTGGCCTGGGAAATGTCTTCAACCCGGAATCCTGCTTCGAGCAAATCCAGGTTTTCCCGAGCCGAGGCGAGGCGGGCAACCGCCTCCCGGTAGTTGGCGTCGGCGTTATCGCGGTCTTGCGCCGAAATGCCTTTCGCATCCAGCGTTTTTTCCGAGCGCTCCAGCAAACGCTTGGCGTTGGCGGCTGTCGCTTCCCGCTCGCGCACCAGCGACCGGGCTTGGGCGATCTCCTGTGGACGGTTGCCGGTTTGCCGCAGTTTCAGGCGCGCCCGCAACGACTGAACTTGCGCTTTGGCGCTGGCGGCTTGATTACGGTAGGGTTCGTCGTCAAGCGTGGCGATCATTTCGCCCGACTTGATTTTATCGCCTTCATCAAATTCCAGTTTAGCCAGCCTGCCGGAGACGCGAAAGCCGAGATTGACCTCTCTGATATCAATGTTGCCGTACAGCACCAGCGTTTTGTCCGTTCCCGCCTCATGGCAGCGATAAACCCAAGCCAGGACGGCGCCGGCCAACAAAATGATAACAACAGAGATAATTTTTTTCACAAGGCGTCTCCATCGATGATTTGCGTCAGCAATCGTCTTAGCATAGCCAAATCGGTTTGGCTGGGTTCTTGTAACTGGAATATTTTCCAAAATTTCAGGCCGTCCAGCGCCGCCAGAACCAGCCAGGTTCTATCGGCGGGCAAACCGTCGGCCAGCATCCCCAGCCGCACGCTTAAAAAAAATTGCCGGATCGGATTCAGCATTTCAGAATTGCCGGCCATGGCCGCCAGCAGCGGCGCCGCGACGCGTTGCAGCCGGGGAAACAACGAGCCTTCGGTATCCAGCATTAAATGCATCAGCGTTTGCGCATGCCGGCCCCGGCCTATGGGCTCGGCGCTTAAAACTTCGGCGAAGCGTTGATCAATCATCCGCGCGATTCTGGAAACCATGCATTGTACGATAGCATCCTTGGAGGGAAAGTGGTACAAAAGCCCGCCTTTACTAAGGCCGGCCTTAATGGCGACCGCCTCCAGCGTCATTTCGTTAACCCCGCGCTGTATCACCACCGCTTCGGCGGCGTCCAGTATTTGTTCGCGAGTGTTTGTCGGTTG
>JBEKBU010000119.1:0-12320 GCA_050015235.1 Methylomonas sp. | reverse complement strand
TGCAGAATCCCATTCGCTCACAGTTCCTTGCAGTGCTTTTGTATCAATAAGGACACTATGCTGTTGCAGACTATGCAATTGTCCGGCGCAAAGTTACAAATTTGTCGGCTATGGCGATGCTGAAAAAATTTAGCATTGAAATTTAAGCGGCAAGGCGTAATTTTAATGACTTGAAGTTGTCGGCGCCTCATGAATGATTGCTTCCTGTCAGTGTTTAAAAGTGGTCTCTGTTAACCGATAAGGTTTATTTTCTTCCTGCAATGCCGCCATGGCTGCGTTTATCTGCGCCGACAAGCCGGTTACCGATGGTCCGCCCAACGAGGTGTTGCCGTTCATATAATGCAGTATGGATAACAATACGGGTTCATGATCGATAACGATAAAAATAGGGCTTCCGGAACCGCTGTGTAACACCGTGTTCCACCCTGAATACGCACCGGAATGCTGGGTAAAATTCTCATCGAAGCCCTTGGAAGGATTGGGCTGGTAACCGGCCATATCGTCTTTGCCCGTTGCTGTCCACAGATTGGATACGGTTATTTTTCCGCCTTGGCAAAGCCAGACCGGAATACCGGACGGCATGGTTTGCAAAATCGACGTGTCAGCGCCCGGCAAAACTTTAAACGGCTTAATGCTCTCAGGCAAAGGCGCCGATAACTTCGCTACCCACAAATCCGTCGTGCCGCCGCGAGGGTCTATGATTTGCCGTTCGGCGACGACTTGTCTGGTAACGGTCTGATTGGAAGCATCGATAAAATTGATATCTTCACCCAAAGTAGGGTGCCAGTGCGCCGCGGATATAACGTGCAAGGGCGATATCGCCGTGGCGATCAATTGTTCATGATTCGACGGTTTGATCCAGGAAGGAACGGAAATACCGGTCAGGTCGACGCCGGCGGCTTGCAGCACGTTTCCGGCGTTTCTGGTATAGGAATTTGTGCCCCAGTTTTGGTAAGCCAAAACGTCCTCAGTGCCGGTGCGCCAAAACTCCTGAGTGGCGTCGCCGCCGGCCTGGCCGGCATTAATCTGGGTTGGCGCAACACCCTTAACCGTAGCGGCAAACTCATCGGCGGCGCGCTTCGCCACTGCAGCCAATCGATTATCCCGCTCTGCTTTACGTTTTGCTTCCGCTTGCCCGGCTGCTTTGGTTGAGGCGCTTTTAGCCGCCACTGTTATCGCGGCGGTTTGCTTGAAAATAACGCCATCACTGTTTAAATTTCCAAAATCGGCGGCATGCAAGGGCGGGCAGCGGAAAAATACGGTTGGAACTAATGCTACAAATGCTGAAATCAACGCTGTTACGTTGGAAGTTTTGGACACGTCGGCTTCTCCTTGTTGGGTGAAAAATTGTTTAGCGATTTAGCAGCATAAAATAACATAATCATTCATTGAAATCCGATAGTATGGTCAACGCCATCGGATATCAAACGCGATAGGCGCTACCAAAATTGATATTGCAAGGCGCTTCAATGTTACCCGGCAAACCATGTATGCCATATTAGGGGTAGTGCGCACATAGCTGTAAAAAGCGCCATGTAATTCCGCACAGCATGCCTCTTTACGCTAAAATGTCTTAAATAAAACTTGCCATCGAATGGCGCGGACGCACCTGCCAACGACATCGGAAGAAAATTCTGAATTTTTTAGGGGTGCGCCGCCCCTCAGGGGAGGGTTACAGAAACGGCGCACACAGTTGATCGCTGAAGTATTGGCGCTGGATGTAAAACCGCTAAAGGGTGGGTGTAGCCATGAAAAAATTTCTTAAAAACCTCATTAATAAATTAATAGCGCCTTACGATCGCTTGCCGAAAATCGGCTTTGTTATCGACGCCACGGCAAGCCGCGCCAAAACATGGCAAGCCGCCCAAGAAATTCAAGTATTGATGTTCAATAATGTGCTGACGTTGCACAAAACGCCTATTCTCTTAAAGGTTGTTCACTTCGGCGGGTTCAGCGTTAAAGGTTCCGCATGGCATAAAAGCGCCGACGATCTTTCCGCTTATATGCAAAAAGTAAAATGCCGCGCGGGTATCACGCGAATTAAACAAGCCTTGTCCTTGTACTTAACCGAAGGCAAAAACCTGAAAGCAATCTGTTTGATTGGTGATGATGCGCAACTTCTCAACGATATGGACGATAACTGGAAAGAGTTATCAAACATCGCCGCCCAGCTCGGCGGTATGGGAATTAAAGTTTTCACCTTTTTGGAAGGCGACAACCAAACCGCGCGTGATGTGTTCCAAATGATCGCCCGTCTTTCTGGCGGGGCGTTCGCTTCCTTTGGTTCAAAATCTGACTTGTCGGAAATGTGCCAGTTTGTAGCGTCCTTTGCCGCCCTCGAAGCTCAAGCCCTCACACAGTTTATTAATGGCGGCCATACATCCGAACAGGTGAAAAGCCTAGCCCAACAATTAGCAATCACTTACCAAAAAAATTAGGCGCCATCAGGGATACCGTAAGGAGCTTGCGCAAAATGATCTAGCTGATGTTATCGGCTTATCAGGGTATGAGCGGTTGCATTTTTGTTATCTGACAAAATGCAATTTTTGTCCCAACATCTCCGGTGTTACCAACACTACGCCGCCTTCGCTGACATAATATTTTTCTTTGTCTTGCTCAAGATTTTCGCCAATGATGGTATCCTTGGGCACCTCACATCCTTTTTCAATAATTGCTTTGGTAATCCGGCAATGCCGGCCAATCGTAACTTGCGGCAATAAGATACTATCCTGTATGACTGAATAGGAATTTACTTTTACATTTGAGAACACCATGGAATGCCTGATTGTTGAACCTGAAATAATACAACCGCCCGATATCATGGAATCAACAGCCAGCCCGCGTCTTTCATCTTCATCCAAAACAAATTTGGCGGGTGGTGTTTGCGCCTGATAAGTCCATATGGGCCAAGTGGCGTCGTATAAATTCAAATCCGGATTAACGCCGATTAATTCCATGTTGGCCGACCAATAGGCGTCGATTGTCCCGACATCGCGCCAATAGCTTTGTTCGCCGCTTTGTAAATCCAAAAACGGATAAGCATTGACGGCATAGCAATCAATTACGGCAGGAATAATATCTTTGCCAAAGTCGTGGGTCGAATGCCTGGTATCGGCATCTTTAAGCAGTTGTTCCCACAAGAACTCCGCATTGAAAATGTAAATGCCCATGGATACTAGTGCAGTATCGGTCCGACCTGGCGTCAGCGGTGGGTTTTTAGGCTTTTCAACAAAAGCCCTCACTCTACGGTTTACATCGACATCCATGACGCCAAAAGCCGTTGCGTCTTTCAATGGAACTTCCAGACAGCCTATCGTTAAATCGGCGTTTTTCTCAACATGGTCAGTCAACATGGCCGCATAATCCATTTTATAAATATGATCGCCCGCCAGGATTAAAATGTGTTCGGGTTTACGAGCCCTCAGAATGTCGATATTCTGAAAAATAGCATCGGCAGTGCCTTTGTACCAAGAGGTCTCATCGATGCGTTGTTGCGCTGGCATGATATCAACGTATTCTCCAAACTCGCCTCGCATAAAACCCCAGCCCTGTTGAATATGGCGAATAAGTGAATCCGCCTTGTATTGAGTCATAACGCCGATTTTACGGATACCGGAATTAATACAATTGGTTAACGGAAAGTCAATAATACGGAATTTGCCACCGAAAGGTACGGCGGGTTTAGCCCGCCAATCGGTCATATTCATTAACCGTGAACCCCGGCCGCCGGCAAGAATTAAAGCAATGGTATTTCTGGTTAATTGATGGATATTGTAACTGGACACTGACATTTGATCCCTCCAACTGAAATAAGTTGATCATGACAATGTAACTTCACATACCGCATCATAGATCACTCAATCAGACATAATTATTATTATAATGCTCTAGATCGCTCAAGTAATCGAGTAGGCGCCGTTTTTTATAAGAAAAGCGAGCGCCAATGGCCACGGCGGGTATTTAAAAAGCGCATTTTTTTCAATGAAAGCGATGACAGGCTGACCGCTGAGATTCTGAGTAATGCTCAATTCGATCAATGTTACCCCCGACAACTCTAATACCTGCTGTCCGGATTCCGTATTCCCGCCTTCCGGACTAAAATTCCATTGCTGCCGCACAATTTCCACTAACGACTCTCCATGATTCCGGGACAACCGCAGCACGAACTTTTTAGTTCTGCTGGATACAGCTTCAATAAAACTAAGCTGAATGCGCTGAACCTGTTGCGGCTGCATAAAAAGCAGGCGTATGGTTTGCTTTCCGGACCTATCCGCCCGCCAGCCTTGTTTCATGCGAGGCGACAAAGCGGCTTCGATAAGATAAGCAGGATCTTCGGACGTTAATTCAACCTCTGCTAACTCTTCCAGATCCAACCAGTCCCGCGCCTTAAACGCTTCGTTTGGCTGTTTACCAGCGATGATTCGTTTTTGCATTGCAACCTGTTTAATAACGATTAAAATACACGCCGACACGGTTTAAACTTGTCGTCGACAATTTTTGTAACGCGAGTAAAATCAATCCGCATTGCGGAAAGAATGTTTTGATAAAGACCACTATTTCTTTACCAATAACCTTATTAATCGCATAAGCAAAAAACAGTACTGTTAAAACATAAATGATTTCTGACATAGTTTTATCCTCATCAATTAGTGAATCTAACTAAAATGGGCGCATTTGCGCCCAAAGGGATTCGCCGCGGCCGCGTCGGCGAATACATTCCGATTAGCGTCCCATTTGTCGCTAGAGCCCAGGAACACGGCGTCATTCTTAGGCGCTTTTACGTTTTTCAGATATTCGGCCGCCGCCTGTTGGCCGTGCGATTCAAAATATTCAATCGCTACTGTTACGGAAACCACGTCATGTCCGTGGGTAGAGCCTTCCAGGCCGGCTATGCCCGGACATATGGGGCGGTGATTGATAACGGCGACCGGGCCAGGCGTATTGATGGCGGTGCAGATGCGCTTATAAAGATCGTCCAGATCCTCGCCGTCGCCTTCCAGCACGGTGAGTCCGTGACCGGCTAAAGCTTTGGCTGTCGTACACCCGGACAAAAAATACGAACGGTGGCCGGCAATGGTGACGTCATAGTCATCGATGATCAGCTTAACGTTTAAATATTGGGCGACCGCCAAGCGTGCGGCTTCGGCATCGTGACCATTTTGCTGCGATCCGTCGGAGCCGAGACAGAATAAAATCTTGCCTGGATTGGCCATGGCTACGCCGTTGACGTAAGGCAACATATGGCCTAGCCGACCGGAGCTGAATTTCACGCCGGACGTGAAACCTAATTCAGGATGGCCGGGCAAATGCCAATGCGCCGCGCGATGACCGGCTTCGTCAAAGAATACAGTTTCGTATTGTTTGGCCGATCCCCGGAATAGGGCGACCATAATCATGACTTCCGGCACGGTAACATAGGTTCCGCCGGTATGTCCGTTCACGCCTCTGGCGGCGCCGGTCGCCGTAAAAAATAGGATGGCGTCGAGGCAAGGCTGAATATTGGCTTTCAGGGTGGCGCGCTGCTCGGCGGTTAAAGTTAGATGGATCGGATTTAAAATGATCCGCTGAAAAGCGCCAAGATCAATGCGGAAATTTGACATAGTAATTCCCTTATTTATTATTTTTATTATTACAGGCGCTACATCGTCGCAATGTTATTCTTTACCGCGGCATGAAGCACTCAACGGCAATGATTACGCGTCTAAAATAACTTAATCTTAATATCGAGAGCGTTGTCGTTTTTTAACAAAAACTGATGTTTTTTTCAAAAAAATAGATGACCATTTGCTCTTTGGGATTAACTTTTCTGCCGTCAGTTGAAGAGTACACCCAATAAATCGTATTATGCAAGCTTTATTAAATATCATACAAAGCGTGTACAAATTAACATAACCACAGTTTTTCAGATAATTCTTCAGCTATAAAATTGTTCTATATAAAATCAATGTGTTATAACTTGTATATTTCGGAAAACCTAGCTTGAGCCGAGTGAGGTTGTCACGATGATGTGAAACGGCATTCAATATTTGGCAGTAATCAGCGTTGTTTTTTCCAGGAAGCAAGATGAGCTTTGTAATAATAACAGCAAGAAAGGGAAAAGGCGTTGGAAAGCTTTGACGCTTATTTCTGGTAAAACTGGAAAAATTTCAACGCCGTTTAACAACTCAAAATTTGTAGTAATCTGCGCCGAATTTTTAAAACCGTTTTTCGGGCGTCGAGTCGTTAAATTTGCTTGTATGATTTTTTGTCTAAACGATCAATAAATGAAAATTACTTTCGACCTTAAAAAGGACGCTTCCAATATTGCGGAACACGGGATATCTTTGGCTCTGCATATCTTATAATCACCGGCCTTCTTCAATTAGACCGTGTATTTCACGGCCATCTAGAATTTACTTGTCTTCATCCGGTATTTCCGGCGCTTTCCAGGCGCCGCGTTTTTGGGCGTCCATAATGGTTTTCCAGCCCGTCTCGATTTCCTCCTTGGAAATTCCGGCCGGCAACGGCAGGTTTTTCAACAAATCCGGCAAAATGGATGAAGTCGTAGTTGGCCTGGAAGCGGATGCAGCCGCCGATTTTGAATTTGTGGGGGCAGGACTTACCGCATTTGCGATATCCTGTTTTACATCAGACGTTTTACAGCGCTTGCGATCATCGGTATAAAGCGTTTTACCGTGATCACTACATTTAAACGTTTCAGACTGGGCTTTCTCCCCCAAAAACAGCAATAGGACCCAACCTGAAAGGTAAAGATACTTTTTAAACATTCTGAATACCGCCACTTAATTTATGATACAAAAATTAGAAACAAAATATTCAAACTGAAAACGGAATCGTAACCGCTAAATACTCAAATATCCAGCAAAGCACTTGCAATTTATCCAAGCATCAGGTATTGAATATCATTTTTCCGCAAAACAGTAAAGACAAGAGTCCGGTTGCACAATTGGTTATTGATAACCTGCTTGCAAAACTTTTAAGTTGCAATCATGGATGACTATAACTAATGATGCGATTTGCTGTAGAAGTTTAGACTTTATCAGACAATATTTCTTGCCGAAAGGTGGGGCGCTGCCTGGCGCCACGTTATTGCGAGTCCCTCGGCCTCTGAAGACTCAGGGCCGAGGGCGTCCAGTCGCAACTCGGTTGACGAGCCGCTTTAGCTTAGCAGCGAGACGATCCTCCAGCGTAACTGCCGATCACGATCTCACGGATTTTATTGTGCGGTGCAGGTCCGACATAAACGGTGGCGATCATCCGTTCGCGACAGGCGCGCAGCACAATTTCGCCAATTCCAGGCTCGTGAGACGAAAAGCTGTGACGCTCACAGCACGATTCGAGGACAAAGCCTGCAAAATTGCCGAAGCAGTCGTAAATGACTTCACAAATCTTGCCCGTATAGGCGCTGGCTTCTGTTTTGCCAATAACGGCAATGGGGGCGCCGGATAAGGAAGGCGGAATCGCGTTCGGATTGCCTCCCAAGCCGGCAATACGATCAGAAATATAAGAAATGTATTTTTGCAGCACCGGATACCAGCGATTGGACGGTAACATTTCTTGGAGACGCCATTTCATTATGGCTAGGGTGTTCTCCTCTGTGGGTAGTATATTTTCAGCAGTGGTGACCGGAATCTGCACTTTGAACGCACCAACCATGTAGCGCCAACTGTAAGCGCCGCTGTAGGATACTGTCGAATCATTCCGGGCTTGCGCTTGTATGCTGTTGGCCTTGCCCACCGATGCGGCTTTCGCTTTGCTGTCTTTTGCTGCTTCTTCGAAACGCGCCGGCAGGGTGTGGGTTGTGGTCGGCGTTTGAATCGGCGGTGGCGGGGTGTAGGTCTTGCTGGAGAGTCGGCGCACCAGGATGTCGAAATTCTGCCCGTTGAAGACTTTGCCGGGTGGGAGATCGACGGTAAACAAGCCGGCAAAGCTTTCACCAGCGCCGCTGGGGATAGGAATGTAACTCAGGCCGGCAGTGATATTCAGTTGTATGGTGTGGCTGTCCGCAAGCTTCAGTGGGTTTGAGCTGTAGAATTGGCTGGCAAGCTTGATGACGTCGGCGGCGTTGACCTGAGGCCAGTAAAGAGAAGCGACAGAGCCGGGTGGAATCGCGCCCCAGTCTATCATTAATTCGTCGGGAAGAACCGGAGGATGCTTGCTGCCCGGCGCTACCACAACGCCGCTGGGACGGCAATCGAAGGTTTGCGGTATGCGATGGGACGCTGCAGGCCCAGGATTGTCGGAAAACGTAACTTGGAGGTTACGCTGGGCGAGCTGGTCCCATGACAGCGGGGAAGCACCCTGAGGAATCGGAGCGTCATCGTAGGCGATTTGCGCAACCAGGCAATGATGATCACCGTTGAGCAGAGCCTGCACGGGCTGGCTGTTGATGGTGTTATTCTGGTCGTAAACGTTGAGGAAGCAACCGTAGTAGTGGTAAACGCCGTCCTGGTTGTTCGGGATGACTATGGTCTGAATATTCGGTCCGCCGGGATCGTAGTCGGTGTTGCTAGGAAGATTATTAGTGGCGAACATTGGAATCGTGGTGTTACTGGCGCCAACTAGCGGACTGCCGGGTTGACCGGCGGCATCAGGATTCGATAGATAGGCGCCACTACTATCAAAGTCAGTGTCGTTGCTTAGTGTCGTGAACAAGCGGAAAAACACACGCACGTTCTCGGCTTCACCGGAAACTCCCGAGGAACCTTGGAGGCGCACCCTGGCAATTGCGAAGTTGTAGTTGTTATCGAGTTTGATGACCGGAAAAGCGCTCGTATCCAGCGTAAAGGGCGACACGGATGAGTCAGTCTGGTTGGCCCCGTACTGATCGGGAAAGACGGTGGTGAAGGGATCGACGCCACGCGGATTGGTGAAACTGGGCGTCGAGTTCAGATAGATGAGAAGTTGCTGGATATAGTTATACGCGCCGGCCACGCTGTCGACGAGTGATGGGCCGCCTGGGATAGGGGTCGCGTTCTGCGCTGGCGTGATGGTGAAGACACGCAAATCCTGGCTGAGATAAGGCTGATTATCCTGATTGATATCAATGTTCGAGAAGTAGGGGTCCGCTCCAGCCAGAAGTTCGAACTGGGTGGAGACCGTGCCGCCGCTAACCGGATTGCCGTTGGAGGTTAGAGTGACGGTAAGCGTGTAAGTGCCAGGATTTTGAGTCAGAAAGTCATTGTCCAGCGTAATGTCGAAAGGGATGCCGATACGCTGCGGCGTAGTGTTGTTGATTCCGGCCTGAAATTGCGGGCCTATGGGGTTTGGCGTGATCTGTACGCCCGGCAGAGTGAAGAAATCGCCGGTAAAGTTGTTCGTTGCTGTGATGTTGTGGGCATTGAAGGATTGTTTGTTGAAACCGTCCACCAGCACCCAGAAAGCCCCGGATACCAGGCCGCCCTGATTGATAATGTCCTTGGCTTCATCAAGACCGTAGGTATTTTTGTTGTCGGCGAAAGACACGATGGCCATCGGGAAAGGGTTATCGCTGACAGGTCCTGGAATATCGGCAGTGGCGGATGCGGGGTAGACGTTGGAGACAAGATTCAGAAAAAATGGAAACGGGTTCCCTGAGTCGCCGGTAAGAGTTTGGTAAGCAGTTCCCAGGTTGTTGGCATATGCTGCAATGATCTGGTTGATGCTAAAATCCAGCTGCACGTTCAAATAGTATATGAAAGCCAGGGCGCAACCGAAGCTGACGGAATCGCCGTCACCATGAACGCTGCCGGAACCGTGGAATGTCTGGGTGACCCAGTCGGACCTCTCGGCGTTAGGACTGCCTGTGACGCCATTAAGCCAGCCATCCACCCAGGAATCATAGTAGCTATAATGCCCTACTTGAAAACGCACTATACCGCAATATTGCGACAAGCCTTCGCCACTGCTGTCACCCGCGTTCCAATTGCCGGCGATGGACATGAGTATCTCGGCCCATTCATTCATCCAGACCATTTTGACGCTTTCCTGGGGATTGGAACCCGCGCCAATCGAGTCGACGCTAATCGCACTGCCATAGCCGCTGTTGTTGGCGCCGCTGCCGGCGGCGCGGTCAAGATTGACCACTTGCCGGTTAGCTGTACCGAACTTGCCGCTAGGCGTGTTGAACCAAGCGGTGGTGACAGTGAATTCATTTTCGACTATCGCCATTAAGGCGTTGGCATTGGCGATGACGTCGGTTTGATCGGGTAACGAGTCGTCGTATTGGATTAGAAAATTTTCGGTCTTGCCTGGACCGAAACCGATATCGTTCAAATTTGCTGATGTTAAGGCCATGATAGTTCTCTCTGATAATATTTCGCGGTTGTTGCCAATTGTCGGAACGAACGCGGACTTCTGCTTGCATTTCAAGTTTGCGAATGCGTTTACCGGCAGGTAACTTGATCGGTTGTGGGCTAACATGTATTCGTAATTGTTATAATTACGATGCGTTTATTCTTGCTGTTATTAATGCTTAAAGCAGTTAGATTTTTCATATGAAACTTGTGAATCTTGTCCCACTGCTCGTATTGAACTGCTTTTCTTTTGAAATCAGATTTTATACTTTTCGCAAATCAAATTTCGGCAACGCGATAATTCGTAAACCAAATAGGGGTTCTGCGCCGTCGACGTCAGCACGGCGCAAAAAAAGGTACTATGACTGACCTTTCGCTGATCGAAGAAGAGGAATGGAATGAAGCACATCGATGTGCAGTAATCCTGCGTCCGTTGGTGGAATTCAAACATTGTCCACGTAACTGAGCGCATGAAGCTGCTGTGGAATCAGAATTATCTGAGCGGCAGATATACCGTCTGATCCAGCGGCTACGCGAATCCGGCGGCGAACTCACTGCCCTCTTGCCGGGTGGCTCTCTCATAGATGGTGATATCACGATTCACTATTCACCCGCCGAAGTTGGGGAATTAGTTGATGCTGTGGAGAAACTAACATAAAGTGGAAGGCGCCACGATGTTGCGTTTAGCATCTTAATTTACCCAGTGGGTAAATTGGGCATAAAAAAGGACTTGCGATTTGCCGTAAGTCATTGAAATATTTGGTGTGTAGAGTGCGATTCGAACGCACGACCATCGCATTAAAAAGTGAGTTAAAACCAAAAAACCGGTATTATGTAGCAAGCGCACAAATAATAAAATCAATGGCTTAGGTTTCCCTCTTACTTCTTGCCATATAGAAATAGAACAAATTAAGAACATTTGTTGACAGCAGCGAAATGGCTCTGTAATCTAAGCTCATCGACAACCTAAAAATTCCGATGGCGCAACATTTCCTTCTTACCGCTGAAGCTCGCTCGATGTCTCTAAGAGAAATCTTTGAGATGTCGGACGATGCGGCTTTTGAAGTGTTCCGCAAATCACGGTGGGGCGAGCGTGATGAGGTGGTTTGTCCAGATTGCGGCATTTTTGATAAGCATTACTTTATTTCGACCAGAAAACAGTGGCGATGCAAGCATTATCATCACACGTTTTCGGTCACATCCGGCACGCTGTTCGCGTTTCACAAATTACCGCTAAAAATTTACCTTGGAGCGATTGCGCTCTACACCAATACCGCTAAAGGCTTTTCGGCGCTGCAACTTTCCCGCGATCTGGATGTTCAATACAAGACGGCTTTTGTTCTGATGCACAAAATCAGAGAGTCCTTAATAGACAACAACGCCGAAAAGCTTGCCGGCGAAGTCGAGATCGACGGCGCTTATGTGAATGGCTCTGTTCGCCCAAGCAATGAAAAGGCTGATCGCAATGGCAAGCTCCGAGCGCTTAGACGTTAATGCACTTATTACGTGGGTTTCTGCCATTTTATTATCCGCCTTTGGTTTAGAATGGCGGATATTTTAAGTGGGTGCGGGGGATAATGGCTTTGTGCAATTGCTACATAATACCGCAGATCATCTGGTCGCAGTTGTCACCGAACAATTGTTGGAATTTCCCGATTCTATTCAAAACGACTTCCCGTGTTGCTGACAAACCTCTTACACACACTATGCGACCAATAACCCGGTTCGGCAATTAAAAATTTCGTTAGATTTCAAACTGTACGCCCAATTCAACCACACGCTCTGGTGGGACTTTAAAAAACTGGATAGGTGATGAAGCATTTTTGTACATAAACAAGAAAATTTTTTCCTGCAAGGGATTTAAATCCGGTTTGCTCGAGGGTATTAATGTTTCTCTACCAATAAAGAACGAAGCGTTTTGCTGGTCAATATCTAAATTTTTTAACTTGCACAAACTAAGTATCAGCGGCACATTGGGTGCATCCATAAATCCATAATGGGCGGTGACACGGAAGAAACCCTGATCCATTTGATCAATCTCGATTC